>DATFLI010000239.1:0-25976 GCA_035267805.1 Balneolaceae bacterium | reverse complement strand
TGCAAGTGAACGACACACCCCCTTACCCGGCCCATTATGATCCGCTGAATCAATCGATATTCCACCCGGTAGATCCCCACTTCAACGACCGGCCCGTACAGTCGTTCGACTCACCCTTATCCTTCTCGGTAAATTTTCATTACAGCTGGAGAAAAAATCCTTTGGGAGGGCATACTATGAATGCACAAATTAACGCTTCCAACATCCAGCTAAAGCTTACGCCCAAATGGAATTTCCGTACCCAGATTGGATATGATATCGGTAAACATAAATTGACGCCTTCTCAATTCTCTCTGAATCGGAGTCTGCATGAATGGACGCTTTCTTTCACGATGAATCCCTTCGGGGAGAACCAGTTTTATTTCTTTTCACTTAGTCTTAATGCCGGGAGATTACAAAGCATCCTTCAAAAATTACCATTGCTCAACAACCTGCAACGCAGCTCCGGAAACGGGCGCGGAGCCCCGCCGGGTTTTTATTAGAGATATATAAATAATCGGAAATGTTTTGATGCTGACAGGACGCGTTATCAATTGCCGAGTTATATCATCTGATAAAAAAACTCTGTTTAATCCTATACCTATTGGCAGACGCGTTGCCTCTTGTCAAATCGTGCAACAGCTCCTGAAATAAATTCAGGATGACATCAAAGGTGCTTTTAATGTTATTGGCTAATATTCATTTAATGCTATATCAACCCATTCTACAATATGCCAAATATCAAGATGTGACCAATAAAAAGGAAATAAAAAATCCTTCCTTGCCTGTCCCGATTTTTTTCGGGTAGGAGGAGGTCTCGCACATTCTTTTCGTGCAGGACGGGAGGTGTTCACAGTAGCATAACTTTCTTAGATACCTAAATACCCCAAACTGTGACATGGACATAAATCTACCCCTCTCGATTTTGTAAATATTTTACTACATATTTGCCCAATACATCAAATTCAAGATTGACCGTTTCTCCCACTTCTTTTTCATGGAGGCTGGTGTGCTCGAACGTATAGGGAATAATCGCCACTGAAAAAGTATGGTCTAGTTCATTCGCTACGGTGAGGCTGATGCCGTCAATAGCGATGCTGCCGCGCCCTACAATCAAATCGGCATATTCCTTTGGATATTCAATCGTTATCAGCAAATCGGCGCCCTCCTGCTCCATTGCCTTAATGGTACCGGTGGCATCCACATGCCCCTGCACCAAGTGTCCGTCCAGCAATTGATTGGGTTTGAGCGAGCGCTCCAGGTTTACTGAATTGCCCTCTTTCAAATCACCGATATTCGTCTTTCGGAGCGTCTCTTCTACACTTTGCACCGTAAATGTATCTTTATCACAGGCCGTCACCGTATGGCAAACCCCGTTAATGCTAATGCTTTGATCGATGCCGACATCCTTGGCCATATCGGCGGCAATAGTAATTTCTTTGCCACCGTTCAGCGATTTGATATGCTTGACTTTCCCTACTGATTTAATGATTCCCGTAAACAAAATAATAACCTCTTTAAATATTAGGGCTCAAAACAAATTAGTTAATCTTTTAAAAATACCCAGAAAACAGTAAATCATTCCCAATCTGTTGCCATTCTACCTCTCGAAATTCCATAATTTCCGACATATGATTGATACCCACCCCCATCACTGATTTAGTGCCACCGCCCAGCATCTTGGGCGCGATAAAACATTCTATTTTATCTACCAAACGCTCGCGCAATAAGGCAGAGGCAAGGTTCTGTCCCCCTTCAACCAATACCGACGTGATCGGTAACCCTCCCAATTCACGTAATGCTTGCTTCAGATCCGTATGCCCGTTTTTCTCATCTACCAGCAATGTCTTTCCGCGAAAATAATCGGACTGCAGCATACTCAGCATAGGGTCTGCTTCATTCTGGAATTTCTCTTTATTATGCGTAAGCACGATGGTCTTTTCCTCGTACTGATCGGTAAACAAATTCAACTCACGTGGCAGATCCAGCGGCCCGTCAATAACAATACGCTTCGGCTGGCGCCCTTCGACGTGACGTACCGTTAGGCGCGGATTATCAAGCAGGGCTGTATTCCTTCCCACCATCACCGCATCATATCGGCTGCGCCACCGGTGCACCAAGGCACGCGACTCAGGACCGGAAATCCATTCGGAATCACCGTCGGGAGCGGCAATATAGCCGTCCAATGTCTGGGCAATTTTAAGCGTCACGAAAGGGCGATTATAGGCCTGGTAATGCAGGAAGAATTCGTTCAGCTTTTCCGCCTCCTCCTTCATTAGTCCCACATCCACCCTGATGCCATGATCTTTTAAATGTTCAATACCTTGTCCGGCTACTTTGGGTGTGGGATCTTCCATAGCCACCACGACCCGGCTGATAGGAAGATTGGCCAGCATCTCGCAGCAAGGTGGTGTATTCCCGTGATGAGCACAAGGTTCCAACGTGACATATACCGTGGCGCCTTTGAGTTGATCCTCATTGGTAACCGAATCTAACGCATTTTTTTCGGCATGTGCCTGGCCATAGCGTTCATGAAATCCCTGCCCTATCTTCTTGCCTTCCGCCGATACAATAACGCAACCTACCATTGGATTGGGGGATACATAACCCGCCCCGCGTTCGGCAATCTCCAGGGCCAGGCTCATCCATTTTTTATCGGCTTTTGACATTTTTACTGATAATTCTGATTAAAAACTCGAGCTATCATATAAAATAAAAAAGGGCAAGAAGCATTCCCCTTGCCCTAAGTACTTCAATAATAAAATGGCTAACTGTTATGATCGCCTCAGCAGTTTAGCACGATTATCAACAATATCCGCCTCTTTTTTAAGCTGATCGATCCATGTATTCATGAATGCAGCGGTCTTTTGTTGTTGCAATTGTTGACGGATTTGCTGCCTTTGTGCCGAAGTGAGATTGGAAAGATCAGCTTTTTGAAGTTTGTTCACTTTAATAATAAAAGCTGCACTTGTACCTTCCACGGCATTCGACTGTTCTCCTTCTTTCAATCCAAAAACAGCCCCTACTACTTTAGGCTCTCGCCCCGCACCTTCAATGCTATTGGCACTTTTTGAAAGCGACTCAACATTCTGTACTTCCTTGCCGGCCGCCTTGGCAATCGCTTGCAAGTTGTTATTTTCCGAGGCTAGCTTATTAACCCGCTCCAGCTCTTTCTGCTTGCGTTTAGTATTCATCACAACCGTCCGGATTTGGTTTTTCACGTCGTCAAAAGGTCTCACACCGGCCGGCGTTACCTGGGTGACCTTGATGACTACAAACTGGTTGGAAAGCTCGATGGGATCAGAAATTTTGCCTTCTTCCGCCGTCTCCAGAAAGCTCATGATCTGGCGGCTCTGTCCGATGCCCGAAATAAAGTTATTGCCCTTGGTAGCAAATGCGTTTTTAATCTCCAGATTACGACGCTGGGCTTCTTTTTGAAATCCACTTTCCTTTGCATAATAGCTGAAATCATCAGCCGTCTGGGATCGTTTATCAATTGTGGCAACCGGATCGGCTTTAATGTCCATGCTAAATACTTCAAACTTAACTTCACCCGAGGTCTCATCAAGTTTTTTGAGTAGATAAATACGACCCTGATCCTGAATTATTTGGGAGACTTCATTTTTCTTCAAATCCAGCACCGGCTTGAAGATATCCCTGACCTGGTCTTTCTCGACCGACTTTGGATTATAGGGCGTAGTAGATTGATAACGATTGAAGAAAGCGGAATCATCTTCGGCTTTTGCAAAATCACTGCGAAGGTCTTTCATCTCATTAATCGTTCGCATCGTGTCTTCTTTGGTCGGCGTCTTGTCGAAGCCAACATAATTGAAGCGATAGGACTCTTTGCGCTTATACTTATCCTGATGCGAATCATAATAATTTTGCAGATCCGCGTTAGTGATTGAAATCTCACTGGTATCGACATCCGCATAGGGAAATCTTATAAAAGAAATATCAGCTACGGTATTATTACGGAGATACTGTTGTTCTACCTCAAACTTGCTAACCTCCATCGCCGACTGCAGATAATTGCTCATCTTCTGCTGGCGTTTTTTTTGGCGCATCTGCTTTTCAACATTAATCCAAAGCTGCTTGTTTTCGGGAGCTTGTATCGCCGATTGCAATGCAACTCGATCAATGGTGCCGTCTTTCTTTTGGAACTGTTGCTTAATAAATGGATCCGGATTCTTGCCGGTAATCATATTAACGACCTCTTGATCCGTCACTTTAATACCAAGCTGATCCATCTTTTGCTGCAATAGTTTGCTAGTGACCAGATCATTCCATGCCTGTTGCTGATACTGAGCTCTTATTTCCGGTGTCGAGCTTTCACCGGTTTGACGAGAATACTGCTCTGTATAGTAATTTACACGATTATTGTACTCCTTAAGTGAAATTTTTTCACCGTTTACAGAGCCAAGGGATCGCGGCCCCCGTTCAATCACATTAAAGAAGTTGGTATCCGCGAGCACCCACAACAATCCGAATGAGAAAATAAGTACCCACAAGATAACGCCGGTACTTTTTCTCATTTTTTCCATTACACCCATATGTATAAAACCTCTTGTCTACGTCTTAGTTGGTTCAAAAATGACATTCCTTGCTTCAGTTATAAGCCTTCAAATATACAAGAAGCCTCGGCTAAGAGCAATTTAACACGCTCTTAAACTTATAACATCTTAGAAGAGAATAGATTATTAAATAAACGCCCCCCAAACTCTAAAATACCTGTATCAAACTCATGTGTTTGAGGTATTTCCGGGGATTTTCATTAATATTTTTAATTAATGTATTCATTTGTCCCGATAAACTCTCCAGGTTGTTGTACAACGTGGGATCGTTTACCATCTTACCCAGGCTTCCCTGTCCGTTATTAATTTTAGACAGGATCTGGTTAAGCTGACTATTGGTGTCTTTAAGATCATGGCTCAACTTCTGCAATTCATCAAGCGACTGATCCAGACCCGTTATAACCGAATCGACCCGTGATTTATTGTTTGTACTTATGGTATCCACATTCGCAAGAATTTGTTGAGCGTGGTTGATAGACGATTCTATATCGGTGCGTCGCTTTTCGAGGATCTTAGAAATATTGCCGGAAGTTGAATTCAAATTCTGTAACACCGAATCCAACCGGCTCTTTGTCGTATCATTCAGCATCGTATTCAATTGAGCCAGAAGCGTATTCAACTTGCCAAAGGATTCCGATACATCCTCGCTGAGTTGTTGTCCTTCTGTTTTCAGTGTTTCCAACATCCCACCATTATAAACCCCCTTCATATAATCTCCGTATTCAAGATTTTGAGGAGCATCACCACGTTTGACGACGATAGCCTTTTCATCAAGCAGGCCGGAAGATTCAACATGAGCTACCGAATTCTTAGGCAAATTAACGCCAAGATCAAAACTCAGTGTCACTTCAACACTGTCACCGCTGGTCAATTCCATTTTTTTAACGGATCCCACTTTCACCCCATTGATATAAACATAATTTCCGGGGGATAATCCATCTGTCCTGCTAAAATAGGTGTGTACTATCATTGATTGACGAAACAACGGAAGATCGCTCATCTCACGATAGCCCAAGAAACCCACCACAATAGCGGCCAGGATCGTAATTGCTACTTTAAACTCGTTACTAATCTTCAAAATATCTCCTAGTTAATTTCTTATTTGGTACTCACTTGCCGTGATAAAATCCATCAACTCTTTGCTGTCACTCTTTCGCATTTCTTCAACCGTACCATGCCAGCAAAGTCCCTGGTTTTCCAAATAGGCGACTTTCGTTGCGATCTTGAGTACGCTATGAATATCATGCGTGACAACAATAGAAGTGATCTTTAAATTCTCTGCTAATGAAATTATCAGTTTATTAATCTCATCGGACGTTTGTGGATCAAGCCCGGATGTGGGCTCATCGTAAATTAAAAAATCTGGCTGTAGGATAGTAGCCCGGGCTAAGGCCACCCGGCGACGCATCCCGCCCGAAAGCTCGGCCGTAGATTTAGCCCCTGTTCCGGACAGGTTCACCATCTCCAGCGCATGTTCTACCTTTTCAGTAATCTCATCTTCCGAATCTTCGGTAAAATACCGAAGCGGAAAGGCAATATTTTCAAATGTATTCAGCGAATCAAAAAGCGCCGATCCCTGGAACAGCACTCCAAAACGCTGGCGCATTTTCCGCAGCGCTACATATTCCAGCTCATAAATATTTTTCCCGTCAATGAATACTTCGCCTTCATCGGGATACATCAGTGCATTAAGATGCTTCATCAACACCGACTTGCCACAACCGGATCGACCGATGATGGCGATGGTTTCCCCATCTTCAATGGTAAAGGAAACATCTTTCCAGACGAGATTTGAACCAAAACTTTTTTTGAGATTGCGTATCTCTATCATTGTACTGTTTAAGATTAAAGGAACACGGCGGCTAGTACAAAATCAGCTAATAATACGTAAATACAGCTTAAAACCGTAGCTTGGGTTGTGCTCGTTCCCACTCCCTCGGCCCCGCCGGTTGCATAGTACCCCTTAAAGCAAGATATCGAAGTAATTACATAACCAAAGACAAATGCTTTGAGGATCCCAAAGGTAACATCCCACGGATAAAAAAACTGGCGGGCACCCAGCATAAATTCCGTTGGCGAAACTGCGCCCGACAGGTATCCGGCTACTACGCCCCCCACCATACCGGAGACGCTGGCAAAAATATAAAGCAACGGGAACATAATCAGTCCCGATAACACACGGGGCAACACCAAGAATGAGACTGAGTTAAATCCCATCGACTCGAGTGCATCGATCTGCTCGCTCACCCGCATCGTGCCGAGCTCGGTTGCAATACGTGCTCCCACCTTTCCTGCCAGCACCAGGCTTGTGATCACTGCCGAAAGCTCGATAAGCAGCGATTCTGAGGTGATCGATCCGATAACCGATATGGGAATAAATGCCAGGTCAAGTTGATAAGCCGTCTGTATAGTCATCACGGCCCCGGTAAAAACCCCCGTCAAAAGCACAATAGGCACTGATTCGTACCCAATTTTGAGCAATTCATTGATCAGATTATGCTTATAGGTATTTACCTCATATAACGAACGCAGTGATCGATACAGGAGGAGGCAGTATTGTCCAAATTTCTCAAGTGCTTTCATATATTACATTTTGCTAAAATAAGGCTGGAAACTATTAAATTTCGGATTCGTTGTCATTTCGTGCGCTTTATTTTTTGACCTATATTATAAGTACTTACATTCGGATCCGTCTTAAACCTGTTATGCGAAGAATTTATAACGATATTATCGACAATATTATAGCGCTTAGGATTGCCATAGCGTTCGCTATCCTGGTAGTTGTATTTTTTATAGGATCGGTCGGATATCACTTGATTGAAGATATGGGATTTTTTGAAGGATTCTATATGACATTTATTACGATTACGACCATCGGTTTCGCGGAGATGAAGACTCTTTCAATGGGCGGTCGGATTTTTACGATGATACTATTTGTAATGGGTATTGGAGTGATCTCCTATATCGCCTCGCAGACGACGCAACTAATATTCGAAAGTGAAATATTCAGGAGAAGGGCTATGAAAAAGGAACTTGAAAAAATGGACCAACATTACATTCTTGCGGGATACGGGCGTATCGGGCATCGAATTGCCGAAGTGCTGAAACAAGCAGACATTCCCATTGTTGTGATTGAAAACAGGGAAAGCAGCATTCAGCGTCTGCAGGATGACAAGTTGTTGTATGTTGAAGGCGACGCCCAAAATGAATCCGTGCTCAAAGAAGCGGGTATCGAACGCTCGAAGGGCCTAATTTGCACACTTTCCAGCGACCAGGATAATGTTTTTGTAACGCTTGTCGCTCGCGAATTGAATTCTGATATTTTCATCCTTGTGCGAACAAACCAGCATCAAAATACCAGGAAAATTCTTCGGGCCGGGGCCAACAAGGTTATTTCTCCCTATGAGATTGGAGCCGATCGGATGGCCAACGTGATTCTTCGTCCCAATGTAGATCAATTTATGGATCGGATTCTGGGCGGCACGAGTCAGGATCACGTTTTTGATGAAGTGAAAATTTCTGAGGGATCTGAACTGGCAGGTAAGACGCTGGCTGAAGCTCAAATCCGTCAAAAATATTTTGTTGTGATTATTGCTATCATCCCGGCAAATAAGGAAAAAATTAGATTCAATCCCGGCAGCGATGATAAAATTAACGTGGGTGATTCGCTTATTGTCCTCGGCGACATCCAGCGCATCCGAAAACTGCGCGAAGAAGGGTGCAAGGATTTTCGAACACTTAAAGAGCGCGTCTCCAAACACGATTTCATGAACCAAGTTAATTCTCAACAAAGCAATCCACAATCTGCATGATACGATATTTAACAGCTGGCGAATCACATGGACCTCAATTAACGGGCATCATCGAAGGTGTGCCGGCGGGACTACCTATTACGGAAGACGAAATCGCCCTTCACCTGGCCAGGCGTCAAAAAGGGTATGGTCGCGGCGGGCGCATGGCTTTTGAAAAAGACCGAGCCGAGATTTTGTCCGGAGTACGTTTTGGCAAAACAACCGGGGCTCCCATCGCTTTGCAAATGCCTAACCGGGCCTTTGAAAAAGATGATTCGAACTGGCCAAAAGTGCTTTCCAAAGAAGGTGACGGCGATGATGTGGAAAAAATTACGGTACCGCGACCCGGACATGCCGACCTTACGGGCGTCGAAAAGTACCGTTATGATGATATTCGGCCCGCCATTGAACGTTCCAGTGCACGCGAAACCGCTATGCGTGTTGCTTGCAGCTCTGTTGCGCGAAAACTTTTACAATATTTTGGCATTGAAATCGGCGGGCATGTGACCCGGATCGGAAGTGTCGGCTATGAAGACCCCTGGGAGGATGTACGCGCTATCGTTGACCCGATGCTCGAGGATGGGGCGGAATCGGTCTTCCGTGCGGCGGATGAATCCGAAGTGCGGTGTCTGGACGAAGATCTCACTCAAAAAATGCGTGATTTGATCATCAAGCGCCGTAAAGAAGGCAGCTCGCTGGGCGGCCACTGGGAAGTGCTGGTAACGGGTGTGCCAACCGGTTTAGGCAGCTTTGTGCACTGGGATCGCAAGATCGACGGTCAGCTGGCACAGGCTATTATGGGCACCCAGGCTATGAAAGGCGTAGAAATAGGACAGGGATTTGAATCCGGGCGGCGCCACGGGCAAGTGGTGCACGACGAGATTATTTATGAGGATGACGATTTCAAACGTCGCACGAACCGTATGGGCGGCATCGAGGGCGGTATCACGACCGGCATGCCGCTAATTATTCGCGGGGTAATGAAACCTATTCCCACTATGCTTACCCCTATTGATACGGTGGATATCAACACCAAAGAAAAGAAAGACACCCGTTATGAACGCTCGGATGTGTGTGCCCTGCCGCGTGCTATTGTCGTGATGGAAAGCGTCATTGCCCCGGTGCTGGCTAACGCTTTCCTGGAGAAATTCGGCGGCGATTCTGTTGAGGAGATTGAGGAACGGTATGAATGAACGGAGAACGGAGAACGGAGAACGGAGAACGGAAGCTGCTTTTTCTGATTTAATAGGCAAAATTAAAATTGACTATGTCAGATTCTGAGAGGCTTATCATCTCTCCCCGGATCCGATCCGGGATCTGTTGCGGAATTGCCATTTCGATTGTAAATCAATGAGTCACCTAAATACCCTGCTATAAGAATATTAGCTGCCTCTTCCTAAAGCATGCAATTACTCCTGAAACAAGTTCAAGATGGCATGAAAGAGATAGGCAGACGTGAGACGTGCTTTGCCTTTTCACATCTACCATCTCGCGTCTAATGTTGTACAGTAAATTCGGTATTGCTGCTTCCAAGCTGACCGCTTAAAGCTAATAGTGATAGCCAAAAACCCCCTTTTTCCCTCATTCAATTTCTGTATCTTTATCGGTGGAACACAAAATACGATCTTAAGCTATACGTTAGCGTAATTGTCTATGAGCAATAGCGATAAATCAAAAATCAAGCAACTTGCGCGGCAGATCAAGGAGAATCCCAGCGATTCGTTTTCGAAATTTGCCCTGGCGTTGGAATTCCGCAAACAAGGGGAATTTAAGAAAGCACGAATTTTGTTTGAGGATATCCTGGAAAGCGATCCCGACTATGTAGGCGTTTATTATCATCTTGGCAAACTGTATGAAGTGCTGGATCGCCCGAAAGATGCCTTGGATCTCTACAAAAATGGCATTGACGTTGCAAAAAAACAAAAAGAAGTGCGTACAAAATCGGAGTTGGAAGAAGCGCTAAAACAACTGGAAACAGAACTGGAAGAACGAGCAAGCTAATGAATGTAAAATCACCTGTAAAGACGGCATTAACCCTGGTTATCCTGCTATTTGGTATCACATTTTTGGCTTCGGCACAAAATAAAACGCATACCGTCCAAAAAGGAGAAACGTTGTTCAGTATTGCACAGCAGTATAATGTGAATGTGCAACAGCTCAAACAATGGAATGATCTGCAAAATAATGAACTTTCGGTTGGACAAACGCTGATTGTGCAGAAAGCGAATCCCAAAAACGCTAAGACCCACAGCGTCCAACCCAGCGAAACCCTATTTTCGATTTCCAAAGAATACAATGTGAGTATTGCCGAACTCAAAGCCTGGAACAATCTTTCGTCAAATAACCTGCAAGTGGGACAAACGCTGATGATCTTTCCATCCCAAAAGAACAGCCAGCAGCAAAAACACATCGTTGTAAATAAAAAAACGCAACAGAATTCCTATTATACCGTCAAAAGCGGGGATTCGCTTTACAAAATTGCCAATGCACACGGTATGACGGTGAATGAGCTGAAAAAGCTAAATGATCTCTCATCCAACACCATTCGGGTGGGGCAGCGCCTGACTGTAAAAAGCAGCCAGGCTCCCCCATCTGTTGCAAGTTCAGCGGAGTCATCTCCCCAGGGCAAATTCATTGAGTATCAAGTATCGGGCGGATCAATGAACTTGCAAACGTTATTGAATAAATTTCATATGGATGAGTCTGAATTTCGGGCTTTAAACCCCGGAATTGAATCTTCACGGTTCCAAAACGGTCAAAAATTGACGGTACTTGCGCCACCGAGTAAAACATATAAAAACCCATATGTGGTTAATACCAACATGCAGGATTTGGGATCAACCTCCGTTACCAAATACAGCGATAGTGCCAAAGCCGAGACAACAACCAGCGGAGAGCTTTATAATCCCAATGCATTAACCGCAGCACATTCAAATATAGCACTGGGGACCGTTATCTTTATCAAGAACAAGCAAAATCAAAAAGGAATATTCGTTCGTATTAACGACCGTAATTCCGGCAACGGATTAAAATTATCCGCAGCAGCCTGGAAAGCGTTGGATTTCAAAAGTAGCATGCCTACGGTCAACATTTATCAAAATCAATGAGTAAATTCGGGGATTCGATTAAACATTATTTTTCATCAACACAGAGCCTGCTTTACAGCTATTTAATCAGCCTGCCGCTGCTATTGTTGTATGAAGCACTCCTATACTTGTCCCAACCCGATGCCCATCACGTGGTCCGCATCTCGGTGGATGTATGGATCAAAACGCTATTCCATTATGTTGGGCAGGATGCGCTGTCGATCACCCTTATTTTTGTAGCTCTGCTTGGAGTATTTATCATTTACCGGGAACGCAATCGCTTGTCTTCCTTGAGACTGAGTTACTTTTTTACCATGCTCATTGAGGCCTCGTTTTATGCCTTTTTATTGGCTTTGCTGATTACCTTCACGGTTAACAGTTTGTTGCAAATGGTTCAAACAGCCCCGGTAGAGCAACTGTCGATGCTACAAAAGATGGCGCTGTCTCTCGGCGCCGGACTTTATGAAGAGCTTTTCTTCCGGGTTATACTGGTCTCGGCACTTCTATTTATTTTCAGGAAGCTGCTCAGCAATCAAATCATTGCTTACGCACTCGCTATGCTGCTGGCTGCCGCCATTTTCAGCTTTGCCCATTATATCGGTGAACTGGGAGATCCCTTCACACTAGGCTCATTTTTGTTTCGTTTGCTTTTCGGCCTGGCACTTAATGCCATCTATATCTGGCGTGGTTTCGGCATGGCAGCCTGGACGCATGCCATCTACGATCTTATGGTGATTGTCTATTAATTTTGTAAGAAATGAATAGGTAACCGCGTCTTTAAAGTAGCTTCACATTAAAGTATTATACTCATAGACATTTGCTTTTGACTATGAGGCTCATTAGTGAAACTGATTAACCTTTTAGAAACAATTTTGATATACTGATAAGTATTAATAAAGGTATCTGAAACATTTATGCTGTTATGGAGATAAAAATAAAACATTATTTCGAATCTCTTGAGTGGTATCTAACATTATTTATTCAGCAAAAAATTAGCTAATCCATAGGGATGGCCGAATTAACTAAAGAGGAAGTCCAAAAACAGGAAGATTTCGAGGAAGAAATTATTCCTCATTTGGATGCAATGTATAATTTTGCACTACGCCTGACATCAGATCCCAGCGACGCTGAAGATCTCGTACAAGATACGATCGTAAAAGCCTACCGGTTCTTCAGCAGCTACGAAAAAGGTACGAATGCCAAAGCTTGGCTGTTTAGAATCTTAAAGAATTCCTATATCAATAATTATAGGAAAAAGTCGAAACAACCCAACCAGGTTGATTATGATGAAGTCTCTACTTTTTACGAGACGATACGAGCCGAACGGACCGATACTTCCGACTTGGAAGATAAGATGTTTCGCGATCTGATTGATGACGACATTTCCAATGCGCTGGAAGAGCTGCCGGAAGATTTCCGTACAGTCGTTCTGCTTTGTGATGTCGAGGGCTTCACATATGAGGAAATTGCCAACATGCTGGATGTGCCTATTGGCACCATCCGCTCACGGCTACACCGGGGACGAAACCTGCTGAAAGCCCAACTCATGGAATACGCAAAAAAACGCGGCTATCAGCCTGATTAGGTCGCAGAAGTCGCCGTCTCCGATTCTTCAATTCGAGCTTGCGGTTCATCTGCTTTAATAATGATCCGCATGGTGGTGCCTACGCCCGGCTCCGATCGGTGAATTACCAATTTGCCCTGGTGATATTCTTCGATAATGCGCTGCGTAAGACTCAAACCCAGCCCCCAACCACGCTTTTTAGTACTGAAACCCGGTTTAAAAATTTCGTTCTGATATTTCTTTTCGATTCCTATACCGGAATCTTCCACATCAATACGAACCTCGTTTTCCACGCGGTATAATTTTATAGATACAAAGGCTTTTTTGTCGGTGGATTTGATCGCATCCATTGCATTTTTGATGAGATTCTCCATAGCCCACTGAAATAAATCGGCATTGACTTTTGCCTGTAGCCCGGAATCCATTTTACGAAGCACCTCCACATTATTCCCCAGCTGTGGCAATCGCTGCTCCATATAATTGATCACTTCCTTCAGAATAGGCTCAATTTTTTGCAAGCGCAGCTCCGGTTTGGAACCGATCTTATTAAACCGCTCCGCTACATCGCGCAGACGGGTAATATCATTTTCCAGCTCATTACAAATTCGCTGGCTAAACTCATCATCTTTCTTCTCATCGCGTAACAACTCGACCCAGCCATACAAACTAGACAATGGCGTGCCCAGCTGATGAGCCGCCTCTTTGGCCATTCCCACCCACAGGTTAGACTGTTCGGATTTTGTAATAGCACGATAACTCACAAACCCAATGCCCAACAGTAAGGCCAGCAGGCTTAGCTGTATATACGGGAAATAGCGCAGGTAACGTACCGTCGGGCTTTCTCCGTAATACACATACTGCTTTTGCGAGTATTTTTTACCTCCCAGCGTTATCTCGATGGGATCGTGCATGGCGGCAAACCGGTCGATAAGATCCTGATTCCAGGGGGCATCAACATGTTTGGCAGAAAGAATTTCCCCATCCTGATCTACAATAATACGGGGAACCTGGAATCGATCTCCCAAGACAATCTGTTGCGTCACAAATGTCTGGGACGTGCGGTCTGATTCCGCCTTGTCAATCATATCAATAATACTGTCGGGGACGGCCGTATTTTTGCGCAGGTAGTTCGAAGCTCCCAACAGATTCTGACTAATTTCCTCCCGTACCGGATTACCTGTGTATTCGATCGCCTTTGCCCACAGTTCAACACCGGATTTATCCTGCTTAAGAATCCGATTGATCAAATATTGGTTATAGGCAAAAGAACCGATTCCCAGTAATATCAGCAGCCCTATAAGGACGATATTAATTCTATTTGATGTGAGACGTATTTTCATAAAGCCGATTCAAAGCAAGGAGACATCTCTAATTTAATGTAAAATTGGGCATTAGAAAACGCCCTGTAACAGATATCAAGCCGCATTGTACAAAATAAAAAAGGCATCACCGAATGATGATGCCTTTAACCATAATAAATCCGTTATTTATGCTGATGCCTTACGCTTTTCATAGACCGGCGGTGCATCATCTTCGATTGTTTCGCGGGTAATCACACATCGCTCAATATTTTTCATCGAGGGAAGGGTAAACATGATATCCAGCATTGAAGCCTCCATGATAGAACGCAAGCCACGAGCGCCCGTCTTACGTTTGAGAGCCTTCTCGACAATATGTTCAAGTGCCTCATCTTCGAAGACCAGCTCCACACCTTCCATCTGGAAGAGTTTCTTATACTGTTTGGTCAGCGCATTCTTGGGTTGCACCAATATCTCTACCATCGCGTCCTTGGAGAGTTGATGCAATCCTGCAATCACGGGCAAACGCCCGATAAGTTCCGGTATCAAGCCAAAACGTTGTAAATCCTGAGCTTCAACGTGCGTAAAAATATCCGGATCGTCCTTGTCGAAAGTCACCTGTTCTTCCGAATGGAATCCCATTGGACTAACCGATAGGCGTCTGGCAATGAGTTCTTCCAAACCACTGAAAGCCCCACCACAAATAAACAGGATATTTGAAGTATCGACCTGTATAAAACTTTGTTCCGGATGCTTGCGGCCTCCTTTGGGCGGAATATTGGCAACAGTACCCTCTAGAATCTTGAGCAGTGCCTGCTGTACCCCCTCCCCGGAGACATCCCGGGTGATAGAGGGATTATCACTCTTCCGCGCCACTTTGTCGACCTCATCAATATAAACAATACCACGCTTAGCCTGCTCCACATCATAATCCGCAGACTGCAAAAGGCTGGAAAGAATACTCTCAACATCTTCACCGACATAACCGGCCTCCGTAAGCACCGTAGCATCGGCAATAGTAAAGGGTACATCGATAATGTTAGCTAATGTCTTAGCCAGCAAGGTCTTTCCGCAGCCGGTAGGACCGAGAAGAATAATATTACTTTTCTCTATCTCGGTATCATCAAATTCATCCTGCAACTCAGAACTGATACGCTTGTAATGATTATATACTGCAACCGAAAGCGTTTTCTTGGCTTCTTCCTGTCCTATCACGTAGTCGTCTAGCTTGGCTTTTATTTCAGCCGGTTTGAGCAGCGGTTTATAATTTTTTTCACGCTTTTTCGACATTGAAGCCAAATCGCTTTTAACAATGCCGGAAGCATCAGCTACA
Source organism: Balneolaceae bacterium (assembly GCA_035267805.1). GTDB lineage: Bacteria > Bacteroidota > Rhodothermia > Balneolales > Balneolaceae > Fodinibius. The sequence continues at coordinate 10,351 of DATFLI010000239.1, read as the reverse complement.
CACCGATCACAGATATACACATCGTTCGGACCGGCAACCATACTGTTTACTTCGTGGCTCGAACGTCCACAAAAGGAACAGTGGATAGTTTTATCGTTATTATTTTCTTGGTCGCTCATTATATATGACTGGTCTGTTAGAAAAAGTTACTTTTTCTTATTACGTCTCATGATGTTATCAACCAAACCGTACTCTTGTGCCTCTTCAGCAGACATCCATTTGTTGCGGTCTGAATCTTCAATCACTTTTTCATGATCCTGTCCACTGTGATCAGCCAAAATACCCGTCAAAAGCTTTTTAATACGAAGGATCTCCTGGGCCTCGATCTCAATATCACTGGCCTGACCTTGTACCCCTCCAAGCGGCTGGTGAATCATTACCCGCGCATTGGGCAAGAGATTACGCTTACCATGCGCACCAGCGGCCAAAAGAACAGCTCCCATCGACGCGGCCATCCCTACACATGTCGTTGATACATCACAACTAACATACTGCATTGTATCATAAATTGCCAAACCGGATGATACGACCCCGCCGGGACTATTAATGTACAGGTTAATATCCTTCTCCGGATCTTCGGCCTGCAAATACAACATCTGTGCTACGATAGAGCTTGCAACAGCATCGTTTATGGGCATCCCCAAAATGATAATGCGATCTTTGAGCAAACGAGAATAAATATCAAATGCACGCTCACCCCGCTCGGTCTTTTCGACCACCATAGGAACCAAATTATTGTTTTGGACCCGGGAGAATTTACCATTCTCAAAATTCGGCAATTCGTATAATGGTTGATTATCCATATGTATTATAGTAGAGTAATTTAATTCGATAAATAATGGTCAGACGTTATGCCTTTACTTTTTCGTCGTATTTCTTTTGATATGTCTCTTTATCAATTTCATTAATTTTAACGACGTCTTTTAACTTATCAAAGACTTTTTCTTCACGAATGCTGTTTCGCAGGCTCTCCAGCTGTTGCGGATTCTGCGCGAACATATTTCGCATCTGATCTACGCCAATACCGTAACGGTCGGCTTCGGCCTGTAAGTATTCATCTATATCTTCGGGCTTTATCTCGATATCATCAAATTTTTCTTGCAACTTTTCATTCAAGAAAAACCATTTGGCATCTCTCACCGCGCGCTCATCCATATTTCCCTTGTATTCTTCCTCATCAAAATCGGGTGGCAATTCGCCATTAGACTGTTGCTTTACACGCTCAACATACTGATTCAGCACCTGATTTTTGAATACTTCGGGGACATCAAATTCATGTTCATCAACAAGAGCATCGATCACATCGTTCTTAAATAAATCGCCGGCTGACTGATCATAGTAATTCTGAATACGACTTTTGATCAGGCTTTTGTACTCATCAACGTTCTTCGCCTCTTCGTTCGATTGCTTTTTGGCAAATTCATCCGTCAGCTTAGCCTTATGCGATTTTTCAACCTTCTTAACTATCAGGCGGAAGTTATGCGTATGATCATCATGACCGATTTCAACATCAACCTCATCGCCGGCTTTATGCCCGACCAAGTCCTCACGGAATTGCTCGGACTCTTCTTTACTGAGATCAATTTGTTCTTCAGCCTTATTTTCCTCGTCCGGCTCGCCGTCTTCCAACGGCATCGCATCAACCGTTACACGACTTTCTTCAGTAATTTCTTCGTCAACTTCTTCCCAGTTGCCCTGCTGCTTTAACTGACGATCGATCTCTTCCTGCACTTCTTCGTCCGTTACATCATGAACCAAGCGATCAACCTCAATTTCTTCGAGGTTAGCAAGTTCGAACTCGGGACGTGAACCAATTTTAAATTTTGCTTCCAGCTCATCATTTTCCCAGTTCAACTCCAGCATCTGGCTTTCGCCAACCGGTTCATATTCCGGAACGACCTTTTCTTCAAAAATCTCCTGGACAAATTTACTGATTTCTTCTTGTTCAATTTCATCCCCAAAGCGTTTCTGAACAATCTTTAACGGTACTTTTCCGGGTCGGAAGCCGGGCATATTAATTTGACTACGATATTTTTTATACGCCTCCTTGAATTTCGGCTCAAGATCTTCGCGCACAGCCGAGATTGTAAGTTCTTTATCAACAGAGGTAATATCATTTACAGTTATTTCCACAGAAATACTCCAAAAAAAGTTTTATTAGATCGGTAAAAGTGATCAAATTTACATTGCAATGTGAATGTGTACGAGAGGGGGGACTCGAACCCCCACGCCAAAAAGGCACTAGATCCTAAATCTAGCGCGTCTACCAATTCCGCCACTCTCGCATGGCATAACAACCCAACAAAAGGATACACTGCTGGATTTTGAGCCACGAAAACTACGGCTTTTTTGTCCTGTTTTCAACACAAATAATTCTCTAAGAATTCATCAAAAAAGCTATGAGTCGCTTTATCATTTTTGTAGATTTCTATGTTCCCCAAACTCAAAACTGAAGCCATACTCTAATGTTCTTCAATCTCCGTCTCGTTTACATTACTACCAAAAACAAGCAGGAAGCCAAAACCATCGGTAAAAAACTAGTGGAAGAACGACTTGCGGCCTGCGTAAATATTGTCGAAGGCATGGAATCGATCTATCGATGGGAGGGTGAAATTGTGGAAGAAACCGAAACTATCCTAATTGCCAAAACACCTTATCATAACGTAAAAGAGCTATCTGATCGGGTGAAAGAGCTTCACAGCTATGACTGCCCATGTGTTATATCGCTACAGCTAAGTGAGCAGGAAGGCAACGAGGAATATCAACATTGGCTGCTTAAAAATTCTAAAAAACAGCAGATTAATTACGAAATTGAGGACCTGTAAAGCTTCGAATATCGAATTACGAAGCCAACTTTATAATTCTGTTCAATATGCTGGAGTTCTACCTTTACCGATGCAAGCCGCATTCGGTTTTCGTTTGATCTTTCCAACGACCGGAACGACCACTACCCGGCTCTGTACAATGTGTACATCCCACCGAATGATATCCCTTTTTCTTTAGAGGATGCTGAGGCAAACCGTGTCCTTCAATATATTCTTCTACCAAAGAACCGTTCCAATCGATCAGCGGATGGAATTTGATAAGTTCATTCTTATCATCGACGATCTCAAGTGAACTCCGGTGCCGGTTTTGAAATCCAATTAAGCCCGACATCCACACTTTATATCTACTTTTTACTTCCTGCAACGGCTCCACCTTATTGATTTGGCAGCATTTATCAGGATTTTGATTCCAAAGTTCTTCCTTTGCAGTCATGGCATGCTGATTGTAATCAGACTTCAAATCCACCACATTCAGATCCAACAGACGAGTCAATCGGTTTTTATATGTCAGTGTTCCTTCGAAATGGTATCCGGTATCAATAAAATAAATCGGACACTCCGGACGAATCCGGCTTACGATGTGCAGCAGCACTGCCGATGTCGTACCAAACGAGGAAGTAACCAGCACATCCTTAAATGAATTAAATACCTGTGCAACTCGCGCATCAACAATTTTTGCCGATAGCGACCGATTTATCTTTTCTTTATTGACCAGATACATATAGTTTGCTGTCGAATATCCAGATGTTCAAAATATAATTGAATGGAAACTAATGGTGAACGAGCTAAAAGTCGAATTTAAAAAATATTTTTGTAAGGCCACGATAAATCGTCCCAAAGCACACAATGCCATAAATTTTGAGATTATGGATGCGTTGGAAAACCTGCTTGACAAGCTGGAAACAGATAATACGCGGTGTTTTGTGCTTACGGGAAGCGGTAATTCTTTCGTTTCAGGAGGCGATCTTAAAAAGTTCCACACCATCAAGACAGCTGAAGAAGCGAAACCCATGGCTCTGCGTATGCTATCGATCCTAAAACGAATTGAAAAACTGCCCTGTTGGACTATTGCTTCGGTTAATGGTCCGGCTTACGGCGGAGGGTGCGAGATGATGCTCGCCTTTGATTTTCGAATCGCCTCTGAGGATGCCACTTTCGGTTTCACGCAGGGAAAATTCTATCTGCCTCCGGGCTGGGGCGGACTCACGAGACTGGTTGAACGGGTTGGCCGATCAACGGCCCTACAATGGCTTGCAAGGGCCCAAAACGTGGATGCAGAAACCGCCTTGAAGCATAAACTCATCGATCGGATTGCTGCACCCAAAGACCTGGAAGAATCGACCTATAAATGGGCAAAGTCCATCTCTAAGAATGACCGTGATTTCATCCAAAACCTCAAACAAGGAGCCCTGCGATTTGCTGAAGCCCGCTGGAAGGCGATTGCCATGGAGTTGGATTCCTTCGCTGAATTTTGGGAAAGTAACCTGCACGAACAGCGTGTGGCAAAATTTCTAAATCGAAAAGAGGATTAGCATTGAATTCTTAATCGCATCAATTGCAATATCTATTCAGTAGGAAAAGCCTAGAGGCCATGGAAAGCCTCCCGCTTCAAAAAGCCGTCACTGTTTTACCTTCTTGCGGAGCATCATCTTCGTTTCGTAGCGCTTGCCATTGCGCCAAAGCTCCACGCGCATGGAATCTCCCTCATCAAATTCACGGAATAATGCCTGGGCATGCATCTTACTCTGAACAGGCTCATCCCCAATCTTCAGGATAATATCCCCCGGAATGATGCCCGCCTGAAAAGCCGGTCCATTTTTATTCACACTTGTCACAAGCAATCCCACCAGCGGCAGATTATACTTTGAGGCCAGCTGATACGTCATCTGGGTAGTTGTAAAACCGGGATCATATGAAAGATGAACCTCTCCGGAATCTGCAAGTTGCTGAATAATCTTCTGCACACGGTTGCTTGGGATGGCAAATCCCAACCCAATATTGCCCCCGCTGGTACCCCCGGTATAGATAAACGTATTGACGCCAATAACTTTGCCCTGGCTGTCAACTAATGGTCCACCGGAATTACCGCGGTTAATGGCCGCATCAGTTTGGATCATATCGGTGTATACACGCGGCTCGTTAGGATCCGGTCGGAAATCACGATTTTTAGCACTCACCACACCAACCGTCACCGAAGGTTGAGCAGCGGCAAATAATCCAAAGGGATTGCCCACGGCAAGAGACCACTCTCCAACCAGTACACTGTCGGAGTTGCCAAACTCTACCGTCGGGAATTCACGGTCGGCATCGATCTTAAGGAGTGCTAAATCCGCAAGTTCATCAGCACCAAGTACTTTTGCCCTGTATTGAGAGCCGTCCGGCATCGAAACGACCACCTTCTTGGCCTCTTTATTGGCAACATGCTGGTTCGTTACGACCAATCCATCCTTACTGATAATAAAACCCGACCCCATGCTGCTTACCTCGTGCTGAATAGGCACAGAAAAAAAACGATTATAGTATTCATTAAATGCCAACCGGCTACCACCATTAACCATCTCCGTAACGGTAATGCTCACAACAGCTGGACTCACTTCCTTCACTGCCTTCGTGATTGCCGTACGCCGGCTTTCATTAATGTCCGAACTGTTGTTCCCCTGATATTGTGCCTGTGAGTCGGGCGTTTTTTTAACCCGTTTTAATTGTTCTGACGGCTTTGATCGTTCTGTAGAATCAGTAATTACCTGTGAAATCGTGGCGCCGGAAGCCTTATTAATGTTTTTGGTTGCCGAAGCATTTGCAGATTTATTCTGATCGATACAACTGGTATAAAACAGAGATAAAGATAGAATAAACAGATAGGTATATAGGGAACTCTTGGACATCAGCCTGAAAATTTTATTACTGCTTGTCTACACTTAACAGCTGTTTGGCACCAATTTCCACCAACTCTTTGATTGCCTTGTCGAGCGGCCCCGGATGCCAGGCCCCGGATGCTTTTTTATGGCCGCCGCCGCCAACTTCGCGAGCCCATTTATTTACATCTACATCGTTACTTTTGGACCGCAGGCTCATCTTAACACCGTCACCCAAGGCCTTAAATAAAATGGCTGCTTTAATACCGGTGACGCTAAGCGGATAAGCTACAAAACCTTCGCAATCTTCGTTGGTTGTGTTGGTTTCTTCCAGCATTTGTTTGGTAACGTACATCGTTGCGATCTGATTGTCCTCAAATAATTCAATCGTGCTCATGGCACGGCTTAATAAATGAAGCTGATTTAAACTTTTATTTGAGAACACGCGCTCGGCCACTTCATTGGGACGAAATTCTCCCAAACGTAACAGTTCAGCCGCTATGTTCATTGTCTCCGGAGTTACGCTGTCGTACTGCAGTGATCCGGTATCCGTTAAAATCCCGGTATATAATGCTTTGGCCGCGTGCAGATCCATCTGTGAGATATCATTCTGCAAAAAGAGATGAAAAATGAGTTCACAAGTAGACGAAGCTTTTTCTACCGATATACTAAGCTCAAACCCGTCATGAGGATCAGGATGGTGATCAACCATAAACGTCGGCTTGGGATCATCCTGAATATAATCTGAGTAACTCCCAAATCGCTTGGGGGAATTACCATCCAAAAGTATAAACGCGTCACATTTTTTCAGGCATTTTTCTTCCGGCTTCTGTACGGGAAAATATTCCGCAAGCCACTGAAGATTAAGAGGTACCTCATCGTCATTAAAGGCATAAGCCTTAATACCATTCTTTTTCAGCCACAGGCACGTGGCCACCTGCGCACCAATACAATCACCGTCGGGACGTATATGAGAAAAGACGCCTACCGTGCGATAATTTTTTAATTTTTCGATGAGTTCTTCAAACATAATGACGGATTTAACCGCGAAAAATAAGCTTATTAAAATGGTATATAGCATCGAAGAAAGCAATATTTTTTTCGGGCTAAAATCTTAATGCTTTTTACCTTATCATACAGTACAAAACAGCATTTAAAATGCCTTAAAACGGTTTTTCATGAAAAAAGTGTTGATTCTCTGTAATGGAAATCCGCCTTCCGAAAAATTATTTCGCCAATGTCGCGCGGACGCTGAGTACTTCATTGCAGCGGATGGAGGCGGCAATATCGCACGCAATTTCGGTGTTTCTCCGGACACGGTCATCGGTGATTTGGACAGTTTTGAAAAATGTGACGAAGATACTTTTGAAGTCCTTTTTCAGGCCGATCAGGAATCGAATGATTTGGAAAAAGCTCTGCATCATGCGAAGAAAAAAAATGCCAGCCATGTACATATCCTGGGTGCCACAGGCCAGCGCTTGGATCACACGCTTAAAAATCTGTCGGTCCTTAAACAATTTCACAATCATTTCCGGGAATTACTGCTTAAAGATGATTTTGGAGATACCAGGCTGATTGACAAATCCTTCCGCAAAGAAATTGCTATCGGAACACAAGTGTCGTTGTTCCCTCTGTCGGGAAAAGTTATCGGTATCACCACAAAAGGACTCAAGTATCCACTGCAAAACGAAGCCCTGGAAAATGGAATTCGCGATGGATCTTCAAATGAGGTAGTTGAGAACCCCATTGAGATTACTTATAAACATGGTGATCTGTTACTTTTTTTAGCAAGAAAATTCCGCTAAGATAAGGTTGTCCCCTTTCCTTTTAAGAAATATCTTTAACTCATTTTAAAATAAAGCCAAGCTGTTGACTCAACTTAAATTCACATCGCTCGACTGGGGCATCATCTTCTTCTACTTTGCCTTGCTGGTCTTCCTGACCTGGCATAAGGATTGGGATGATATGGATGATGAAGAATCGTTTCTTTTGTCCGGGCGAAAAATGAGTCTCGCAGCCTTCGTTGCTACGCTGGTTTCGACCTGGTATGGTGGCATTTTGGGCGTTGGCGAATACAGCTATCAGTTTGGCATTTCTCAATGGTTACTTTTCGGATTCCCTTTTTATGTCTTTTCAGCCCTTTTTGCATGGCTTTTAGCCGGCAAGATCCGAATGAACAAGGCTTTGTCACTGCCCGAAGCCGTCGGCAACTTTTACGGAGAAAAAGCCGGACGTATTTCGGCCATCCCCATCTTTATTCTCGTCAGTCCCGCTCCCTATATTCTCATGCTGGGACTCATTTTTCAGTATCTCACCGGCGGTGTCGGCAATTTTATTTGGTATGCCACCGCCGTAGCACTGTTTTCGGTAGCCTATGTTACTTTCGGCGGATTCAGTGCCGTCGTCCATACCGACATGCTGCAGGTTGTCTTGATGTATACCGGCTTTATCGCCCTGATGATTTGTGCAGGAGTGGAATATGGAGGTTTGGGCAAGCTCTGGCATTCCGTCCCCGGTAATTATCGCGACATCACCGGCGGACAGAACGTTCAGTATATTTTGGTTTGGTTCTTCATTGCACTTTGGACGTTTGTAGATCCCAGCTTTCACCAACGTGCCGCTGCAGCCAAGACCCCGAAGACTGCCAAAAAAGGAATTTTCATTTCTATCCTGCTTTGGTCTGTTTTCGACTTCTTGACAATGTTTAGCGGACTTTATGGGTGGGCAATCCTTGGGCCTCACCTTGATAAGCCAACAATGGTTTATCCGTATTTAGCTAACAAAATTCTTCCAATCGGTTTAAAAGGATTGTTCTTTGTAGCTCTGCTTGCTACGATCATGTCTACGCTGGACAGCTACTTGTTTTTATCGGGACAAACCCTGGGGAGGGACTTACTAGTAAAACTTTTTCCCAATACAAAGAATAACACTCTGACTCGCATCAGTACACTCATTGCGGCCATTCTTGGGATTTTACTCATCATCATTTATCCCAGCGTCATCGACCTGTGGTACGTCATCGGCTCAGTGATGATTCCGGGGCTCCTGATACCCGTGCTTGGCGTCTATCTTCGCTTCTTTACTCTTAAAAAGGAGTGGGTACTGCCTACCATGGTCATTAGTATAGGTGTTTCTTTGCTTTGGCTAATTCTGGGAACCATCACTACCCATTCCGGCGCTTATGAATATACCTTCCTGGGGATGGAACCCTTTTATCCGGGATTGGCAGTCAGCTTTATTTTATGGGTGCTGGGTAGAGATCCGAATGGCGGCCTACTCGAAGAAACCGACTTCATGGAAGCTGAATTGAGTGATTAGCACATTGGTTTTTTGTTAATGGATGAAATAAGCTCTTCACCAATACGAATATATGCACATTTGGCAGCTGACAATTAAGGCTTTGTGATTATCCCGATAAGACCCGACAACGCTACGGTCGGGACAAAGAAAATCTCAAATCTTAATATGGTTTAAATTTTAATTAGGATCATTCTTTTTATCACATTTGAGCTCCTTCTCCCCCGACCGGGGATTCGAGATGACGAAAAGAGTGGCAGGGTAAAATATAAGATAGTTAGATTTGGGAGCGCAAAATCACGATAGCTGTCTTCAGACAGCTTGTCTACCGGAACTTTAATGCAGGCATGGCATTCCAATGCCAGCCCGGTAATTCATTGCCGGGCTACCGGCGGGCAGGCTTTTCTTCACAGGTTAGCCGTCATCCGTCCTAATCCGCAAAAGATTTCTCGTTGACACTCGAAATGTCGCCCTTATCTTTACTTTAACATTCTCCCAGTCTCCGGCCCTTTACTCTCCCCGCCTCGTTACTCTCGGCACCTGTGCTACGCCAAGGCTCGAACAGCCAAGCCGTCCGCGGCGGAGATTTCTCCGGGGTTCCGAGTGATTTCCCGGCCATACCCCAGAGATTGCCGCGTCGTCCGGGAACCCCGGACCCGTTCGCATTGACGCCCTTTGATTTTAGCTACAGACAACTAGTTATCCCGAGAAGCGCAGCGACGAGGAATATCAAACGTTACCGGCAGGAATTAGGAAGAGATAAACACCGCATTTAAGATCCCTAACATACGTTCGGGATGACATCGATGAACATTTAAAGATCATTTCTCAATATTTTTACGCTAAAGAATAATCTATGGTCACGTGCTTTTGAGAATGTGCCCCAAATTCAGTTTGTGGATAGGAATTAAATATTTCATGGCCAGGGCATCTTTTTCAATATTCAGCATACCGGTGCCGCGAAAATCGACGATGCAGTACCCCTCAAACGAGCGCACCACTTCCCCGATCCCGTAAAACTCCGGGCAGGGACCATAATACACCAAATCACCCAGCTGGATATTATTATTCGCCCTACGGTTAAAAGGGTAAATAACCGGCAATCGGTCGAGTCGGTATGAGAGTCTGTTTTTCGTTGCCATGATTCTGAATATACGGGTTTATAAACCCTTTTTACCAATGACAAATTTTCGTGTTTTTTTGTCCGGCGCCTCAATTGAAATCCAAATCGCTTCCGGCGGAATCAGAGAATCAATTCGCTCCGGCCATTCGATCACACAAATGCCATTCCCATAAAAATATTCTTCAGCCCCGATCTCTAAAGCTTCTCGGGGGGATTCCATTCGGTAGCAGTCAAAATGATACAACGGCATG
>DATFLI010000238.1:0-18341 GCA_035267805.1 Balneolaceae bacterium | reverse complement strand
CGACAGCGGCTTGGAGAAATAGGGATCATTTTTAAAGGGATCTTCCGTTGAATCCGGCTGCGTCTGGGCAATAGCAGAATTTAATAAGAGGAAAAAAATCCCGAATGTTAATATATATCGTAGCATTGTATCCTGACAAGATCCTGTTTCGTTAAATTATTTACGCATTGAGCGTTCAAAAGTTACGGTTATTGTTTTGCTTTCATAACTACAATGGTGATGTCATCCTCATGTGATTTACTTCCCGCCCACTGATCCACAAGCTTGGTAATCTGCGAGAGTATATCGGAAGCTGAGGAGTCCGCTGCTTCACTGAAGGCACGCTTGATTCGCTCCATCCCCAGCTGCTCGCGATCTTCATTAAAAAGCTCCATGAGTCCATCGCTCATCAACAAAAGCGTATCGCCCTCTTGGACTTCGAGCTGCTTCTCTTTATAGGGATAATTAACCTTGCTCCCCAGCGGCATACCTCTCAATAGCACTTCTTGTACCGAACGGCCACGCCGGCTGTATCGCAGACAGGGCGGCATACCTGCCGAAGTAACATGCACACATTCTTCATTGCACTTAAGCAACATGATACCCATGTACATCATTTTTAAATCCATATTCCGGATACCGGATGACATGCGCTGGATAATACCCAGGTTATCGTGCTCGTTGGCAAGCGTGTGGAAATAACTCTTTGCCGTAGCCACCATAATTCCAGCCTTCATTCCGTGTCCCGTAGCATCGCCCAAGGCCACCGTAAGCGTGCCGTTTTTGGATATACTAAAATCATAATAATCTCCCCCTACCTCCTGGGCGGTCTCCATAAACACCGCAATATCCCATTTGTCGGTTTTGGGGATTTGCTTCGGCAACATCGACAACTGTAATGCCCGAGCTTCCTCCAGCTCCTGAGATTTCCGTTTGTTTTCGGCTTCCAATAGCTTTCTTTCCAGCTCTTTTTGTTTATTCTGACGCTCCTGTTCCAGCGACCGCTCGGAAAGATGTTTCACTTCAATGAGTTTGTACTCAAGGCGTTTTTGGGTAATGGCAAATTCCCTGGACAAATAAATCGACATGGAAAAGATGAGAAAAGATGATCCAATGATATTGCCGAGTACGGGATCGCCGCTGGTAATTTCCAAATTAACCAGTACCGTATAAAAGATGCCGGCAGCGAAACCCGCCAAGCCGGTGCCGATAATCAAAACTCCCTCTTTATTTTTGAAAAAGGAAAGCATCAGAACACGACTTATTTCAAGCAACGTTATCAGCACGAAGACTTCCCTGTAGAAATCCAGTCCATGCGCATTAAACCAGGTAGCTATGGCGAGACCAAGGCCCACGAGTAAAAATCCCCAAAATTGTAATGGATTTTTCTTTTCATAAAACAGGCTATAGGTAAATCTCAGGGCATAGATAACCGTCAGCAGCCAGGCAATAAGCGATAGCCGGTAGTAAGTGATCACCATCATAGGCGAATCGGCATAGGTGCTTTCGAGCAAGGTGTATGTGAGAGCTGCCAGGAAAAACGTAAAGAGTGCAAAGTACAGATTTCGTTTCTCTGACGGATAAAAGGCAAATAACAAGAAATGGATGATGGTAAAGGCAATCAATCCCCCGGCAAAAAACAGCTGATACCATGGCGTGCTGCTCATCTGCCGGATAGTAGATCCAATAAAATAGTCGAGATCACCGATGAGGAAACGGAATCCCGCAGTAAAGCCATAATCGTTGAAGGTAGCCGCCTTATAATTGGCAAAACGAACAGCAAGCACATGCTCGGTAGTATCATGGACAATCAGCGGCCGTGGTCGGTTATCGCGATGCGGCACATTATCTTCGGCGAAAACGGAAACCTGACCAATGTCGTATAATTTTTTACCGTCGAGGTAAATCTCGGACGCCCCGTAGTGCTGTTCTGAAATCAGCGCCAGCGGATAATCTACGAGCGTGCTGTCAACTTTAAAGTGAAAACGGAACCACCCTATACCCTGCCAGTCAATAAAAGAAAGTTCCGACGGCCCCAGGTAAGTGCTCGTCTTTTGCCAGGTGGAATCGTTGTACTGCGGTTCGGCCCAATTGTGGTTATCGCCCGGCTTGAACAGCCATGTATCAGAGATGTAAATGATATGGTCATCCGGATTTATATCCGATTTACTAAGCTTTACCACATCACTTGATGATTGAGCAAGCGACAGCAATGGCATGGCAAGGCATATTATCAACAGCAGCCAAAAATGCCGGCGGTTGGGATAATGTTTGATATTTGGAATCGATTGCCTCAAAAGCCCTAAAGAATCATTTCATTTTAAGAGTGATGGCACCGGCATTTGTCGTCAAGCTGATGGGCGGTCCCCCATCTTTATAGGTGCCTTCGATATGTCCCGCTTTAACTTCCCCATTTACCTTTTCCTTGCCCGAAAAGTTAATTTGGGTACCCCGCAGCAATAGCTGATATCCCACTACATCCGGTACTTCGACATGGATATTTCCCGCTGATGTTTGCAAATCCACACCTTGATCAATCTGTATAAAATCTGCCCATATATCGCCGCCGCCAACATGTCCAAGCATCGATCCGGATATACGCTGCGCTATAATTTTGCCACCATTCGTTTTTAATCGTATTTCGCCACTGTTCTTATTAAGCGAAATATTACCGCCATCGGTCTGCGCATAAATGGTGCCACGGCTATCATCAATATCAATATTTCCGCCCGAAGTATAGGCCTCAACCTTCCCTTTTATATCGCTGGCCTCAATACTGCCTCCATTGGTCTTAATCGATTGCGTTCCCTTTACATTTCGAAGGGTTACTTTTCCTCCCAGCGTCTTCAGGTCTGTCGACATTGCTTCCGGTACATATACCCTAAATGAAAAGGACATCTGCCCGCTGAAAAAGCTGGTTTCGCGATGCTTGCGCTCGACCGAGGCTACAATTTCGTTGCCACGCTGCAGCATGGTAATACGAAAGTTATCCAGGTTGTTGGAATTAGACCAGAAAGCAAATCCCCGGTCCACGTATAGCTCCACTTTTACTTTGTTGGCGGAAGATGACGGAAGCACTTCTATATTCCCTGCCGCAGTAAAAATCTTGAGTTGTCCGGGGGTAGACACATTAAATTCCCGGGTCATATAGGGCTTGTCTCCATTTTTATGAGAGGATGCAGATTCGTTGCTCACATTTACAGGATGTGCTATAGAAGCCGTCGTAAAAATAAAACCCAGCAAGAATAAAGTAACTATTTCTCGCAATGGACGTCTGTTGATATGAATGATTAAAGCCAAATCTATACTCAAAAATTAGCTACCAGTTAGTAACACTTACGCAAAAATGGACAAGGAGTTACGGCAAATAGTATGGATTTTTTACAATTGACCTAGGTTAAAAAAGCATCATATTAAATTATTTACCGCTGTTATATAAATTGCATTAAAGGCCCAGCTAAAATAAAAATATTTTGTCGGATAAATTCCGAGGCAACCATTCCCTATAAAATCTTGTACAGGCAAATAGAAGCCAAAATAAAGGTGGTCATTATTTCTTACGAAGAAACCTTAATAAAAGAAATTATCAAAGGATGCCGGAAACGTCACCGGGATAGCCAGAAAGAGCTGTACAAAATGTTTTATGCCTATGGCATGAGCATTACCCTGCGATATTCGGAGTCCCGAAACAAGGCCGCCGAAATCTTGAATGATGCTTTTGTAAAGGTGTTCACGAACATCGAAAAATACAATCTGGATCGTCCCTTTAAGCCGTGGTTAAGGCAAATAGTAGTGAATACAGCTATCAATCACTATCACCGAAACAAAAATAACCAACAAACAAAAAATCTGGAAATAGTAGAAGAACAATTGGGAAAAGAAGAAAAAATCACCAGTGGTCTTTCTTATGATGAGATTATAAAAATGGTTCAACAGTTAACCCCCGCCTATCGCACCGTGTTTAACCTTTATGTGATTGAAGGCTTTAAGCACCACGAAATTGCTACTGTACTGGGTATTTCAGTAGGTACTTCAAAGTCGAACCTGGCCAAGGCAAAACGAAATCTGCAGGTGATTTTAGAGAAAAATTTTATTTAAAAGATTATGTCTGATCAAGGAAATAGAAAAGATGCTTTAGAACGACTTTTTCAACAGAAAGCCGAGGAATATGATATCCCATTTAACGAGGATGACTGGTTGAACCTTGAAAATCGATTGGACGCTCTTGATCGTCAGAATACGCATCGAAGATACCGTCGGTTGGTTGCTGCCGTGGCTATACTGGCATTTTCGATTCTGGCTTATTTTACCATTGAAAATCAACTTCAAATCGACAAACTGAACAGTCAATTGAGCAGTGTACAATCTGCTCAACAATCGGAAAGCAATAAAACGGGAAATAAAAATAACAAACCTTCCCTTGGTAAGAATGAAAAACTCGGTGCTAGAAACAGGCCGAACAAATCCGTTACCATCCATACCCCTGCGGACCAGCCTAAAACGAAATCAAAAACTTCACTCGATACTACTGATAAAACTCAGAATAAATATAAATCATATTCTTTTTCGGAACAGCGTTTAGATTTGGCAACGGCTTCTCCGGGGTTTGATAGCCGTTCGGCGACCACTTCGGCCATTAAACCATCAAAAAATAAAATCAGCAGTAATGCTCTGGCTGCTGCTTCCCATAACGAGTCCATAGCTTTGGTCAATCCCCGGGATCATTTTGGAAGGCGTAACTTTACCCGGGTCTCTTTGGGACTCGTTATGGGCCCGGATTTAAGTACCGCCGGAGGGTTTTCCAATTTTTATGATCCCGGTTACAAATTGGGATTCACTCTGGATTATAACTTTAATTCAAGGCTCGGAATTACTACAGGGGTGATTAGAACAAGGACGCGGTACACAGCCGGAAGCAATGATTACCGTCTCCCGAACGGATACCTGGCCGGTGGGATTCAGCCGGAAAATACAACAGCCGATTGTGTATTGCTGGATATACCCATGAGTCTGAAATACAATTTCTCATCCATAAATCATTCCCGCCTGTATGTTACCGCCGGTATTTCCACTTATATCATGCTGAATGAAAAATACCGTTTCGATTATGAAAGCTATCAATCCGGGTCATCCCAAGGGTGGAGCGGAAAAACCGGGACAACTTATTTATTAAGCAACGCCACTCTATCTGTTGGTTATGAAGTGGATCTTTTAAAAAACTGGAGCCTTAGAGCTGAACCTTATCTCAAAATACCTGTTAAGCGGGTTGGGTGGGGAAAAGTCGACCTATACTCTATGGGCACCGTTGTTTCTTTAAACTTTAATTTGCCAAACCATTAGTGATAGAATCGATCTTCGTAATACATCATTAACCGTCTTGCCTGCTATCAAAAAAAGACAAGGTCTTTAAAAAAAGTGAAATCCCAATCAATATGGAGTCCCTATGAATACAGCTGATCTTTCAAAAAAACTTACAATAGGCGATAGGTATCAGTTGAGGAAAATTTTCTCCCTTTTGTGCTTATTTGCTGTGATATTTGTTTCATGCAGCTCAAGCAGTACAGGCAGCGGAGATACGGGTGGGAATAATAATGGAGATAATGGGACAGCAATGCCCGACCCTACATTTACAAATGTCAATACTATATTCTCCGGAAATTGCGCCACAAGCGGCTGTCACGATCACTCCACAAAACAAAATGGAGTTGATCTGAGCAGTTATGATGCCGCTATCGCCAGTGTCGGAAACCAGTATGGAAAGAAAGTCATTCAGCCCAATGACGCTGCAAACAGTCCCCTGGTTGATAAAATATCGTCCAACAATCCCCAGCATGGTGTTCGTATGCCATACGGTGGTTCGCCATTGTCAAGCGATGATATCAGCCTGATAAAACAATGGATCGACAATGGCGCAAAAAATAACTGATAGTCAAATGTCCTCCGGTGAAAACAACCACAGACATACTGCAGACGGTCCCCTTTTTTCCCTGACATAAATCGATACCAATAAATACATTCCTATCGGCAATGTTATGCTGTTTCCTGCTACCTTCATGGACCACCGCCCAAGCATTTAAATCAAAAGCTGGATATGTAGAATTTTATTCAAAAGTACCTTTGCATTCATTTACCAGGAAATCCCATCACCCCGTAGGTAAAATCAGCCTGCAAGATTCCACCGTTGATTTCTATGTAGATGTACATACCTTAAAAACCGGCATAGGAATGCGGGATCGGGATATGCTGGAAACTTTAAATGCTGAGAAATATCCGTTTGCAGACTTCTATGGTAAACTGATAACCAGTTACAACGCCTCTTAAAAGTCCACAAGTGGTAAAAGTAAAGGGCAATTTCTCCATTCATGGTGTTAAGAAAGGAAACCCAAAAAGATCAAAAACCATTTAAGGATGATATCAATACATTGATATCCGTAATCTTTTCAAGAAGATTTAATGAAACAATCGATTTTTAGCTCTCTCCGATGTTTGCGCATTTCAACGATGTAGTACCCGGAAATGTCAATAGTTTATTTTCAATAGGACTTGGTTCACAAGTTCATTTATCCAAACGATTTTCACTTGTCGCAGAATATTACCCGGTGTTGAGTGATCGTTACCCGGGCACAAAAAATGCATTCGCCTGGGAATGGATACCAAACAGGAGGCCACGTTTTTCAGCTTTTCCTTACCTCTAGCTATTGGCATTTGGAACAATACATTTTAGCTCAAAATAGTGATCCATTCTGGGCCGGTGACTTTCGATTCGGGTTCAACATCAATCGAGTTTTTGGATTATGAACAATACCTTTCCACTATTTATACGGCAACCGCAACTTTATTCTGCCAATGAAGCCGCATCCCTGGCAACGTCCCTGTTATATTCAAAGGCCAGATTTTTATAATTGATAATATCCACAATAGTGCCAATAGCGCAGAGACCGGCCGTGAAGAGATACAAAATCCCCATCCCCAACTGTCCCAGGATGAAACGATGAATCCCCGCAACACCAAAGAAGCCAACAACAGCCGTCAGCAAAATCATTTGCGGTTCCTTGCGCCGTGCCCTGTAAACATGGGTGAATCGTTGCGCTGTTTCATCATCCATCGACTGCATAATTTTGGATACATAAGCGGCTTCATCCCCTTCTATTTCCGGTATAAAATCAATCATTCTGGCCATAACGTACTCTGTTAATTTAAGTTGTAATAGTGTTTTTTATATAAAAGTTGAATAATCCTTCCACTTAAAATAAGTATAGAAAAAGGTCCCAACATATTTGCTTTCATAGCGTTAATGAATTCTCCGTGAAAGGTATAAGCAATAGAATGTCCCAACCCATCACCGGGACAAAACGGCAACCCCACCTGCCTGAATAAACACAAATCCGGTCCGTTGGCTGCATGCGGATTCATAAAAGCAAGAAGAATGAGTCCGACTGAAAATGCCGTTATTTCAAAATAATTCTTGAACCAATAATGAATTTTTGTCTTCATCCTTACAGCGCGAATGTACGATATTTAATCCCATTTGTTACAAAGGTAAATAATCCTGCCCATTATCAAAATGGCCGTCCCTTTATAATCGCGGTTAGAAGGATATGTCAGTTGTTTAAAAAAACCGGGTTCATGATTACAAATATTTGCTAAAATATCTTAAAAATCAGATCAAAAATTGATCGCTCACTGCTTTTAATTTAGTTTGGTCATCGTATTCAGTCGATAAGTTGAATTGAACAAAGCCAAAGGCTTTAAAACGGTATGAACGTTATCCTAGGATTTCAATCTGCTAAAATCTATTTACTTCAGGGAGTTCTGATAATAGTGCTGGCATTGGCACCGATCGGTCTTAAAGCGCAAGAAAAAAATGACAGCTTAAAAGTGGAGCTGGCTCCTATTGAAGTTACGGCGATCCACACAACCGTCAGCGCAGCGAATGCTCCCCTGTCATTAAGTACCATAAATCGTGATTCGAAAACCATAAATAGCTCTCCTTCTCTTTCATTACAAAGTATTGGAAATCAATTACCCGGCTTATGGGTCAATGACCGCCAGAATTATGCCTTGGGAGAACGACTTACGATTCGCGGGATCGGATGGCGGGCAGCCTTCGGTGTTCGGGGCATACAGGTGGTCCTCAATGGCATTCCGCTTACGGTAGCCGACGGACAGTCGATGATAAACGTCATTGATCCGGCATTTATCAGGCATGCCGAACTGGTGCGCGGCCCGGCCGCTACGTATTGGGGGAATAGCAGTGGCGGAGTACTGTATCTTTCTTCACGACCGCCTCATCAAAACCGGCAAAATAAGCTCCGACTGCGAACTATGGCAGGCTCGTTCGGGATGCGAAAAGAAGAGGCCGAATATTCATTATCCAACCCAAATCACCAGATGGATATTTATTCCAGTTATTTACGAACTGATGGCTTCAGGGATTACAGCAGCGCAAAGCTATTACGCTCGGGTATTACCGGATCGGTTAAGCTGACTTCTAAAAGCAGACTCAAATACCAGGCAGGGATGATTTATATGCCCAAAGCCCAACATCCCAGCAGCCTCACCAAACAACAGGCGCAGGATAATCCCACTTTGGCCATACCTTCATTCGTTTCATCCGGAGCAGGCAAGAATATTACCCAGGGACAAGCAGGTTTATCCTATATCCTGGATACCTCTGCCGGAGTGTTGAATGTTACCGGATATGGTATTAACCGCGATTTGAATAACCCCCTGCCCTTTGGCATTATCACCTTAAATCGCTGGGCAGGCGGCCTGCGTGCCACGTTGGATAAAAGCTGGCATAATTTCGACCTGCAAGTTGGCGCTGAAACAAAACTACAAAATGATGACCGCACCGAATTTGATAATATCGGAAGCCCGGAGCGGGGCAACATTACCGTAGATCAAATAGAGCGGGTATGGAATGAGGCCGTATTTGCTACCGGGACCTTTACGATAGGTTCATTCAATATTTTGGGGGGCTTACGTTATGATCGGCTTCGATTTAGCACTGACGCATCGGTTACTGACGAATCAGGAGCCCGCTCCTTCGGGGCATTCAGTCCCAGCGTGGGCATTAATTATAACAAAGGTAGTCAAACGATATACGCCAATCTAAGCACCTCTTTTGAAGCACCCACGACGACCGAGCTGGTGAATCGTCCCGGTGGGGGCAACGGTTTTAATCCAAACCTTGGACCGGAACACACAGTTGGTCTTGAAATAGGCACACGGGGTTCAAATCCCACAAAAAACTTAAGCTATGATCTAAGCGTTTACCGCATGTGGATCCGGGACCTGCTCTTTCCATATCAACTGCAGACGAATGGGCCAACATATTATCGCAACCAGGGAGAAACCAATCATACCGGCGTCGAAGGAAAACTTTCATGGCAGGTAACCCATGATTGGAAAGTGACAACAGTGGCGAATTTTATCCACGCTGAATTTAAAAAGGCAGAAACGCTCGATAGCCTCTCACTTGCAGGAAAAAATGTACCGGGCATTCCCAAATTTAGATTCAATGGAAAAATAAGTTGGTCGCCCGGCTCATTTCTTGGCTCTATTTCATATAAATATGTGAGTAATTATGCCGTCAATAATTTAAATACCCAGAACAATGATCGGTATGGTATTTGGGATGCCGATATCAGTTACCAATTACATCTTCGGGAGGCATCAATTCAGCTTCAACCCTTCATAAGTGTGAAAAATTTACTCAATTCACGATATAATGATTCCGTGGTAATAAATTCTTCAGGGGGGCGATATTACGAGCCAGCCCCCGGCAGAAACCTGCAAATAGGGATTTCAGTTGATTTATAAAAATACCTTAATCTCTTTAAATTCATTTTAACTTGTAACAAATTCCTGTTTAGCTATCTTGAGTATAAACAAAGGATCAACAGCCTTAGTAAACGGGAGTTATTATGTTAAAACATCTACTTTTTATTGCCCTATTGTGCGGTGGTGCCTACTACTATTGGACCACCCGACCGGTCACCCACGGACCCGGCGTTGTTGCCCCTGAAACACCTGTTCAGGAAACCACTTATAACGTGGATAATAAAGAATACAAAGGCATCGAAATTATTCCGAAAGCCAAGATAAAGTTGGAAGCCAGAGTGCTATCAACAAAAAATTATTATTTCGATACGTTTTCTGATTTGACACCGACCGATGTTGTATTCGGATGGGGCCCTATGTCTAACGAGACCAATTTAGACCCTATAATGGTCCGTCAATCAGATCGTTCCTTTTATTTTGAAATGACCAACGCACCGATCCCGCAAAATAAGATGTGGCAGCATACAGCAAACATGCACCTCATATTACCTACAAAGGAAATTAAAAATAAAATAGAATCCCTTCGCAAGGGACAAATTGTGCGAATAAAGGGATTGCTGGTTAATGCTAAATCCCCGGACGGTTGGACACTCAAAACCTCTCTGTCAAGAAAAGACATCGGCAAAGATTCCAGTGAATTAGTTTGGATTAATAGTGTAAGTATTCTTTAATTGTGGAGCATTGAAAAACGATTAAAGAATACTCAGATCTATGACTTGGCTTAAAGAGGTTATTGTAGATATAGCTGCAACTATATTGATCATTATTGGCGTTTTTATTAACCAGTCGATTCTCACCGGCATCATTTTGGCTTACACCGGCCTGTTGCTTATCACCAAGTTAATTGTCTATTTCGGAGATAATTTCCTGAATATGATGAATAAAGCGAAGTCGAATGCGCCTCATTGGTTTACCCATATGCTTTATGCAATCAATACAGCAATACTATTGATCTTTAGGTGGTGGTATGCCGGTGCCGGCTGGGCCGTTATTTGGGGTATTTCATATTTAACGCAGCGCAAACTTGATCAACGGCAAGGCAAGTAGTTGACTCGGCGTGCCTTAAATTTAATCTGCTTAGCAAAATCCTTCTCTTAATCGCGTTTAACCCCATTTCATATCCATTAAAGGTTTCGGGATAATAATGAGTGCTCCCCAAACATTTTCGCCTAAAAGACAATTTTCAAGGAAAAAAACTTTTAAGTTGAATATTATCGTACACTTAGGAATGAAATAAAAACATTTAACATTATTTTAACTGAGTAATTCTCAACTAATAAAAAAAATTCTATGAGATTATTGAAATTAAGCCTATTTGCTTTAATGATTCTGTTTATGGGATGCAGCCGATCCACTTCAGCACAAAAAATGAATTATTCTGATAACAACGGTGGGATTACTCTACCGGACGGATTTAAAGCGGTTGTTGTGGCTGATAGTGTGGGAAAAGCCCGACATCTCGTTGTTGCTGATAACGGCGATATTTATGTAGCACTATCTCATGGGCATAATGGTCATGGCATCGCTGCATTGCGGGATGATGACGGGGATGGTGTTGCGGATCAAGTAAAATATTTTGGAGATCTTACCGGTACCGGTTTGGATCTGCATGATGGGTATCTATATTTCAGTACTGATACTTCGGTTGTCAGATATAAAATGCCTGAAAATGGGCTGACACCGTCTTCACCACCGGAAACTGTTATTGAAGGATTTCCGGTTCAACACCAACACGCCCCAAAAGCTTTTACTTTTGATAATAGTGAGCATATTTATGTGAATGTGGGTGCCCCTTCCAACTCATGCCAAAAAAAGGATAGAACCAAAGAATCGCCTGGCATTGCTCCCTGCCCGTTATTAGAAAAGCATGGCGGCATCTGGCAGTTTGACGCTATGAAAACCGGTCAAACCCAGGCGGATGGTCATCGTTATGCAACAGGACTACGTAATGTCGTTGGCTTGGACTGGAAAGACGCCAATAATACACTTTATGTGATGCAACACGGACGCGATCAACTTTTTCAAAGCTGGCCCGAATATTATACCAAGGAAGAAGGGGCAGAATTGCCGGCCGAAGAATTCTTTGAAGTGCAGGATGGAGATAATTTTGGCTGGCCTTACAGCTATTACGATCAACATAAGCACAAAATCATGCTAGCTCCTGAATATGGTGGCGATGGGCAGAAAACAATTGCTGACAGTAAATATGCCGGTCAATTCGAACGACCTATTATGGCTTTTCCCGGACACTGGGCTCCGGACGACATGATATTTTATACCGGCAGCCAGTTTCCTTCGAAATATAAGAATGGTGCATTCATCGCATTTCATGGATCATGGAACCGTGCTCCATTGCCACAAAAGGGTTATAACCTGGTATTTGTGCCGTTCAATGGCGATAAGCCCTCCGGCGATTATCAAGTTTTTGCCGATGGATTTAAAGGAACGGATACGCTGCAATCGCCGGCCGATGCCAAGTACCGACCGGTCGGCGTCACTATGGGACCCGATGGTTCGCTATATCTCACGGAATCACGACATGGTAAAATTTGGCGGATTGTCTATACCGGTAAATAATACGTTTAACGATGGTAAAAGGCAGGCAGTAACTTACTGCCTGCCTTTTTTATTCGCCGACATTCCAGGCTACATTACCACCATTTGATTGAATAATCTGCTCATATGCGGGATTATCAAGGCTGTCTCCTTCGACCAGCCGAAAAGTGTATACAACGCCTGCTACGAGGCGACGTACCACCATCGAGCTACGGGCTTCAAGAGTCCCGACAACAAAGAATGAGCCTGATGAAACCTCTTTCGAAGATTGGTAAACCTCATATTTCACATTGGTTTCATTATTGATAATCAATCGATAAGTGAGATACCCTTCCAGTGGATCCCTGTAGCATGAAATCCCAAAGGCCGCAATAATCACAATTATGGTTAGAAATTTAAAGCTTCGCATACCTCTTGACCGGATGTTTTGTTTAACTAAATTTACATTCTTTTTTATTTATCTGATATAGGATTTTGATTCGGTTTGCGGAATAAAAGTAATTTCAAACCTCTCAAAGAGATACAAAACGAGAAGTTGTGCTTATATAACTGCGACATTCCGCACCGGAAGACTGTCACGAGTAAAATGTTTCCAACCTTAATCTTCTTCTAGAAACTTTATCGCCTCCTTGATTTCCTTCAGCAACGGATCAAATTTTTGTTTAACTGCACGCTGATTCATCCACCAAACTAATCCCCCGGTTACAATAACGACGATCATATAAAGCAGTTTTTTGGTAAATCCAGAATCAAGACCTAGAGCAAAAAAGAACAATCCCAAACAAATGGGAGCAATATACCACCAAGCAATATTTTGGAGCAGTTTCTTTTGTTTCTCGACACTTTCTGCCTCAAGTTTCAGGTACTCTCTCATCGGTCGATCCGGAGAAGGTTTTTTATCGAAAGACCGGTGTTGAGTGTACTTTAATTTATACCAGATGAAAATACCGGATAGCACAATCGTGACGCTACCCACCTGTTTCCAAACCGAGTTTGTAGTAAATAAGATGATTCCAAAGCATACAATAAGGAAGAGGCAAGCAATGAACTCAATGCGATCCCGCGATTTTATTTCTTTTTCAAGCGATATCATTTGATTATTGATGAGCATCATCAATTCGGATTGGGAGTAATCCAAATTATGATTGCTACTTTGCTGTTTCCAAACATTTTTGAGTTCGTTAAGCTCCATTTTCTTCTTTGATTATATTAGACAGTTTATTTTTAATGCGATGCAGTTTCACACCTACATAGTTCTCAGTGATGTCGGTTACAAAAGCAATCTCTTCATAAGTAAAATCCTCCAAATACATGGTGATAATGGCTTTTTCAGAAGCATTGAGTTCGGATATTGCATCATAGAGCGTAATCACTCGTTTATCCTCGTTTGAATCAGAATATTTATGATCTCTTCCCTTTTGTGATTCCTTCTCTTTCTTTAGCTGGGAGTAATAATTTCGGCGCGTCTTCTTCTTTCTTGCAAAAGATATAGCCGTATTTATGGCCAATCGATAAACCCATGTGTCAATGTGTGCTTTGCCGTTATAGGAAGGCAATGACCGCCAAATCTGGACAATAATTTCCTGGTAAATATCATCCTCTTCATCGATACGGTCGGCATACGTTCGGCTTAAATGTTTTAGCCTTCCTTCATTATCTTTGATAATTTCCGTGAATTCTTTTTCGGTAAAATCCAATTAAAAATGATTTTCTAAGTCGAAATTGTCTGTCTTCATAGTTTTTGTCGTTTGCCAACCTCAAAAACTTACAGCTTCTCATAACTTTTGGGGATATAACTCAAAAACCACTCTTCTTTGTGGAGAATCAAATTATTTACCTATACTTGAAGATCATTTCACGGAAACATTTTTAAAGCGGTTAAGTAAGCAGATTAGGTTTCATGGCCTCATCTTCAAAAAAAGTCATCTATGCGGCAATGGCGGGTAATCTTCTGATCGCCCTCACCAAATTCGTCGCCTCATTTATAACAGGAAGTTCGGCAATGCTTTCCGAAGGAATTCACTCTACGGTTGATACCGGAAATCAGCTGTTAATTTTATTGGGATTGAAAAAAGCCGCCAAACCGGCTGACCGAGAATACCCCTTTGGTCATGGCAAAGAGGTTTATTTTTGGAGTTTCGTAGTCGCGATTATGATCTTTGCCGTTGGGGCCGGTATATCAATCTACGAAGGCATCCACGACCTGATTGCTCCTCACCCCATTGATAATGTGATGATGAATTATATCGTGTTAGGCCTTGCTGCTGTCTTTGAGGGCACCTCCTGGTATTTTGCATTTGATGAATTTCGCAAAACAAAAGGCAAGCGCGGATTTTATGAAGCCATCCGGAAAGAAAAGAATCCCACAACATTCGTAGTATTATTCGAGGATTCCGCTGCTATGATGGGGCTGGCAATTGCTTTCCTGGGCATCGCCATCGGCCAATGGACGGGTCTCCACCGGTTTGACGGTATCGCCTCTATTTTAATTGGGTTAATTCTGGGCATAACGGCGGCCTGGCTTGCTTTTGAAACCAAAGGCCTGCTCATCGGTGAAAGTGCGGATCCACAGATTGTAAAAGGTATACACGAGATCACCTCTTCCAACGAAGCCATCGAAAAAGTCAATGAAGTGCTTACCATGCATATGGGGCCTGATTTTATCCTGCTGAATCTTTCGGTAGATTTCCAGGATGATTTTAATGCCCTGGCCATCGAGAACAGCACCCAAGAAATTACCCGCGAAATAAAAAATCGATTTCCCCGGGTAAAACGTATATTTATAGAAGCGGAAAACAAGAATTGGCATAATTAGTTGAATTCGTTTAATGAATCATTTTAAAACATCTTTAATCGTTTTTTTACTGGTTGGTTTTGCAGTCAGCCTTACTGAAGCACAGCCTGCCCCCTCTCCTGCCGACAGCAGTCACATGGCCAACCAACATGTAAAATCGATCCAAATAATTGCTCCCGGCGAACGACATTTGAATGAATTTTCAATATGGTTCGGGTATTCCTATGACTCCATGCGTTTTTGGGGAAAAACAAGAAATACGACATTGGAATCATTTGGCGCCCAATACAATAGAAAATTCTTGAAATTTTACGGGCATGATGTCAAATACACCTTCCGGCTTATTTACTCGAAATACAACTATCCCGAATATAAAGTCGGACATCCCCGTAATACATTAACCGGATTTGGCGTCTCTCCTCTTGGATTTCAGATTAATTTTAAAAATAGCAGCCCGGTCGAGCCTTTTCTGAATTCTTCCGGGGGTATTATGATTTTGGATGGACCATTTCCCGACAGCCGCGGCAAGAAATTTAACTTCACTTTTTCGGCCGGGGCGGGTTTGGAATTTCTACTCTCCAACTCAGCCTCCCTTTCTGTGGGGATCAAGTTCCACCACCTGTCCAACTTTCAACGGGGCCAGATCAATCCGGGCGTAGATTCCGGCTTGTTCTATTCATCTATCACTATTTTCTAAAAGTTTAAACAGCTAAATATCTTTAATGACCGCTGTTATTCCGATGAGTTCCAAATGGAAAAGGGTCTTAAAGATTTCTCATCTCTCCACTTATTTTCAAGGTAACCACGAGGGTACTTTGGTAGCTTGTCAGCCAAAATTATACCCACTAAGCCAAGGTTTTATTTTCTGACAGGATTAAAATCAATTTCCAAAAACACGGAAAAAATCCCATAAAAAGATTAAACATTTTGATTGTTCATTCGTAAACGACCCTGATTTCAAACCTAAATCGGTGTTGCAATGCGATTCAAGAGCTACCTAACATTATTTTTTGTCGGAATTCTTTTTGTAGGACCACTTACACTCAAAGCACAAAACCAGGATCATTCTGAAGTCCCCGAAAGGTATGGCCTGAAATACCGTATGTTTCGATTTGCACTCGTGCCGGGTCTCAGTACCAACGGGTTTGATGCGACCAACTACGTTTCAAAATATTCTCTGAATATTCTTGGAGGATATAACGGTGCTCTGTATAAAGGATTTGAGCTGGGCGGCTTGTTCAACGGCAATAAACATTACGCCTCCGGAGTACAAATTGCCGGTCTTGCCAACTACTCCGGTAAAGGAACCACAGGTATACAATTGGCGGGACTCGGTTCCTACAGCGGCGACGAAATGCAAGGTATTCAGTTAGGCGGACTGGGTAATATTTCTGCAGAAGATATGCAGGGATTACAACTTTCCGGTGTGTTTAATATTGCAAATGGTTATGCCCAGGGACTGCAAAGCTCAGGAGCGGTAAATCTTGCACGCGATGGCATGCAGGGACTCTTTGCCGCCGGCTTGGGAAATGTTTCCGGGGGCAGTATACAGGGCCTGTTCTTTGCGGGAGGTGTTAATATTGCCAAATCGGATATGCAGGGCATCATTGCATCGGGGGTATTGAATTACGCCGAAAATATACAGGGTATCAGTCTCAGTACATTGAATGTGAGTGATGAATTCCAGGGAATACAGGCAGGGGTAGCTAATATTGCCAAAGATGCGGAAGGCATCCAGATCGGGGTGATCAATTATGCAAATCGATTGGACGGGGTGCCGGTCGGATTGGTCAGCTATTACAAAGAGAATGGTCGAAATAATATTGATGTCTGGACCAGCGATGCAGGTTTCACCAATGTCGGAGTAAAACTTGGCACCCACAAAATTTACAATATGATATCCATCGGTTACAACACCTTCCTGGATCGAGATGTCTGGCAGGTGGGCTGGAGCATTGGTCGGCTTCATAACTATACTCATCACTTCCTTTACACGGATTTTTCCTATTTCAAAGTTAATGAAGGCGGATGGACCAATGATCTGAACTCTATTTTCAAATACCGGCTTCTTTTCGGTAAGGACTTTGCCGATTATTTTAAGTTATACGGAGGACCAACCATAAATATGTTAATATCCAAAGTCCCTCAAAGTAATGATTATACCTGGTATCGCCTGCTTGATTTCGGGGCCAAACAACGCAGTTATGTATTTTGGATTGGTTTTTCTTTTGGGATACAATTGTTATAAAATTGTGATTATTTAGCTTTCCCGTTGGCTTACCTTATTATAAAACCGAATGTAATCTTTGCTCGTATTGTTACATCAATGACTAAAAGAAAAAAAGTAATCCCATGAGATCCCTGTTCCTGATTCTTCTGTTCTTCGGCATGTTCGGTTTCACGATAAGTTGTAGTGAAACAAAAGACCAACAAAAGCCAAAAGCTGAAACAGCAGCTATCAGTGAAAAAACGATGTCCCAATCACAAGACACAACCAAATACGAGGTACAGAAAACCAAAAAGGAGTGGAAAAATCTTCTGACTTCCAGTCAATACCGAATTCTTCGGGAGGGTGGCACTGAACTGCCATACATCAACAAATATTACGATAATAAGAAAGAAGGGGTTTATTACTGTGCAGCTTGCGGACAGCCTCTTTATACTTCCAAAACGAAATACCATTCTGGCACCGGTTGGCCGAGTTTCTGGGCTCCCATCAAAAAAACTGCTGTAGAGGAAAAAGAAGATCACAGCTTATTTATGGATCGCACCGAAATTGTATGCGCCCGTTGCGGATCTCATATCGGTCACGTTTTCAATGACGGGCCAAAACCTACCGGTTTGCGTTACTGCATGAATTCCACTGCCATGATATTTGTGCCCATGGATCTATCGAAAGTTGACGCGGATACGCTCTCACCGCTTAACGTTCGCAAATATGAACGCAATCATTAACAGCTTAGTAGCCTCCCTTTCGTCGCAAACATGGTAATATTCGTAAATTTAGCCAAAGATCCTGATACAATTTCAGGATGATATAAAGCCCAATTTGTGACTACCGTCGTAAATCCAACATTTATTTATTCCTCAAAATGAATGTAAATGGCAAACTATAACGAACACGCACTGCTTTACCTCGCTGACGGCCAGGCTTAAATCTGGCAAG
>DATFLI010000237.1:0-2214 GCA_035267805.1 Balneolaceae bacterium | reverse complement strand
AAATTCAGGGGATTACGTATCCATTAAGGAAATCAGTAAACAACTGAATATTTCTTTTCATTTTTTAACGAAGATTCTGCAGACATTAACCGAGCGGGGCATTCTCGAGTCATTGCGTGGTCCTCGGGGTGGTGTGCGGCTTGCCCGGCATCCATCGGATTTAACGCTGTTGGATATCATACTGGCGGTAGACGGTCCGGATCTTTTTACCGAATGTATACTCGGTTTACCGGGTTGTGGTGTGGCCAAACCCTGTCCGATGCATGAACATTGGGAAAAAGTGCGGAATGATCTTAAAGCCAGGTTTGCCTCTAAAACATTAGCCGATATATCTGAACGTGTTGAAGAATTTAAGCTGCGTCTGAGTCGGGGTTTGTTACCCTGATTCGATAAAAGGGTTGTAATAAATATTTTTGCGTTGTAATTTAAGATAAAAGACTCTTTATTATTTATAATATGACGATTTCTAAAACATGTTCTTACGGCCTTTGGGCAGTTATATATCTGGCAAGTCTGCCGGAAGGTGAATACGTGTCCATCCGTAAAATCAGTCAGGAATTGGGAATTTCCTTCCACTTCCTAACCAAAATATTACAGAAACTGACTGATGAGAAACTCCTGAATTCACTACGCGGCACCAATGGAGGAGTTGCCCTGGCAAGAAAGAAGTCGGATATCAATCTGCTGGAAGTGATCAATGCAATTGATGGTCCCGATGTATGGAGCGGGTGCTACCTCGGCTTGCCGGGATGCAGCGATGCACAGCCTTGCCCGATGCATTACCACTGGAAAAAACAGCGCAGTGAACTAAAAGACTACCTCACTTCCAAAAGTCTGGAAGATTTATCCGGGAGTATCGATATCATAAAAATGAAACTTCAGGAAGGATTAAATAATAATTAAAGGTGACGGTATTGCATTGTGATATTTATGCTGTTATATTAAAGATAAAATACTCTTATATATTATATAGATGAAAATTCTGAGCAAAAGTGGAATTTACGGTGTGTTGGCCTGTCTCTATCTCGACAGGTATAGTCCGGCTGTTGGCTATATAGCGGTGAAAGAGATAGGACAGAAGCTGCAAATACCGTATTCCTATCTTTCAAAAATCATCCAATCACTCAGTTCCAGCGGCATCGTAAAAACCAGGCGCGGGAGCGGTGGTGGAATTGCTCTGAATGTATCTTCCTCCCAAATTCTTGTAAAACAAATAGTGGAAGCCGTGGAGGGTCCCATCGCGATACCCAATTCTCTTATCGAATTTGAGAGACCTGTCGGGGGGATGCAATTTGTATCAAAAGTGGATGAATGGCTATCCCTGAAAAGCCAGATTGAAAAATTGTTCGATACGCTGACATTGGAGCGACTGTCGTCAACTACCGATATTACCGTTTCGGGTACTTTAATAAAATAATTCGTCTGAACTTAATCAAGATAAAATACTCTTATAACCTAAAAATAAAGCATACTTATGAAATACTCGATCCTGCTCATCATGCTGTCCTTATCGCTGATATCATGGGGCTGCGCCTCAAAGAAAAGCGAATCCCAGACGGATCAGGCAGAACAAGCAACCGGTCAGGCTTCCAATAAATCCGGATTAACTCCCTTCCAGATGAAAAATGGAATCGGACCGGTCAAACAAGCGGTCAAAGTCGGTGCGCTTAACAAAGATCTTGCTGCAAAAGGCAAAGCGATTTTTACTCAAAAATGTACCTCATGCCACCGTATCGGCAAAAGATACGTCGGACCGGACCTGTCGGAAGTAACCAGCCGGAGAAGTCCGACCTATATCATGAACATGATCCTTAATCCGGGCGGTATGATTCAGAAGCACCCGGTTGCTCATGGATTGCTGGAGAAATTTGCAACGCCTATGGCCAACATGCATCTGAAGAAAGACCAGGCCAGAGCCATTGTCGAGTACTTCCGTTCGGTGAATCCGAATGGGCCGCAAACGAAATGAAGCATCTATTATTCAATTTAAATCAATCATCAACCGGAGTCTAAGTTATGTCGTTAAACAGAACTCTAAATAAAATAATAACAGGAGGAATAGCACTCGTATTGGCTGTCTTTATGCTCTCGGGCTGTTCATCCTCCGATTCTAAAATCGGGAATGACGATGCCGCAGAGCAGACGTATGTTCCGCCCGGCAAGCACGATACCTTTTACAGCTTTATGTCGGGTGGATGGACAGGTAATATATCG
>DATFLI010000236.1:0-8045 GCA_035267805.1 Balneolaceae bacterium | reverse complement strand
CGCTGTCGGTGAAGGTCGGCGATGTGGATGAGTTTAGTCCGGTGCTCGTTTCGGGCGGAAGTTACAGCTACAGCGTGGCCGAGCAAACGACGCAGGTTACGACCCTGCAGGCCACCGATAAAGATGCCGCGGACACGCTGTCCTACAGCCTGATCGGCAGTGCAGACGACGGTTTTTTTCAGGTGGATAAAAAGACCGGAGCGCTGTCCTTCAAATCGGCTCCCTCCTACGCCAGCCCGCAGGATGGCAATAAGGATAATACCTATGAGCTGACGGTGCAGGTGAGTGATGGAGATCATAAAATAAGCAAACAAATCAAGGTGATGGTGCAGGCTGGTTTACCTGCACCCACGGCTTTCAAAGTGGCCCCGGATTCCAATGCAACCGGTATTTCCACCGACTCCGTGCTGGCCGTTTCGTTCAATCAGTTGGTCACCAAACAAGATTTCAGCGGGATCACGATCAGCGAGGGAACCAATAATGTAACCAATGTGTCTGCCAGTCTGAGTGATTCCACCCTTTATATTGATCATGATAAATTTGCAAAAGGGGAAATCTACACGGTTACGATTCCTCCCGGGGTTGTGGCAAACGATGATGGAGTATCCAATAAAGCTGTCTCGTGGAGCTTTACAGCAATCAAAGCGGCACCGGTGGCCGCGGCCGTACGCCCTGACTCAGGATCGGCAGGTATTGCCATTGATTCCAGCTTGTCCATTACCTTCGATCAGCCGGTATCCATTGAAAAATTGACGGCGGTTAGCATCTCGGATGGCTCGGAAACGATATCGTACGACGAGCCCACGCTGAGCGATTCCACCATTTCGATTCCGCACAGCCGACAAGCGTTTAAAGAAAATACGGCCTATACAGTAAGTGTGAACGCGGGTATGGTACAAAACACAGATGGAGTGCCTAATGCCGCTTTCAGCTGGAAATTTACTACAGTCGAGTCTGTGCCCGTTGCCGTCAGGGTAGCCCCGGATTCCAATGCAACGGGTATTACTGTGGACTCAACACCGGCTGTAACATTTGATCAATCCGTTTCAAAAGTCGATTTAAGCAAAATCACAGTGAAAGATTCAGATGATAACCCGGTAAATAATATATCTGCATCGCTAATTGATTCGACGATTCGCATCAACCATGACGATTTTGCCAAAGGGAACGTTTACATGGTGGATATTCCATCCGGAGTAGTATCCAATCGTGATGGCGTTGGTAACGAGGCGGTTTCGTGGAAGTTCACAACCATCAAGGCACCCCCGTTGGCTATTGATGTTGCTCCGGATTCTAACGCAACAAATATTGCCGTAGATTCGCTGCTGGCCCTTACATTTGATCAGGCGGTCACTGAACAAGATTTCAGTGGGATCACGATCAGCGATGAATCCAATGATGTAGCCCATGTGTTAGCCAGTCTGAATAACTCAACGATTCGCATTGATCATGACCGTTTTACAAAAGGAAACACCTACAGGGTTACTATTCCATCAGGAGCTGTGGTTAATAGCGACGATGTACCCAATAAGGTCGTCTCCTGGAGCTTCACAGCAACCAAAGCGGCACCTGTGGCCGCGGATGTGCGTCCCGACTCGGGATCGGCAGGCATTGCTGTGGATTCAAGCCTGGCGATCACCTTTGATCAGCCGGTTAATCTTACTGATTTGAATGGCATTACGATCTCGGATGGTAAAAATACGATCTCATATGACGAACCGTCGCTGACCGATTCTACGGTTACCATACAACATGCCGATTTTAAAAAGAATATTACGTATACGGTGACTGTCGCGAAGGGTCAGGTTTCCAATTCTGACGGCGCACCGAATGCGCAATTCAACTGGAGCTTTACCACGATTAAGACAGCACCGATGGTCAGTCAACGGGCTCCGGAAGATGGTGCGGTCGGTGTAGCGGTGGACTCGGCGCTTAGTATCACCTTTAATCAACTGGTGAAGCAGGTGGATCTGAGCGAGATTACTATTTCGGATGGAAATACCGAGGTCGGGCATACGGTGGCGCACCTGGCTGATTCTACCATCACAATTAGGCATGACGAACTGGACAACAACCAAAGATATACCGTTACGATCCCAGCCGGAGCGGTAGAAAACTCCGACGGAGTACTGAATAAAACCATCGTGTGGAGTTTCAGGAGTATCAAGTCCAAGCCCCTGGCAGATCGGATTGAGCCCGGAGATGGAGCCACGGCGGTGGGCATAGATTCCGTGCTAGCGCTGCATTTTGATCAGGCGGTAAAAGAATTGGATCTGACGGGTATTTCTATTATAGGGCCGGATGAGCAGCTCGCCGGGCATGTGAGCGCAACTTTGAAAGATTCTATGTTGCTTATTACGCATGATACGTTTGAGCATGATAAGGAGTATAAGGTAACGGTACCTGCCGGCGTGGTAGCCAATGCCGATAATGTAGCCAATCCGAAAATTACCTGGAGCTTCAGAACGATTCAGGCGGCGCCGATAGCTATAAAACGGTTCCCCACCGGCGGATCATCGGGAATTGCGATAGATTCAACGATTGGGGTTATCTTCGATCAACCGGTATCGGAAGATGATCTGAGCGGAGTGAGCCTAACTGATTCGAACGGTCAACCCGTGTCCGGGGTCAAGGCCTCGCTGGAAGACTCAACGATTCGCATCCGACACGCTGATTTGGCCTATGAGAATGAATATACGATCACGATTCCGGCCGGAGCGGTAGAAAACAGCGATGGAGTCGGAAACGCCAAGATCAGCTGGAGTTTTACTTCGATCCAGGCGGCACCGGTGGCCTCTCAAATCCATCCAGCCGACAGAAGCACAGGCATTGCCCTGGATTCTGTGCTGAGTGTTAGGTTCGACCAGCCGGTTTCTAAAATTGACTTGTCGGGGATTTCTATCTCAGCTGAGGGCGAGCCGGTTGGAAAAGTTACCGCTAGCCTGGAAGATTCCACCCTTGAAATAAATCACCAGCGTTTTGTTTATGGCGTGACTTATCAAGTGAGCATCCCTGCTAGAGCGGTTCAGAATTCCGATGGAGTTGGCAATGCTGAGATTCGCTGGAGCTTTACAGCGCTGAAGGCGGCGCCGCTTGCGGTAGCTGTTCGCCCCGACTCGGGATCGGTAGGCATTGCTGTGGATACCAGCCTGGCGATCACCTTTAATCAGCCGGTTAATCTTACTGATTTGAATGGTATTACGATCTCGGATGGTAAAAATACGATCTCATATGACGAACCGTCGCTGACCGATTCTACAGTTATCATACAACATGCCGACTTTAAGAAGAATATTACGTATACGGTGACTGTCGCGAAGGGTTTGGTTTCCAATTCCGACGGCGTGCCCAATAGGCATTTCACCTGGAGCTTCACCTCTATTAAGGGAGCTCCGCAGATAACCGCCGAAACGCCCGAACAGGGCAGTCAGGGTGTTGGAATCGATACAACGATTACCGTAACATTTGATCAATCGGTATCCATAGAAACTTTGGATGGCATCCATATATTAACCGGGGACACTCAGGTGAACGACGTATCGGCTGTGCTGAATGGGAAAACGCTGAACATCTCACATGCTCCTTTTGACTATTTGACTACTTATACCGTCATTATTCCGGCCAATACGGTGGTTAATACGGATCAGGTGGGAAATGCGGAAATCCGCTGGTCGTTTACCACGATAATTGAAAAGCCGGGGCCTGTTACTTTATTCACGCCCCCCGATGGAAATACTTTTGTACCGACGGATACGGTATTTACGTGGAGTTCGGTTGACAGAGCAGCAAGTTTCGATTATCAATTGAGCAGCTCCGATCAATTTGCGGATCCGGTGGATGAGCAATCCGGATTGAAGGATACCAGCTACGCTTCAAATTCAGTTATGCAACCCATGACACGGTATTACTGGCGGGTACGCGCGGTCAATGTTGGCGGCAAGGGCGATTGGTCTGCAGCGTTTGGCTTTACGACGAAAGCTGAAGCGCCGAAGTTGCTATTTCCGGCTCAAAACCAGAAGAAGATCTCAACCGCCCCGTTGATGCAATGGCAAGGGGACAGCGATTTACGCTATCAATTTGCCCTGGCCACCGATACGAGTTTTCAGCAAGTGGATACCTCGCAGGTGGTTCAGAATAATCACATACAATTGCAGGGTTTATCGGCCGATACGAAATATTATTGGCGTGTGAGGGTAAAAACGGATAGCGGAAGATCCGATTGGTCGGAAATCCGGGTATTCCGGACTCGTCCTGCGCCGAAAGAAGTGGAACAGGAACCGGTAACGGTTAATCTGGATTTTGGAAATACTTCCAAGAAGGAACAAAATACTGCTCCTCAGCAAAAGGACTATCGCATGGTGGGACTGCCGGGAACGGATTACGTACGGCTGGATGAGTTTTTTACCGGCCCTTATAAGAAAACCTGGCGGGCTTTTATTGAAACCGGAGATGATCAAAATTACTATGATGAATATAGTAAAGATGACGACCGGTTTGTGTTCAAACCAGGACTGGGTTTTTGGGTACTGAGTACCGATATCGTAACGGATAACCGGACCTATACGGCCGTAACCCCGGATGAACATGATACCTATGGCATTCCGGTTCATCCCGGATGGAATATTATTGCCAATCCGTTTGAAGCACCTGTTGAATGGCAGTTGGTACGGGATTACAATAATATTAAGGAAAATTTATACGGGTACGACCAATCATTTATCGCGGTGGATACATTAAAGCCTTTTGCCGGATACTATTACTACAATGACCCAAGTCTACATAAAGATTCGCTCTATATTCCTTATACCGGATTTAACCAGCGTGGCATTGAAAAGCCTAAGAAGGCAAATTCTTCGCTTGCCAATCTTGATTATGTGAACCTTGGAGTACAGTTCGATGATTCTGCAAAGGCTCCTGTTGATGTACAGATCGTTTACAGTCCGAAAACCAAGAAACATGAAAAAGTGAGTAAACGGCTGCAGCCTGATTTGGACTTTGCTCAAATAGGAATGACCATTACCGATGACCCGTCGGTACGGCTCAGATATAATCGAATACCCGGGAAAGATATTTATAAGAAGGAGAAATACTATCTTGAATTTAAAGCCCCGGTTGGTTCGGAAGTTACCTGGCATCCCAATGTGCATAATCTGCCGAAATCAACGGCAATGCTTTTGGTGAACCGGACCACCCATCAGTCGTTCCTGATGAGCAAGGGAGAACATAAGAAGTTCAAAACTACTGAACCTGTTTCGCGATATGACCTGTACGTGGGGAAAAATGGGGATATGAAAGCCCTGCAATCGTCGCTCTTGCCTAAAAAATTCACCTTAGCTCAAAACTATCCGAATCCTTTTAACCCGACTACGATCATTCGGTACTCGGTTCCCAAACGGACTAAGGTCAGATTGGAAGTTTTTGATCTGCTTGGAAGAAAAGTGGAGACGTTGGTCCATACCCGGCAGAAGGCTGGCTGGCATACGGTTAACTGGGATGCTTCGCACCTGGCCAGTGGTGTATATATGTACCGGTTACAGGCGGGAGATAAGGTATTTGTCAAAAAAATGACACTCGTTAAGTAAAAAATATGCAAATGAAAACTAGAAAGCAGGAAAGTAACATGAGTGGTTCGTTTCTTAAAGGTGTATTGGGTATCATGTGTTTTTTATGCCTGGGGGTGTTGACAAGTAGAATGGCTCATGCTCAAAATAATGTGGTGATTAAATATGGCGCTAATCGGCACACGGCTGAGCTGCTAAAATCCAAAACCCAGGTTTTACTCGCAGCCGTGGCCGAATGGCAGCACACCGGGAAAGATCATTTCCCGGATGACCCCGGTGTTCCTGCATTAAAAAAGTTAGTTAAAAATAAGGGGCTCACGCCCGGTTTGGATACGCTGATAACGGGGATGGTCCGCTACAAGAATACCTATGAAGTGCCGCGTATATTTATGCGGTCCCGGCATGATGGGGCGTATGACTTTCGGGAAGTGATTTTATCGTTTTCACCAGATGGAGAGCTATTAAATGCACGGCTTGCTAACCGGCAGCAAAATTTTGACCGGATCCTGAGTCGACATGAATACGTTTCTGTTGAGGATGAGCAGAGTACCATTAAATCATTTTTGGATAGTTATACGCAGGCATTTAATCAAAAAGATAGCAAGACCCTCGGTCAATTATTTGACAAGCGGGCTTTAATTATAACCGGAATGCGAAACAGATCTACTGGAACGTTTGACTACACACGGTATCGGCTTGGCTCGTATCTGAATAAATTGGATACAGAAATTTTCATGAAACACAATCATATTTCGGTACGATTTACCAATCCGGTAGTGTACCGGCATCCGGATTTCTCCGGTATCTATGGAGTCCTTACCAAGCAGTATTGGGAAACCACGGATTACAGGGATGTAGGATTTCTATTTTTTATTGTGGATACCCGGGGAGATCAACCCGTGATTTTAGCTCGTAAATGGCAAAAAAAACCTTTTAAAACCGATCATTTTTCTCTTGCACTACCGGTCGCAATGAAGCAAGAGAAGGTGGAATGGTCCGATTCGGTGGCGGATAGCCGAGGAGTTGTCCGTCTTAAGTTACAGGGAAAAGACAAGCATTTATTAAATCCGGAAATAGTCAAACAGTGGATGAAGGAGGGAACCCTGCATTTTGAGGGTATAGTGGTGGATTCAGAAGATATCGAGATACGTAATCAATCAACACTAACTTTTCCCTTTAGCTTACCTTTAACCGCATTTACTCATAAAGTAATGAGCTCGGTTCATTTAAAAGAGACCGCGTCTTTCCAGGCAAATACAATGAAAATGCCGTTGTACCTGTCACGTATTAATGAGCTCAGTCTAAATGTTTTAAATAAAGGAGAACAACCGCAGCAACCGGAATTTCTGGACTTAACTTCTGCTTTGCGGATACGGAGCAAGGCAGACAGCGTGAATATCGCCATAACAACGCCGGAGAATCATAAGGTGAAAGCCTTGTTTCAACGCGATACCACATCTGTGGTTCATTTGCTGGAAGGACCTTATAGGATTAATTTTTCCAAACCCGGTTATCTGCCATTGATGAAAAATGTAAGGATCCACCGACTATCGAATTCCACAGTTTTCGCTACTTTGGATAAGTTTCGAAGTCCGGTGCCGCTTGCTGAAACGCAAAGAAAGAGATTCATCTCTAAAAAAGGATGGTGGTTTATAGGTGGGGCAGCAGTCCTTATTGCGGGATCATCAGCTATACTAATGATTAATCACGGATCAGGTCCGGGCATCCCTGTTCCTCCCGGACGCCCTTTGGGCAAGTAGAGAATATTTTGTCATGATTGACAAAATATTCTTACTGTGTTTAACTCAATTATCCAATAACGCGTTATGCGGTTAAAATCTTAACTCAAGTTTCGAATGCTTTAAAATTATGCTAAAAAGCGTTTCTAAAAAAAAGGAATTCACAATCATTTGACATACGTTATTTATAATTAATGGATTACTTGGCTGTTCGACAGTTCTCCAAATGATGTACCATTCGGATTATATCGCAGGATGGAATCATCGGTGCCTTTTTTAGCCTGGATAAAAAAAGACCGGGGTGTTCATTTTTTTAGGGAGAAGAGCCCCGAAGGGATTCGGGGAAATAACAATTTCCAAATATCAAATTACAAACTGATAGTGTATTGATTTTAACAAGGAATTGCAATTAGTTCATGCATTTATCGCCTTTCTCTCCTTAGGTAGCAGAGCTTCAACTGATGTTGGGATACCAAACAAGGTGTGGATGTGATTCTTTATTGATAACTGTTTATTGTTAATTGTTCACTGAAAAAGTTTTCCCCAATTCCCCAGACCCCAGGTGGCTTCCTTTCTGTATATATTTCTTTTACAACGAACCCTGGACACATTTAAACCCGTAACCTGAAACACGAAACCCGTAACACACTGTCAGCTCTGATGTCAAAAAGCCAAATTAGAGTTGAAAGCAAAGTCTTTATCAAATTCCATTATGAGCTTTAAACTGCTATTTAATCCTATAATT
>DATFLI010000235.1:0-19447 GCA_035267805.1 Balneolaceae bacterium | reverse complement strand
CGGGTGGGACTGGATGGAAAGACATCCCAAAAAGGAACTTACGAGATTCTTGCCTTATTCCACCGCTCCGACATGACCTATGATCTTGGGTCCCAAGGCAACTGCAGAATAGAGCCGTGGTTATGTTATGCAACGGTCGATTATTACCCGAATACTTACAACGCTCCCCTAATTGCTCCCATACAAAACAAAGACATCACCAACACCTGGGGACTGCATGTGAGGTATAGTCAGCCGGTGGGCACAGAAGGATGGAAGCTGGGGGGCATCGCGACGATGAATTATAAAACGCATCCTAAAATTCCCAATTATGAACTAATGAACATCCCCCGCGATCCCGGTAATAGCTGGGCGTTTGATGTGGGTTTGGGGACCGCTCATATATCCAAAGACCATGTTACCTTTGGTACGGATCTAATTGTAGAACCCATCTGGAGCACGACCTGGGCCAAGGCACAACAAAATATTACCAATCCTGTCGGGACCTTACAACTGCCGAAAGGCTATAAAACAATGAAAAACAGGTTTTCTTTCCTCAATACAATCGTAAAAACCGGATTGGGATGGAGAAGCCAACGAATGCTATTGCAAACAGGTATACAGGCAAAAACGTACCGATACACCTTAAAACAGCAAAACTTTATAGAACAAACCTACCGGCGTCAAAAGGAACGCTGGACAGAGTGGACCTTCAGCTGGTCGATTGGCGTCCATTTTAACAGCATTGATATCACATATACCGGGCTTTTGACGACCGGGACAGGACAGCCCGGCATTGTTCGCAGCCCCGTCTACTATGACACAACCTTTTCGACAACCGGAGCCGGCGACTTTATATTTGCTCCCGATGGGGACCTATCGCTCAATAATTCAAACGTACTAACTAACCAGGTTATCGTGACGATTGCTATCTGATAATTTTTTTATGAATGCTGGATTTTAAAAGAAAGTGCTATTAGTATTAAGTTATCAGACAGTTAATTTCTTTAGATGTCAAAACCACTTTTCTTTGAAACTTCGGATACCTTTCATCGCTGGCTGGAAGAAAATTATGACAGCAAAAATGTGCTATGGGTAGGATTTTATAAAGTAAGCACAAATAAGCCCAGCATTTCCTGGTCGGAGTCGGTGGAAGTAGCCTTATGCTTCGGCTGGATCGACGGTCTAAGAAAATCAATAAATGAGGAGAGCTATAAAATTCGATTTACGCCGCGGAAACCTGACAGCCATTGGAGTGCGAAAAATATCAAAACCATAGAGAAACTTAAAAAGGAGGGACGCATGCACCCTGCAGGGCTGAGTGCTTTCGAGCTGATGGATGAAAAGAATGCTCGACAGGCTTCCTATGAACAGCATTTTGTTGAACTTTCAAAAGAGTATGAAGATAAAATCAGGGAAAATGAGAGAGCATGGAAATTTTTCCAAAAATTAGCCCCGGGATATACCCGAACCTCAGTCCACTGGGTGATGAGTGCAAAACGCGAAAAAACCCGGCTTCACCGCCTGCAAATCCTTATAGAATCGTGTGAGCAGAGCCAAAAAATTCCTCCGTTGCAATATGGAAAAGAGTACTAACTAAATATTTAGTTAGCATTCTTTATTTACTCCTAACTCATACCGGAGAATCTGTCACATGATATGGAGTAAAAACTTTGGCCGCCAAATAGATCCTGTCCTAATATTATCGCGGTCCCAGGATGAAAGGGTAGATGTACTATAGTTTGTTCCAATCCCATATATCGTAACTGATTGACTTTGGGAGTTTATATCCGTTTTGCTTAAGCATTAGCATAATATTGGAGCGGCGATGTGATTCATAAGAAATCAGGTATCCCATAAATGTGATGACCCCGCGCCGATACCCCTTCAATTCGCCTTCGTTTTCAAATCCTCTGCGCAATACTTTTTCTATAGCCTCTGAGGATTTGATTAGTTCATATCGCAGAATATCCCGGGTTATTTTACTTTCCAAGTACAATTTTTCCTGCTCTTCACCCAAATTAACTGCAAGTTTTTTAAGTTTATCAAACCGTATATTATGCAGATGAGCAAATTGCTTGGCCGCTGTTCCTATTCTTTGTTTGGAGAGCGATAAATTAAGTCCCCCGTCACTTATCCCATCCAGCAGCATTAAATTTACCCTATTATTAATGCGCCAGGTTTCAATAAACTGGTTTACCATAAGATGTGTTAACTGAAAACTGCAATTTGTGCATAAATACGCAACAAATTGAAATTTATTTATTGCAAGTTAGCAGAAAAAAGGAAATCGACAAGTGCCTTGCCAATCTTTTAGAATGCTAAAAAAAATCTATCAGTGAAGCAGTCAAGGTATCTATATTGGCCTTCTCGAAAGGGTGTGGTGTACCTGGCAAGACACAGAGCTCAGCATTAGAAAGTTGTTCAAATATTTCCATGGTGGTTTCCAACCCAGCCGTTGTATCCCGGTCTCCCACATGCAATCGAATGGGTATTTTAAAATATTTCCATTCCTCATGTTGGATACTCGGGTGTTTACCTAAATGCTGCAGCATTTCCCGGGTACGCTCGACGACACGTTCCCAACCATCCAGATGCCGGCGATTGAGCTGATCAACAAAATCGGGAACCTTTGCTTGTAGCCTTTCCGGATGCAGAAAACGATTTTCCCATCGCGCCGTCTCCACATCCCAGTTTAATATTGTACCCAGCGTAGCTACCTTTTTAACACTTTTGGGATATTCTTTGGCTAACGTGAGACCAATATACCCACCCATGCTATATCCGAAAATATTAACCTTCTCCAGCATATGTTCATCAAGAAGGCCCAGTACATTTTCAACAAAATATTCAATTCGAAACGGACTGTCGGTGGGACCTGATTCACCGTGACCTTCAAAATCCAATGTATATAAATCAAAGTGCTCTTGCAGCTTTGGTTTCAGGATATCAAATTGGTGGCTATTTGCCAGCGCCCCATGTAACAGTATAAGTGGTTCCATGACGGATGTTTTATCATTAGATTTATACCTCTCAACAACAATTAGTAATATAAGTTTGCCAGGGATGGATTGCTTCTTTATTCATAATAATAACACTTTTGTTTTAAGTGACCTAGTCAGATCATCAGGCTTAAAATTAGACATAGGGTAACTAGATGTAGAATGATATGAAATTTAAAAATAGTTCATACCCCAATA
This sequence comes from Balneolaceae bacterium, assembly GCA_035267805.1. Taxonomy (GTDB): domain Bacteria; phylum Bacteroidota; class Rhodothermia; order Balneolales; family Balneolaceae; genus Fodinibius. The sequence goes on along the minus strand of DATFLI010000235.1, from coordinate 16,268 downwards.
TGGACGAAAACAGTGGAGGGCTCGAGATCTGTCTTAGCACTACTGACTAGTCCAAGCACCCATTAGTCCCACAGATGAATGCAAGGACTATTGTCCTAAAACTGCCCAACAGCTGACCAAAGAAAAACTGCCCCCGGAGCTCATCAACGGCCGCTGGGAGGTGTTGGGGATTGATGGGGTCTCCCATGATCCTCTACCAGTAGATCTGGGCCGCCAAACGTAACAAAGATTCCACCGACCAGAACCTCTACAAACATCTCAAGCATAGTCGTCGAAGAGCGCTCCCTGCTGGGCAACATTGAGGTCGATCTGATGATGGGCAAGGCCCACAAGTCAACCTTACTGGTATTGACTGATCGCACGACGCTGCTGACCAGGCTCCGAAAAGTCACAGACCTGCGTAAAGTATCCCACCAGCGCATCAAAACCGTCGAGCAATACCTAAATTTTCGACCCATTCAAAAATTTGATTACCTTAATTTCATTCAACAAATCTTAAAACACCGCTGTGTTGCATTAATCACTTGAACACGACAATTAAAAAAATCTGATATAAGGAGATTGGCAACACCAACCTCTAAGATATACCGCCATCCGATTTAACCGTCAATACTTCTGATATAATGACTTCATACCCATGATACCACTGCTTATACTGTTGTTTTGCCTTTTTATGATGGGGATGATTGGAAAATGTTTTTAATGACTCCAGGCTATCCCAATAATAGATTACGGCCTTTTTATTTTCTTCAGGATTTTTCCAGCTTTCTTTCCCTAAATAACCACGATTTTCAATTGCAGCTTTATCAATCAGCTCATTGAACTGTTCAAATTCTTCATCTTCTTTTTTAATTCTAAAAATAAAAGAGGCCGTATATACCGAAGTATTTTCGGAACTATGAAGTAACTCCTTAAGACGGTGGTGATCTCGCTTCATATTCTAAACACTAAAATACTCGTTTGATGCTGCCCCATTTATAGCAATCTCTATATCTATCGATTTTTTACCGAGAAGAAAACAGATCGTTACTACATATTAATGTTGATATAATTTACATCCCCTGCGGCTAAAGCCTACCCCCTTCGAAGGGGATAGTTACTCGATCATTCCTATTTTTATGGGCTGTTCGCCGGCTTCTTCGGCCAGTTTAATAACCTCATTCCGTTGATCCACTTTGACCACGACAATCAGGCCGATCCCCAGGTTAAAAGTGGCACGCATATCGTCTTCAGGCACATTGCCTACATCCTGAATGAGCTTGAAAAGGGCGGGACGATCCCAGCTGTTCCAATTCACGGCGATACTTAATCCGCCGGGTACAATGCGCTTGGTATTTCCTATGATACCTCCGCCGGTGATGTGAGAAAATCCATGTACTGCTTGATGATCTCGCAGTTCTCGAATAATCGGTAAATATGATTTATGTACGGCCAGTAATGCTTCTCCTACAGTTGATTCCAGTTCATCAACATAATCATCGACCTCGTATTCCGAAAACAATACTTTTCGCGCCAGGGAATAGCCGTTGGTATGCAGTCCCGTACTTGGAAATCCCAGCAAAACATCGCCCTTTTGGATATCCTTTCCGTTGATCACTTTCTGCCGGTCAACCATTCCCACGATTGTACCGGCCAGGTCAAATTCGCCCTCACTGTAGATATCGGGCATCTCGGCCGTCTCGCCCCCAATCAGTGCTACCCCGTTTTCTTTACAGGCTTTGGCAAATCCTTTCACCACTTTGTAACCGACTTCTTTTTCCAGCTTTCCCGTGGAAAAATAGTCCAGAAAAAACAGGGGATCTGCTCCACAAACCGCAATATCATTTACGCAGTGATTTACCAAATCTTGTCCCACGGTGTCGTACCTGCCGCACTTAAATGCTACAATCAACTTTGTACCCACACCATCTACGCTACTCACAAAAACCGGATCCTTATAGCCTGTTAAATCGGGACGGAAGAAGCCACCGAATCCCCCGATATTGCTCAATACGGCATCGCTATGGGTTTCTTTCACCACATTTTTAATGGATTCTACCATTTCTTCACCGGCTTCAATGTCAACACCGGCATCTTTGTAGGTGAATTTCTTTTTACTCATTATGTCCAGTTTTTTTGCTTCTTTAGATTTGTAATATGAGCCAAATGATGCTTGCCGTGCCAGGCGTACAGCCCGATCATGCTCTTCACGATCAGGGTGCCCGATTCCGGGTGAACCAATTCACGGCTTAGCTGTGCCTCGTCCAGTGATTTTAGTAAATGCCCCCATCGTTCATGCAATCCTTTAATCAGATTTAACGAAACATCAACAGGTAGCTTCGAATCCGACAATTTTGCCCAGGCTTCCTGGTCGTAGGGCTTGATTGTAGGACGATCTTCAGTGAGTGCCAACTTAAATCGGATATAAGAATTTGCGTGGCTGTCAAAAATGTGGTGTACTACCTGACGAATCGTCCACCCTCCTTTACGATAGGGTGTATCCTGTTGCTCATCCGAAAGAGATGAAACCGCCGTTTGTAATTGCCGAGGTAATGCTTCGATTTCATCAATCCATTTGGCTACATCCCTTGGAGCGACAGATTGCGCTGCCCTATACCGGCCGATCGGATATCGAAAATCTTCCATAAAGCGTTAATGAAATACGAAGGTTTGTGTTTTAATCTGAGAGAAATATAGAAAGAATGGATATGCTTTTTAAGAATTATTTCTCCACATTTTCCACCGGAAAACCCTAATAATAATAAGTTTAAAATATTAGTAGTCTATTGTAGGGGGTGTGGATAAGTGGAAAACTTTTTAATACACAGATATTAAGTTTTTAAAATTGTATTGTGGATTATTTTGTGGACAATTTATTGATAAAAAACAATAACTTAGCCTATGTTTGTAAAAGTTATCCACAATTTAATTTAAAAGTACTGTCAAGTAAAAAATCTTTTATACACCAAAATCGTGCTGTATAACCTGTGGAAAATCGAATAATTTTGTTGAAAGCTGTGGAGAAATTTTGTTGGTTTTTGGTGATCTGTTTTAAGAAAAAGTTATACACATACTTATCCACATAATTATCAACAGACTTAGGTATGAAAATAGTGTTACAACGCGTGTCTGAAGCTTCGGTTACGGTCGATGGGGTGCAGACCGGTGCAATTAAAAACGGGCTGCTCCTGCTGGTAGGGATTCACGAAGACGACAATCCTGAACAGATGCGGTGGCTTTGCGATAAAATTTTAAAGCTTCGCGTTTTTGACGACGCAGATGGCAAGATGAATTGGTCGGTGCAGGACGTAGGAGGTGAGCTGCTGGTCGTTTCCCAGTTTACCCTTTACGGGGATTATGAAAAAGGGAATCGTCCCAGTTATTTTCGGGCGGCCGGTCCGGATAAAGCGGAAAAGTTGTATGAGGATATGATTGCCTATCTCAAGAACAATTCCGATTTAAATGTTGAAACCGGTGAATTTGGGGCCTACATGGATGTCCAACTCCACAACGATGGACCGGTAACGTTGGTTTTAGAGAGGTGAAAAAAAGAACTTATGTTATCTTGAATTTGTTTCAGGATCTATATTGAATTTTTTAGCATGCTATGCCTGTAATCTTCTTGTTTATTGACGGCGTCGGATTGGGAGATTCCAACGATTCGAATCCTTTCTATCAGAATAAATATCAGGGCTTTACGACCATGAGTGGGAAACAGCCCTTTGGTTGCAAGTCTGATGAAATAAAGGATTCAAATCATGTCTTTAAACACGTGGATGCTACACTGGAGGTAGAAGGATTACCCCAAAGCGGAACGGGGCAGACGACGCTTTTTTCAGGAGAAAATGCGCCCAAAGAAATTGGCAAGCATTTTGGTCCATATCCTCATTCAGGTATTAAACATTTACTCAGAGAGCAAAGCCTGTTTAAGAAGGCGCATCAACAAGGGAAGGAGTGTCAGTTCATGAACGCCTATCCTGATATCTTTTTTAAGAAAGCGAAGAAACGAGATCGCTGGAGCTGTACCACGCTGATGACCAGGAGTGCCAATGTTAAACTGAATACGACAACAGAGGTAAAACAAGGTACTGCCTTGACGGCCGGGTTGACCCAGCAGGCGTGGCGAAAACATTTGGATATTGATGTACCTGTGATTTCTCCGGAAGAAGCTGCCGACCGGCTATTAGTCCAAGCAGAAAAGTATGATCTGCTGCTTCATGAGTATTATCTGACCGATAAAGCGGGGCATAGCCAGGAGCTTGAGAAAGCCGATCGTTATTTATCGATCTATGATCGCTTTCTTTGGCAGTTGATTAATCATGCTGATTCTCAAATCACTATTGTGTTATCCAGTGATCACGGCAATGTTGAAGATTTATCAATAAAGACGCATACCTTCAATAAGGTACCTCTTTTTGGTTATGGTCCCGGTGCCCATCATTTTAAGGATGCGAGGAGCATCATGGATGTTACGCCCGGGATTCTCAATATCCTGGAAGAGGAGTAAAATGGAGACACTGCACAAGAGAGCTCAGCTTCCGTTAAAGGTTAGGGAAACGGTACGATTCCCTTTATGCTGTGCTCCTCGCTATTTTTGTCTTTTAAAATTAACCGGAATAGCGATTACCGTTTTTACCGGCTTGCCTTTTAATATGCCCGGGGAGAAATGAAATTGTTTTATAGCATTTGCTCCTACCACGTTACAGTCTTCTTTCGGAATTGTATTTGTGTGAACTCCAATTACATCACCTTGTTCAAGGATGAATTTCGGAAGTATGTTGCATCTTTTTGGAAGAACTACAACCTGCAATAAGGAAGAATAGAAAAAGTATGACTGTTTTTATTTTAAACTGTTTATCCAAAACACGAAATTACTAAACTACTTTGTAAATTCGACTACATCGGCTCGTACGCTTACCTTAACTTTTGTATAGATAAACAGGTTTAGAATATCGGCATCATAGCGAACATTGGTTAACGCCAAGTGTTTTCCATCGATCGTACCGTTATCCATTTCGTAGTTTTTCCAAAGGTTTTCCAGGGCTTCTTTATAAAGTAGGCCGGTTCCCTCAACACGTCCCACTGCCAAGGTGGTAGCGGTTAGCCCATTTGAGTAACTTAGACCTAATACATAGGCCGATTCGGCTTCTCCCTGAACATTTGTGGCAGTAATACTATAATTGGCCTGAGCAAGCTCAACCTGGGTTTGATTAAGGGCTAAAAAGGCGCCCGAGCTGGTACATCCCTGTAAAAAGAAAGCGCTCAAGATCGCGACTCCCATGATAATTTTTTTCATACCCGTAAATTAGTTTAATGAATAATCTTCTATAAGATATTCCGGGCGATAAAGATAGCATGTAAGGGAGTACCCTATCTTTGTATAGTGAAAAATCTAGCAGAGGCAGGGATAGAATATTAATTATCCAGTTAGTTAAAATTTTTTATCTGTTTTTTTTCAATTAAAACTCGAATGGGATGTTAACCGTGTAGTAAAGACTGGAAATATATTTTTGTATGAGAGGGATAAGGGGGTAGGAGAAAAAGCAAAAGGGGTCTCCCTTAACCTTAGGGTGACCCCTGATTTTTAACTTAAATTTTATATAGTATTTTTTATTCGGTCAAAAATCTCATTGATAGAACCCACGCCGTCAATTTTCTCAACAATGTCTTGTTTTTGATAATAATCTAGAACAGGCTGGGTCTCTTTATAGTATACATCAAGACGGTTTTTTACTTTCTCGGGGGTATCATCGGAGCGGCCTTCTCCGCGGCTCAATATACGGTTTACCAATTCTCCTTCCGGAACCTCCAGCTGCAAAAAAGCATCCAGCTCTTTTTCTTTTTTGTTCAGAATTTCATCAAAGGCTTCGGCCTGGGGAACCGTCCGGGGAAAGCCATCCAAAATATACCCATCGTCGTATTTTGAATCTTTCAATTCTTCTTCAACCAGAGCCACGACTTTTTCATCAGGGACCAAGTTGCCGGAGTCCAGGATTGATTTTACTTCTTTACCAAGTTTAGTCTCGTTTTTAATAGCGGAGCGAAAGATTTCGCCGGTTGAAAGATGAGGAATATCATATTCTTCGCTGATGAGTTTTGCCTGGGTTCCCTTACCGGCGCCCGGCGGGCCAAAAATGATGATGCGCATAGCGTAATTTGAAGATTAGTTCAGATTCTTTTGAAAAAAAAGAAAATACCGTAATCAGCAGGTAGATTCAATTTTAAAACGACCGGGATATTTATATCAGAATGATAAATAGCTTTATTGTAAGAAGTTGCATTTTTAGTTATTGTAAAATATGTATCCATCAATAAGTGAGACCCTATGACTTGGAAAGAAATTTTCAGCTATTTGTATAGTATCCTGAATTACCAGCTTTTTACGCTGAATAAGGTGCCGATTACGGTTTTATCCATCCTGATATTCCTGTTTCTGTTTATCTTTTTCATCAGCCTGGCGATCTTTGTAAGGCGAGCGCTGAACCGTCGGCTGCTCAAGCGGTTTCGTATTGATGCCGGGACAAGGTATACCTTATCGCGTATCTCGCAGTATATCATCATCACGTTAGGAGCACTCATTTCATTTGATTTCATCGGCGTAGACTTGAGTAGTCTAACTGTCGTTTTTGGCTTACTTTCCGTTGGGATTGGTTTCGGATTGCAAAACGTGACCTCCAACTTTATCTCAGGCTTAATCATCCTTTTCGAGCGCCCCATCAGTGTTGGGGATCGCGTGATGGTCAACCAGATTGAAGGAGATGTGACGGAAATCAATATCCGTTCTACGATGATACAAACCGTTAATAATGTTTCGATTATCGTTCCCAATTCGGAGTTCGTTTCCAAGGATGTGGTTAATTATTCACACGGAGATACTTCGTATCGCCTCGATGTGAATGTGGGGGTAGCCTATGGTTCGGATTTGGATACGGTGCTGAAGGCGATGAAAGAGGTAGCCGATCAAAATGATAATGTAATGAAGCGTCCCGAGCCTGAAGTGCATCTTATCGAATTCGGGGAATCTTCCTGGAATATGCAACTCCGTGCGTGGATTGCGGATGTAAAACGATACCCTCGGATCCGCAACGAATTGAATCAGGCAATTGTTCGGACCTTCCGAAAATACAATATAGAGATACCTTTCCCACAGCGTGATCTGCATCTCCGCAGTTCGGTAAAACTGCCCATCACGGACAAAGAAAAAGAAGCAGAATCATAACTCTAATTTATCAACAGCTTTTTGTACTGAATGTAAAAGGGCTTTGCCCAATGACCGTATCAACCTGAATTTAGTCCAGGATTTAATTTCAAGCTGGCCCGACCTTGTGTTTGGAAGAGCATAATGTCGTAAGACCAAAAGGACAAATAATGACGTCATTCAGAGCAGGGCGAAGTATTGCGTCAGTTGAGTCAAATCAGCCCTGGTAATCCGATTTTCTGGGCAAAACCAACAGATAGGACTATGATTATCGACGATATAGAATTTCTTTGTCCCTACAAAATCCTAAAAGAGTAATTATTCAAAGCTCTCAATAATTTATTGTAACAATTATTTCATATTCCATTCAATCCGGTTTTTCTCCCTTAACAATTACAAATTCACCAGGTACGTCATAGCCCTCTTCATTGCGATACTGCTTTATTGAATCCAAATATTCCTCATCAACTTCCCGGCGTGTATTCTCATCAAATTTTTGATAAGCCAGTGCCACTGCTCCACCTAAAAACGCAGCCGTACAGGCTTGCTTCTCATTGCGAAAGTGTAAATTGTAGGAAAACCGGCTGCTTGTTGTATTTTGGAATCCCACTTCTCTGAAGATTTGCAGAAGGGTATTTCCAGTGCCCAGCTGAAAAAACAAGGGACAAACTTCAGATTTAACACGTCGGTCTGTGATAGGAAAAATATCGGCCCATCCGCATCTCTTTCGTTCTCCCCAGACCAGTGCCGCCGCCCACCCGCCGGGCTTAAGTACCCGGTACATCTCTTTTAATGCTTTATCGGGATTTGGAAAATACATGAGCCCCAATGAGCAGATAGCGCCGTCGAAAGTATTATCCACCAAATCCAGGTCCTCTGCATCCATCCATCGAAACAAAACGTTATCAATTTCCTTTTCATCTTTTACCGATCGGGCCTTTTTAATCATTGCCTCAGAAAGATCGATCCCAGTAACAAAACCGGCCGGGGGCACAATTTCAGCCACCGGGAAGGCAACCAGACCGGTACCGCAGGAAATATCCAGAATATTTTCCCCTGGCCGCGGATCAGCTTCCGCTAAAAGGCTTTCTTGTGCCGGCCATAATTGCTCCTGCCAGCCGGTCTCGTAATAGGGAGCGGCCCGGTCCCAGCCATAACGTTGGATACGTCGTTGTAAATCAGGCTTCATGTTAAAAGAATTATTAATTTATCAAATTATAGTATTGCTGATCTGCTCAAAGATTTAATCTTTGCATTATCCAAATCATTGAAAAACCCACGAAAGCATAAACGATCTATTATTTACGCTTTCAGTTTGCTATTTGTGAGGTGTTGATGGTAACCGTACGTTTTACATCAAAAGCATGTTCAAAATCGGCTCGTACGTGGCTTTGGCTATGTGCCATATCAAGAACTCGCATTACTTCTTCCTCTGTTGCCGGACTTTCAACAGTTACGTGATAACTGATATTTTGCCAGTGCGGTGGTGCATCCCCGATATTAAACAAAAGACGGCGGTCGGTTTTATATTCAACTTCCACCTTGATGGATTCTATGGGGATCTCTAGCTTGGCAGCCCACATGCGCGCCGTGATTGACAAGCAGCTTCCCAAAGCCCCCGCTTCATACATTTCAGGCGTTGGAGCCGTCTCACCCCCACCCACCAGAGAAGGCACATCCACATTGAATTTCCAGGAACCGTCGTCCACTTCACAAGATAATCCTTCGCCGGACCGGACTGTTATGCTGTTGGTTTTTGGTCCGAGAAAAGGAAATATTTTCAGAGCCCGTTCGCAACGTTTAAATGCTTTTTTAATCGCTTTTGGATCAGTCATTGATCTTAGATTTATGTTTGGTTTAGAAAATTGTTCTAATGCTAAAGCACGGCTGCCGGATAGAAAGCCGGCATAATCAGATGACTATAGGGGCTTAAACACCGCAACGCCAACTGCAACCACGGCGCCGATGCGCATGAGTAGTACGTGAGTATGTATCTTTGCAATTGTTTCCCGGCATTGCACCAACTCCGGCCCCGGAATGTCAGGTAATGCCTTAACTTCTTTAAAAGCGCGTCGAAATGTGGGGGTGAGCCACGCCATGTCCAGGAGAATTGCGAGCATAATAGCTTGCAGAATATCGAGCCAAAGGTGCTGAAAAAAATTCCAGCCCAGGGAAATTACCATGAGTACCCCCGTTGCAGCCACAACAAGAGTGGCGAGAGCGATGATGCCCCCGTAGCGGGTCGATATGCGAATGAGCGCTATCTCAACAGCGGTGCCCCGGGCTTGGCGAATTTCACGGGACAAGAGCAGTTCATACAGGCCGAAACCAATCCAGATAATAACACCGAGGATATGGATGGTTAATAATGTTTTTAGAAGCATGAATTTCCCTCCTTAACCTAATTTTTGTTACTTCATATTTGTTGCTTGGATTAAGTACTATTTCGAAGCTTCTAATCGAACGTTAAACTCCCTTCGAATTTCAGTGCTTTTTGGGTTTGATATTCTGGTTTACCCGAAAAAAGTTATTGGGATCGTATTTGGCTTTGACTTTTCGCAGGCGTTCGTAATTTTCTCCATAGGTAGCTTTAATACGATCATCGCCTTCCTCCATCATAAAATTAACATAAGCCGCCCCGGCGCTGTAAGGATGAATGGCTTCCCAATAGTCTTGAGCCCAGGTAGTGATTTTTTCGTTATTAGACGGATTGTCGGTAATGCCCGCAATTACCATTGACCAGTTGACATCACGATAATTCCAGGCTGTTTCGTCAGACCCTATATCGTTTACGATTCCATCAATCGGGTACATGTGCATAGTAGATAACATTGTCGGTACTTCGGCAAAACGAAGGTGTTCCTTGATAGCCTCGTCAGGCAATTCGCGAATAAAATCGCCCTTCCAGTACCATTGCAGACCCGATGGCATCAATCCGTCAAACATACTTTGCACCGCGGGATATGGCATGGGACCCACATGCTCAAAAACAGGTTCTACAACATTACGTGCCTCCTGCAGAAATGGCTCTGCCTCTTCCTGAGAACAAGTAAAACACCACATCAGCCCACATCCATTTGCGCCATGAAGTTCGGATGGAAATGGCGGGGCAGGTGGTACTTCGGCGGCCATAAAAAAGGCATATACATCTTTAGGTGCATTGGGCAAAAATTCACGGTACCACCGCATGATTTTTTCGTTCTGATCCATCGGCCAAAGCATTGGACCGGCCACCACGGTATCCACCTGGTGCAACTGGTATTTAAAAGAAGTAACTATTCCAAAATTACCGCCACCACCCCGCAAGGCCCAAAACAGATCGGGATGTTTGTCTTTATTAACCGTAACCAAGCTACCATCGCTCAGCACCACATCCGCTTCAATAAGGTTATCAATGGTTAATCCATATTTGCGGGATAAATAACCGTGCCCGCCGCCGAGGGTCAACCCACCAACACCGGTGGTAGAAATAAAGCCGCTTACGGTAGCCAACCCGAAGGCATGAGTGGCATGATCCACATCCCCCCAGGTACAACCGGCTTCTACCCATACGGTCTTGGCTTCCGGGTCCACGCGAATGCCCTTCATGGCCGAAAGATCGATGACAAGGCCGCCATCAACCAACCCCAAACCCGGTCCATTATGACCACCGCCGCGTACCGCCGTAAGCAGATCGTGTTTGCGCGCAAAATGTACACTGGAGATGACATCAGCCACATTACTACAATACACGATCATCGCCGGCTTTTTATCAATCATGGCGTTATAAATAGATCGGGCCTCGTCATAATCTTCATCCCCGGCGCTAACAATCGATCCCCGGATTTTATTGACAAACTCTTCAAATTCTTCTGCACTCAGTGCATAGCTTTTTCCATTTAGTTGTTCTACCTGTAGTGTTTCCATTGCATTATCCTATTCAATTATTTTTTGGAAATACTTCTCGATACTTGATGGTTTCGCATGTGTTATTAGCAAATCCAGATACCTTTGGTCGCTGCTATTTTTCTATGTTAAAGCCAAGCAGAGACTTGTAAATCAACACCGGTTGCAACCTGTCGCATCTGCATAAAAAGAGCAATTTTTGGGAGGTCAACAATAGGTATACAAGGAAAATATAGAGTGTTTAACCCACTTCTTTTTCCAGCTCCATCATAAACTCCGACAAATTTTCACCGGTCTCGATATCCAATTTCTTCCGGAGCCGATAGCGGGCGGTTTTTACGCTGTTGGGGGTTATGCCCAAAATGGTGGCCGTCTCTTTTATGGAAAGGTTAAGTTTGACCAAAGCGGAAAGGCGCAATTCGTTGGGGGTCAGATTGGGATAATGCTCCTTCAATAAATCAAAAAAACCGTCATGCAGTTCATCGAAGTAAAGTTGAAATTGCTCCCAGTCCTTATCCAGGTTGAAACTATAATCCACAAGGTTCTGTAGTTTCTGCAATTTCTTTGGGATATTTCTCTGATCGTTTCGCCGTATAAAATCAATTCTCTCTTTTAAATCTTTCATCGCCTCATTTTTCTGGACCAAGTGTAGTGTATGAGTAGTTAACTGTTTGTTTTTAAATTCAAGGTCCTGTTCAAGTTTTTCTTCTTTTAGACGGATGTTCTCAAGTTGTGTCCGATTCCTTTTCATTTTCAGTCGCTGACTGTTATAAACCAGAATCCCGATTATAACAATGAGAATTAATCCTGCCAGGGCGGCATTTCTCAGAAGGGTTTGCCGTTCCTGCTTTTTTTGTAGCAGCGCTATTTCTTTCTCTTTTTGAACCGTCTCATATTTCGTCTGCAGCTCGTTGATCTGTTTTTCCTTTTCTGCATTTAGTATACTATCTTTCACCGCCATCAATTCTTGCTGATTGGTATAGGCCTTTTTGTATTCTCCCCACTCCTTATAAATCTTAACCAGCAATTCATAAGCTACCTTTTCGCCAAGTTTGCTTCCATATTCTTTAGATAACGAAAGCGTTTCCTTGGCGTGAACGAGCGCTGAGTCATAACGACCGGATGAAAGATAGACTTTGGTAAGGTTCTCCTGGATAATAGATGTAAGATCACGATCCCTGTTTTCATTTACTCTTAACGCTCTATCCAGGTAATCCAGCGCCTCCTTGTACTGCTTTTGTTGCATATAAACACGACCGATATTGTTAAGACTATTGGCAATCCCCATCGTATAATTTAACTTCTGCCTAAGCGCAAGTGCTTTAAAATGATTCCGCAGGGCTAACTTGTACCGGCCTTCATCACCATACAATAAACCGATATTATTATAGTTTACTGCGAGGGATGATTTGTTGTTAATCCGCTTATTGAGCTTCAGTGCCTGTTGATAATATTTCAAGGCTTGATCGTTTTCTTCCATCTCGAAATAACAAAGCCCGATGTTACCCAGCGTGGCACTGATCCCACGCTTAAGCTTGATTTCTTTACAAAGGTCGAGTGCTTCAAAATAATACTTCAGCGCCTGATCATAATCGCTTTGTTTTTTATAGGTAGTCCCCATATCGTTGAGCTGAGAGACCAATCCAACCGTATCACCAATAGCTCTATTTTGGGCTATACCCTTTTTAAAATGTTCAAAGGATTTCGTAAAGTCGCCTTTGACACTATAAGCATAGCCCAGCTCTCCATGGGCCCCGGCAAGCCCTTTTTTAAAATTGATTTTTCGGGATAGCTTCAATGCCCGGGTTGCAAATTTTATCGCCCGGGCGGGATCAGAAAATGAACTCTGATAACTGGAGTCGATGAGTGCCTGTATATATGTGGTATCCGGAGGTGCTGTGCTGGTAGGAGTAATAGCCTGGATATGAGAAAACCTGTTGCTTGAAAGTAAAAGTAATATAGCGGCTATCACCTTGGTCATAAGGTTTTTGACAGATTATTTTATACCTAAAATAAGGGAGGTATTTGAAGTAAAATCAAATATTTCCGAGTAATTAATTAAGGTATTTGGCCTGAGTTCGATATAAGAAATGGCCTGCATAAGTTTCCCCTTTAAGGGGAGTACTCTCGTGGTTTTCCGAGAGGGAGGGGTGTTCAGCGTGCCGAAAAAAACATCTCCCGACCCAATTTGGTCCAAAAACGGGCCCAATTGGCCCACCTCCTCGAGGAGGGACTTTGGGGCAGCGGCGATCAAGAGTATATCATCTTATCTCGAACTGACGTTATTTAGCCTCTGTTGGGATAATTTTCCTAATTTTGTGAGCTAATTATTTAATCTTATAACTTTAGTACCTACAAAAGGTTAGAAAAAAAGATAGATTCATTTTAGCAGGATAATCTGGACGCTATTTCCCCCTATGCCATGAATTTCAAATTCGAGCCGACTTCTACCCTCTGACATCAACGGGCCGGAAAAACATTAGCCCGGTTTTCCCAGCAATTATTATGCAAAAGGCCGCAGATTTGCACGGATCAACCGGATAAATCTGTGTTTACCTGTGCATCTGCGGCTGGTTTGATATTAATTCTGAATAGGCACGGCGTTTTCATCCACTTCCCGGATCAGATCCGGCACATTGCCGGTCAGGATGGGTTCAATCTTCTTAAATTGTGCATCCACTTGTCCGGATAAATCCTCGAACACCTGGTACTGCTGCTGGGTGGGACGATTGTCGCCGGTGCCCACACTGTTGGAAAGGGCGGCAAGCTTGTTATTCAGTTTAATGGGGTAGTTCAGCACATCCTGAAAAGATTTTGCCTTGGTCTGCACGAGCGCATTTTCCACTTCCGCAAGTGTATTCAACAGCTTGTCAGCACGTTTCTGTATCTTTTCGTTGTCCTTGTATTTGGATTTTGCATCCTGAATCTCTTGTCTCACTTTACGAATCTTATTAATGGTCTTTTGGGTGGTATCCAGTTTGGCGACGATCTTTTTCTGCAGATCAAATTGTGCCTGGAAATCCGATTGTGTGGTTTCGATGCGCGGATCTTTCTTTATTTCAAAGGGCTGCGTCATCACTGTTTTATTATCAATAATCAGACGTACCTTATACTTTCCGGGAATCGCTTTAGGCCCGCGGGTAGATCCGCCCCACAAAATCTGCTTCCCGTTTAAATCCTGTGCACCGGGATACCGCATATTCCAGGAAAATTTGTTGAGCCCTTTCTTGGTCGTCAATACACTTGGCTTTGTCTTATCCTTTTCCTCATAAAAATCAGTATTCTCTTTTACCTTATTTCCCTCGATATCATGCTCGCTGGAGAACGTGCGGATCACATCGCCATTCGATTCCAGGAACTGCAGCTTCACCTCTTTGTCATTGATATCATCTTTAAGATTATAGTGAACGACGACGCCGGGGTCGGGATTTTGGCCAACCGTCATGCCGGGACGGTGTACGCTCGGCCCACCAAACAGGTAGGTTGTTTCCGGTTCATACAGGTAATTGCTGTCGGTTACCTTATCACTGATTTGATACAGCACGCCCAAATCATCCAAAATCCAAAAGGCACGACCCTGTGTGGCTACGACCAAATCCTTTTGCTTCTTCTGAATGGCCAGATCGGTGATGGGCACCGTTGGGAGATTCAGTTGTAAGGGTTGCCACAGCTTGCCGTCATTAAACGATACATACATTCCGGTTTCGGTGCCGGCATACAGCAGTCCCTCTTTGTTGGGATCTTCGCGAATAACGCGGGTAAAGTCCTGCGGGCGAATGCCGTTGGTAATTTTCGTCCAGCTTTTGCCGTAATTATCGGTTTTATACAGCATAGGCGTAAAGTCATCAAACTTATACCGCGTGACGGCCATGTAGGCGGTTCCGGCATGAAAGTTAGAGGGGTCAATGATGCTTACCATCGATTCGGGCATGCCTTTGGGGGTCACATCGGTCCAGGTTTTTCCGTTATCGCGGCTTACGTGCACGAGTCCGCCGTCGGATCCGGCCCAGAGTACGCCTTTTTTGACGGGTGATTCAGCAAAGGCAAAGACTGTATTATAATATTCTACGCTGGTATTATCGTGTGTAATCGGTCCGCCCGAAGGCCCCTGCGTGCTCTTTTCATCCCGGGTTAAATCGGGGCTAATTCTATCCCAGCTCATACCTTCGTCGGTTGAGCGATGTACATACTGTGAGGTAGTGTAGAGCACATCCGGGTTATGGGGAGAAACATAGATAGGGAAGGTCCACTGAAAGCGATACTTGAGATCTTTGGCGGCCGATCCCATCGGGTTGTCCGGCCATACATCCACGCGGTCGCTTTGATCCGTTTCGGAATTATATTTCTCAAGATACCCGTCGTAACTTCCTCCGTAAGTCACGTTGGGATTTTCCGGGTCCGGTGCGATATAGCCACTTTCGCCACCGGCAACGGCAATCCAGTCTTTCCGGTCGATGCCGTAGCCATCCGAGCGACTTTTAATTTCTACGGTACCGTTATCCTGCTGGGCTCCATAAACCCGGTAGGGAAATTGGTTATCGAGAATTACATGATAAAATTGAGCGGTAGCAAATTTGTAGTAGGATGACCAGCTTTCCCCGCCGTTTTCGGTGATTTGTGAGCCGCCGTCGTCGGATATGGCCATTCGTTTGTTATTGTCGGGATCAATCCAGATATCGTGGTGATCGCTGTGCGGGGTACGAATTTGATCGAAGTGGCGCCCGCCGTCTGTGGATTTATAGAAGCCGACATTCAATACGTAGACGGTATTTTCATTTTGCGGGTCGGCTTTGACGTGTGTGTAATACCAGGCGCGCTGACGAAGTTTGCGTTCTTTGTTGACGCGTCTCCAGGTTTGGCCACTGTCATCCGAGCGAAACAATCCTCCATTCTTATTTTCGATGATAGCCCAAATACGATCCGAATTCACCGGTGAAATGGATACGTTAATTTTACCATCAATACCTTTGGGCAGGCCGGGGCGTTTGGAGATATTTTCCCATGTTTCTCCGCCGTC
Source organism: Balneolaceae bacterium (assembly GCA_035267805.1). Lineage (GTDB taxonomy): Bacteria > Bacteroidota > Rhodothermia > Balneolales > Balneolaceae > Fodinibius. Next base: position 189 of record DATFLI010000235.1, on the reverse strand, counting down.
GGTACTTTTATACAGGCCGCTGCCTTCTCCGCCGCTCACCATTTTCCACGGATTGCGATAAGCTTCCCACAAACCGGCATATAAAATACGAGGGTTATTGGGATCGATCGCCAAGTCAACAGCCCCGGTGTGTTTATCGTGGTACAGCACTTTTTTCCAGGTTTTGCCCCCGTCGGTTGTTTTATAGAC
>DATFLI010000234.1:0-4349 GCA_035267805.1 Balneolaceae bacterium | reverse complement strand
TGATGTATTGCACCGGCGGCATCCGCTGCGAGAAGTTTTCTGTGCTGATGAAAGAGAAAGGGTGGCATGATGTGAATCAGCTGCACGGCGGTATTCTGCGATATTCAAAAGAAGAAGGCGGGGAGCACTTCAAGGGTAAGTGTTTCGTCTTTGACGATCGCTTGGTAGTGCCGGTCAATGAGGATGATATGGAGCCTATTGCCAGCTGTGAGATCACCGGAAAGCCGGCCGATACCTACATCAATTGTGCGAATATGGAGTGTAACAAGCTGTTTGTTTGCTCTGAAGAAGGTGCTCGGATGATGGACGGTTGCTGTAGCAAGGAATGTCGTCAAAGCGAATATAAACGTCCGTTCGATCCCGAAAATGCTTTCCGTCCCTTCCGCAAGTGGTATAACTATTTCGACGAAGGTTTTAAAGAACGTGAACTGGAAGAAAAGTAGTTACGAGTCGTGGAAGATAAGTCATGGGGCGATAATTTGTATCTATGATATTCTAGGGCGAAAAAAGTAAGTTCTAATGCTTTAACCTCCATTATTAGTTGATAGGCATGCCTGGTTTTCAAAATCAGGCATGTTTGTAAAAAACTTCCTATCCCTCAAAAAATGCTTTGGCAATTGATACAAAACGAGAAGGACGATCCAGGAAAGCGTAATGTCCAGCGTGGTCGATGACTACCAGAGCCGCATTTTTGATTCCTTGCTCCATACGTTCGGCCTGGTAGAGCGGAGCTGCTTTGTCCTCACGTCCCCAAAGCAGCAATACTTCGTGCGGTATGTTGGAAAGGCACGGTTCCAGATAGTCGGTCACCGTGCGGACGAATGTCTGGCGCATCACGCCGCTGAGCTTTGAATAATCACTTGATCCTAATGATTTCCAAATCGATGTCTGTCGGAGCCGGTTCAGGGCTTTTTCCTGCAGGTCGGAAGGCAGGATAAGAAAAGGAGCTTTGAGTGTTTTGGCGGTATATTTCTTTAAATAATAGGACAGGCTTCTCTTGGGTTTCATGCCGGCACCGCCCGTAATGAGTACTTTGTCAACGATCTTTTTGTTTTTTTCGCGAGCACAAAGTTTGAGCGCGATGCGCCCGCCGAAGGAATGGACGAGCAAATCGACCGGCCCGAGGTCTTGTGCTGTGATAAATTGCTCAACCAAATCCGCATAATCATCTACGTCCCAGGGATGGTCGGGGGCCGAAGAATCTCCAAAGCCGGGCAGGTCGAGCAGGTAGCATGTTCGAAGCTTTGCCATCTGGTTGGCTAAAGGCATCATAACCTGACTGTTGCTGCCCCATCCGTGCAGAATAAGCAGTGGTTTGCCTGTTCCAATTTTTTTGTAAGCAACCGGGAGACCGCCGTAGTTATATGTTTGTGCGTTTTGCATATCTGATGCCAAACATCGAATTATTTTGGATGTCAAACAAGAGTTAAGGTCTTGATAGTTGATTTATATTGAACACGATCCTTCAAAATGACATAGATATAATGGAGCATCCCATCAATTTGTTGCCAGTATCCAAATAGCTGCAGCTATTAAGACAAGCCCACCCAAAATGCAGATTATAACAGTTCCCCAAAAGTTAAAGGGGTTATGGTCACGGTGAACAAGCCTCGAATATCCGGCAATTTCTCCGGAATTAACCGCCGACGCTGCCATTGCCAACATCGAAAGCCCCAATAATAAGGGAAAGAAAGGTAAAATGATGCGGCGGTTGGATTTTCCCCCATAGTGGAACCACAGCAAAATTGCTATGGCGCCTCCGAATGTGCTATAAAAGAGTCGTTTATAAATAGTTTTTTAGTTTATTGAGCATTCTTTGGAGAAACCATTAATAAATTATCATTTCATCTCTAAAAGGCAACTACCCGATACCTCACATGCATCCCAGTCTATTGATTCAAGAATTAACTGTAAGGATTCTGTTTTTGAACGGTCTTACTACAAACCGGAACCAAAGAGAGCATTTATGAAGAGACGCATATTTTTCTGGGTCGAGAAGCTGAAGATATCGCCGGCTGAACGTAAAACTGTATCGGGTTTGGCGATATTATTGGTAGTCTCGGGGATTGTAAATCTGGCCCTTTCGCCAAAGATTCCATTTAATGGAAAACGCTATCGCGCACTCAAAAAGCAATTCAAAAAAAGAACGGCCCTGATTAAAAAGAAGCAACAAAAGTTGATGCAGCGGTATCATCCATCCCTAAAAAATCCTGTAGCAACTGCTGTAAGTGATACGATAACACAGGATTCGTCTTTTAGCAAAACGGATAAAAAACGAACTCAACAGACTCAAAAGACACGTATCAATGTAAATACAGCAGATATGAAGGCGCTTGAATCCATACCGGGTATTGGCCCTGCTTATGCCAGCCGTATCCTCAAATACCGAAAAGAGAACGGTGGATTTAAGACTCTGGAAGAGTTGAAAAAAATTAAAGGGATAGGTAAAAAGCGACTGGAAAATTTGAAACCATTTGTCAAACTTACGGATTCAAAAGAATCAAAGTAATGAATCCGAATGGCCACACGTATTTTATGGGCGGATGATGAAATCGATCAACTGAAGCCTCACATTATTTTTTTAGAGAATAAAGGCTTCGAAGTAACCCCGGTGACCAATGGGGATGATGCGGTTACCCTGATCAAGGAACGCCCGTTTGATATCATTTTTCTTGATGAGCAGATGCCCGGTATGGATGGACTGGCTACGCTGAATAAGATTAAAACCCTTGAGTCGGGGGTACCGGTCGTGATGATCACCAAAAGCGAGGAAGAGGCGATCATGGAAGATGCGATCGGCGGAAAAATATCGGACTACCTCATCAAACCGGTCAATCCCAATCAAATTGTGTTGACCATCAAGCGGATACTGGAGCGTCACCGTATTAGGAATGAGAAGTTTGCCCAGTCCTACCTGCGCAATTTTAATAAGCTGTCGGGACGACTTCGTGAGGACGCACCCTGGGATGAATGGATCGACATCTATAAACAATTGACGCGCTGGGATATCGATCTGGAATCCAGCGAAGAATCGTTGCGGCAGGTACTCGGAGATCAGTACCAGGAGGCGGATAAAACGTTCGGGCGATTTATTTCCAAAAATTACCGGTCGTGGCTCCACAGCTCTACCCCTCAGCGTCCTGCGTTGTCCATCGACATTGTTAATGAGTATGTACTGCCCCACGTCAAAAATGATCAGCAAACGTTCTTTTTTGTGATCGATTGCATGCGTTATGATCAATGGCTGATGTTCCAGGATCTGCTGAGTGACGACTTTAGCATTGACACGGATTTATACTATTCAATACTACCGACGGCTACGCCTTATTCCCGTAATGCTATCTTTTCCGGGTTATTTCCACTGGAGATTGAGGATGTGTATCCGGATTTGTGGCACCAGGGTGAAGATGAGAGTTCATTGAATCAGTACGAACAGGAGCTGTTGGCAAAACAACTGGAGCGCAAGGGCGTTGATACGAATTTTAAATACGAGAAAATTTTGAATGTCGACGAGGGACGGAAGGTTGCCGATCAAATTCACAATTACCTGCAGGTACCGCTGAGCACTTTCGTTTATAATTTTGTAGATACGCTGGTGCATTCGCGTTCCGATTCGGATGTGCTTCGTGAAATTGCTCCCGATGTACCGGCTTTTCGGTCACTGACCAAGACCTGGTTCCAGCATTCCTCGCTCTACGATATTTTTAAGATTCTGGCAGAGGAAGAAGCTGTCGTTGTGGTGACCAGCGATCACGGCGCGGTACGGGCCCTCCGCGATACCAAAGTGCGGGGCGACCGCGATACATCTACCAGCCTGCGTTACAAGTATGGGCGCAATCTGTCTGCGAATGAGGATGCCACGATCATTATTGATAATCCTAAAGATTATTTGTTGCCAACCCCGGGGCACTCCAACAACTATATTATTGCCAAAGAGGATTATTACTTCGTATATCCCACCAATTATCATCGATATCATAACCGGTATCGTGATACTTTTCTGCACGGAGGGGCCAGTATGGAGGAAATGATTTTGCCCATCGCAACACTGCGTCCCAAAAGCATGCTATAATGGCATTCCACATGCAGAGCTCCTATTTTTACCGTTCGTTTTTTAAAAAGTGATGCTTATGGAAAAGGAGTTTACAACGACGTCCCCCGAAGAAACGATAGCCCGAGGAAAGGAATTTGCCGGCGAACTGTATCCCGGAGCTGTTGTATGTTTGCATGGGGATTTGGGAGCCGGTAAGACCCACTTTGTCAAGGGCATAGCCGAGGCCTTAAGTATTGATCAGGCTGATGTGCAGTCTCCGACCTTTACGCTCATCAACGAGCTCGATGGAAACATG
>DATFLI010000233.1:0-5043 GCA_035267805.1 Balneolaceae bacterium | reverse complement strand
CTTTTCTGCGAAAGATATTCGCTCCGCCCGGATGACCCCCATAGTTGCTTCGTTTTTTAAGATGGCTCTTCCATTTATCGTAGTTCTCGGCGGGCTTATTGCCTATGTTCTGGCACATGATCCCGGCAGCGGGTTCCATTTGTTGCACTCCGCTGACGGATCAATAAACTACGATTCTGCCTTACCAATGTTGCTTAAAAGATATTACCCGAGCGGACTAATAGGCCTGGGAGTTACAGCCCTGCTCGCCGGGTTTATGGCGGGGCAGGCCGGCAATATCAGTGCATTTAATACGGTCTGGACTTACGACATTTACCAGTCGGTGATCAAGCCCGATGCGTCGGATGAACACCTTCTTTGGATGGGGCGTGCAGCAACGATTGTTGGAATTTTACTTAGTGTTGTTACTGCTTACTGGGCTATGAGTATGCCGACAATTATGGATTATATGCAAGCTATTTTCTCATGGGTTAATGCGCCGCTATTTGCCACGATGTTGCTTGGAATGTTTGTCACGTGGATTACACCGAGCGGAGCTTTTTGGGGACTCATTGCCGGGATGGGATCCTCATTCGGTATGTATCTGGCGGTTAAATTTCACTGGATTGCGAAAAGTTCCATCACCTTCTCTCATGTTGCCAGTGATATGGCTGCTAACTTTTGGAGAGCATGGTGGGCCTGGTTGATTTGCTTCGTTGTGACGATTGTTATCAGTCTATTTACCAAGAAGAAACCGAAAGAAGAACTCGTTGGCCTTGTAAAAGGATTGACCGAAGAGGCCGACTTGTCACACCTTCCGTTTTATAGAAAACCGGGATTTTATGCTATCATTTCGGCCATTTTACTCATTATTTTAAATATTTATTTCTGGTAATCAGAAGGAGGAATTATTATGTCTGAAGAAAAAGAACCCAAAGGAATGAAGACTATCTGGCATTTTGTGGGATTATTAATGCTGATCATTGGAATTATCATCTTTTGCTCCGGTTGTTCCTACTACGCTTATCCACCGAGAAATCCTGCTGAAATGTATAACCTGCATCCTGACATCTGGTGGGGTATAATTATGAGTGTATTCGGCGGCGTTTTGTTATGGGCTTTTAAAGGGGTAACGGTAGAAGGTTAATCAATATTTATGAATTCGATTGCAGAAAAAGTAAAAACAAAATTTAATACCTATTTCAAGGGAGATTGCATTATTATTCAATCGCCGGGGAGGGTCAATTTGATCGGTGAACATACCGATTACAATGATGGATTTGTGTTGCCTGCCGCTATCAACAAAAGCATTTTTCTGTCGATGGCTCCTAACGAACTGGATAAATTCAGATTCTATGCCTTAGACAAGCAAGAATCCTTTGAGACAAATTTTTCCGGTAAGTTAAAAAAATCGGAGATGGGATGGCCCAATTATCTGCTTGGCGTGGTTGATAGGCTACAAAAACACGGGTATGAGTTGCAGGCAGGTTTTGATTGTGTATTTGGTGGTAACGTTCCCATAGGCGCTGGATTGTCGTCATCCGCCGCTCTCGAAGGCGGTGTACTTTATGGATTATCTCAACTATTTGAGTGGGATATTCCCCCGGTAGAGATGGCTCAAATTGCCCAGGAGGCTGAGAATAAATTTGTGGGTGTTCAATGCGGCATTATGGATCAATTTATAAGTCTCAATGGCAAAAAAGCTCACGCTATGAAGCTCGATTGTCGTTCACTTGAATATGAATTTTATCCATTCAATTTCAGGGATATCCGCATTGTATTGTGTGATACACAGGTACGCAGAGAGCTCGCTTCCTCCGAATATAATGTACGTCGTGCTCAATGCGAAAATGGTGTTGAAGTGATGCAAAAATATGATCCTAAAGTCAGTAGTCTGCGCGATGTAACGCATGATTTCTTAATGGCTCATAAACAAGAATTTGACCCTACTGTTTTTCAACGCTGTAAGTATGTCATTGAAGAAAACCAAAGGGTGCTGCAGGCCTGTGCCGATCTGCAGAGTAACGACTTGGTTTCTTTTGGAAAACGGATGTATGCCTCTCATGCCGGACTTCGCAACGAATATGAAGTCAGCTGTAGTGAATTGGATATATTAGTAGATGCGGCCCGTGATATCGAAGGAGTAATGGGAGCTCGAATGATGGGCGGTGGATTTGGAGGATGTACCATCAATCTTGTTAAAAAAGATAAGCTGGAATCATTCAGGGATCAGGTCACTGAAATTTATTCTCGTAAAACAGATTATAAGCTTAAAGTATATACTACCAAAGTATCAGGCGGAACGCATCTGATCGAACACGAAAAGGCAAAAGCAAATTAACAAAATGCAGCTCGATCTTTCGAACCACCCGCATCGTCGTCTGAACCCGTTAACAGGAGAATGGATTCAGGTTTCACCGCACCGGGCCAAACGTCCGTGGCAAGGCAAAGAAGAAGAGTCGCCCGCAGAAAAAAAGCCAAAATACGACCCTGAATGCTATCTATGTCCGGGGAATGATCGGGCAGGTGATGCTCAAAATCCTGACTATAAAAGCACATTCGTTTTTACCAATGATTTTAGCGCTCTTAAGCCGGATACACCTTCGGAGACACTTAATAACAATGATTTGTTGGTTGCAAAAGGTGAAAAAGGCATTTGCCGTGTAATTTGTTTTTCACCACAACATAATCTCACCCTTCCAGAAATGGAGCATTCCCAAATTCGAGAGGTGGTCGACTTATGGGTAAAGGAATATCGTGAACTGGGTGAGCGTCCGTATATCAATTATGTACAAATTTTTGAAAATAAAGGCGAAATTATGGGATGCAGCAATCCGCATCCCCACGGACAAATTTGGGCCCAGGAAACCATTCCTGATGAACCATCCAAAGAATTAAAGCAGCAGACGAAGTATTTAGAGAAGCATGACAAAACATTACTTCAGGATTATTTGGATCTTGAATTGGAGCTGGGTGATCGTATTGTAGCCCAGAATGATTACTTTGCCGTATTGGTTCCATATTGGGCTTTTTGGCCATTTGAAACGCTGCTGATCAGCAAGCGTCCGTTCTCCCGGTTTACAGACATGACCGAAGAAGAAAAAGACGGGTTGGCTGATATCGTGAAAAAGATCACCGTAAAATACGATAACGTGTTTAATATTTCTTTCCCATATTCGGCGGGATTTCATCCGGCACCGACCGATGGAGTAGAATATCCGCAGTGGCATTTTCATATGCATTTTTATCCGCCGTTACTACGTTCTGCAACGGTTAAAAAATTTAGGGTTGGATACGAAATGCTTGGTAATCCGCAGCGCGATATCACCCCGGAAGCCAGTGCTCAATTGTTGAAAGAATTACCAGCAATACATTATAAAAAAGCCTAAAACGTGGTGCAATACGAATTCTTATACAATCCCGACGCTTCTCTTGAGCGGCTATAAAATATCTATGAAATCATTTACATATCTTTTTGGCGCTGTTGTTCTTATTGTAGTAATAAATCTACCTGCTTCCGCACAAAATACGTCTGCTGATTCCGTAAGTTTTAGGAGCCTGCTTGAGGAGATGGTCAACAGGGAGGCGCTTGCCCGATATCCCCATCCCTATTATACCACCCGGCAGTTCAGTAGTTATGATCGGAATTCAACCAAACCCAGATTGAAAAGCTGGTTTGCCAATTGGGATCGATCACAGTTCATCCGCGTTGAAAAACACAGCCATCATAAAGAATATGTGATGATGGATACGGACGGGCCGGGTGCTATCGTGCGATTTTGGATGACTTTCGCGGGTAAAGGAGCAGGGCAGGGTACACTTCGAGTCTATTTTGACGGAGAGCAAAAACCGACCATTAAAGGAAAGGCTGTTAATATTTTGAGTGGAGGAGCTCTGGTGGGAAAGCCTCTGTCAAGCTCCGTCTCTCCCAAAACGAAATATAAACACAGGGGGCACGATCTTTATCTTCCATTGCCTTACAGCAAGCATTGCAAAGTGACTTACCAGAGTAACAATATCGAAGATAGGGGTGCTAAATCCGGTGGTGAAGCTGTGTATTACAATATCGGGTATCGGGATTATGAACCCGGAACTAAAGTCAAAACGTTTTCGACCGCTCAAATTGATGAGAATAAACAGCTGCTTCGCCGGGTTCAGGAGAAGCTACTTTATCGCAATAAAGATTATGAGTTGAAACAACTGAAGATACAATCAGGCTCTTTTGAGAGGGCAATACCTGCCGGTGATTCTATACAATACTCTATTGAGGGACCGGCTGCGATCCGGCGTATTTCCATGAAACTGGACGCCAAGGATCCCAATCAAGCACTACGATCTACTATTCTCAAAATTTCATTTGATGGACAACAAACTGTTTGGGCGCCGGTAGGTGATTTCTTTGGGACAGGCTATCAATATCGTAAGTCTGATACCTGGTATACTACCGTGACAAGTTGTGGGTTATTGCGTGCTTACTGGATCATGCCTTTTCAAACGAAGGCGAAAATAACGATCAAAAACCTTGGAAATCAAAGAGTGAATCTAAGTGAGGGACAGGTCGCCTATTCTGATTGGCAGTGGGATACCTCCAGTATGCACTTCGGAGCATCGTGGCACCAGTATTCCGATTTAAATACCGGTGGACAAAAAAATATGGAGGCGAAAGGAAATCCTTTTGACGTTAATTATACAACCCTGAAAGGGAAGGGGGTATATGTTGGTGATGCACTTACACTCTTCAATACATCGTATGCCTGGTGGGGCGAAGGAGATGAAAAGATTTACATTGATGGAGAAGATTTTCCTTCCCATTTTGGCACCGGCAGTGAAGATTATTACGGTTATGCCTGGGCAAGACCGGAGTCGTTTATCAATCATCCCTTCATTTCACAACCGGATGGCAGCGGGGATATCACGCCGGGATATACCATCAACCTGCGTTTTCGTTCGCTGGATGCCATTCCTTTTCAACAAAAGCTTAAGTTTGATATGGGACTGTGGCATTGGGCCGGAACAACAATCGACTATGCACCGACAACATTTTATTATCTCAAGCCCGGGGGG
>DATFLI010000232.1:0-8711 GCA_035267805.1 Balneolaceae bacterium | reverse complement strand
TCGTATGACATCGTCTATAGCTCTCTTTTTCCTTCAAGCTGGAGCAAATCAGGGATTTTTTAATGTTCTTGTCGAGAAATTTAATGAAGGTAACCAAGGTGGTGGGTTCATGTGGCCTGTCCTTGTCGCTTTTATTCTTGGGATGGCCATTTTCCTGGAGCGTATAATCACGCTAAATCTGGCTGATATTGATACACGTGAATTTATCGTCGACGTTCAGGAAGCCCTACAAGAGGGCGGCGTCGAAGCTGCTCAAGAGCTTTGTGCTGAAACGCGCGGCCCGGTAGCCTCTGTATTTCAGGCTGGCCTGATGCGCGTTGATGAAGGCATTGAAGCAGCCGAAAAAGCAATTTCATCCTACGGGTCGATCGAGATGAGTTTCCTCGAACGAGGTCTTGTCTGGCTTTCATTATTTATTGCCATCGCCCCGCTGCTTGGTTTCCTCGGTACCGTTGTAGGTATGATTCAGGCATTTGATGCTATCCAGCAGGCCGGTGATATTTCCCCGACTCTGGTTGCAAGTGGTATTAAAGTAGCCCTGTTGACCACCGCATTTGGACTTATTGCAGGTATTATTCTGCAGGTTGGTTACAACTATTGTGTTTCCAAGATTGACCGACTGATTTCCGAAATGGAAGAAAGTTCAATTACCTTGATCGATTCAATTGTTATGATGAAGCAAGGTAAACAAATCGTCAATACTCCTTCTGAGTCCGAAGAGTAAGACCGCAGTATTAACTAGCAGATTTTAACGAATTCATACTTAACATTATGATAGTAACTATTTCAATAGGATTAGCATTGGGGCTGATCGGACTCGGCGTTATTGGAATGCTGGTTTCGGGAGTACTGAGTGTTATCAAAGCTAAGCAGGACCTGAAAAAAATAATCACGATGGTTATTCCGTTTATAGTATTCGGTATTGCTTATGCAATTGCTGGTGATATCCCTATAGCAGGCGTATCGACTATGCTTTTTATGATTGCGGCTATGGCCGTTTTCATCCTAATTACAGGTACGCGTAGTACTTTTAACCTTTAATATCGGTTAGCTCATGTTTAATAATAAGAAAGAGCGGGAAACGCCAGAAATTAATGGCTCCTCGATGGCAGATATTGCTTTCTTGTTGCTGATTTTCTTCCTGCTTGTAACTACGATTGATGTTGATACTGGTATAGGTCTGCAACTTCCCCCTGCACCTAAAAAGAATCAGCAACCGCCTCCCATTAAGGAGCGCAATATGCTGAAGATTCTTGTTAACGCACAAGGACAGGTACTGATGGATGAACAACCTACACCGGTGAGTAAGGTTAAGCAAAAGGTGATTGATTTTGTCACCAATCGCGGTCAAGATCCAAATTTGTCGGATTCTCCTGACAAAGCTATTGTTTCGATTAAAACCCAGAGCCAGACGCCCTACAAGATATTCATTAATATGCTTGATGAGGTTATGGGGGCTTACTCCCAGATTCGCAACCAAGCGGCGCAGGCAAAATTCGGGAAATCTTATGATTCGTTTGACGATGATAGTCCGGAGAAGAAACAGATACAGGATATGTATCCGAAGAAAATATCATTCGCTGAGCCCAATAAAGAATAATAGAGTTTAACTATGGGACATTTTGAAAAAAAGTCTGCAAATACAAAACAGGAAGTTCCTACTTCAGCTATGCCTGATGTAGTATTTATGTTGCTCATCTTCTTTATGGTGACAACGGTACTTCGTCAGACTACTTTGCAGGTTAAAATTAATTTTACCCACGCAAAGAATATCGAAAAGATAGAACAAAAACGCCTCGTCAGTTATATTTATGTAGGCCCTAAAAAATTACCCGGTAATAAATTAGGCGACACCAAAATACAGATCGACGATGCGATTATCGAAGATACAGGGGCTATACGAAAGCTCATGTATGATAAGTTGAAGGAACAGCCTAAATTGATCGTTTCGTTGCGCGTTGATGACAATACCGAGTTTGGCATTGTTACCGATATTCAGCAAGAATTACGCAAAGCCGGAACGCTTCGAATCAATTATTCTACAAAACCGGAAGGTACGCCTTCATCTAGTATGTAATTCTATCTTTTAACACTTACTTTTCTAAGGCAAGTACACATTAAGTGTACCTGCCTTTTTTATTGTTTAAAACGTTATGGACAACAATTCTTTTCGCACTATTCAATCTGTTGGTCGGGATGAGCTGGTTAGTGAGCTTCTTGAGCATTCAGGGATACAACAATCTTCTGTCCTCCAGGGAGCCGGCGATGATGCCGCGGTCTTGAAGGCAAAAGGGAACTGCCGGTTGTTAACTTCAGAAACTTTTATGGAAGGAGTCGACTTTGATTTGACTTATGTTCCTCTTCATCACTTGGGATATAAAGTCGGAACGGCTGCCGTAAGCGATATTTATGCTATGAACGGTATGCCTGAAGCGGTGACAGTTGACATAGCCGTGCCCAATAAAATCTCTGTTGATATGCTAAAAGAGATTTACAGGGGGATAGGAACTGCAGGCAAAGATTACGGTTTCCAGATAGTGGGAGGAGATATGACGGCATCTCACCAAATTTTAAGTATTGGGATTAGCTGTTATGGAACTGTAGCTGAAGAAAAACTTACCTATCGAAGGGGGGCCGGGTTGAATGATGCTATTTGTGTTACCGGTGATGTTGGCGGCGCTATTGCAGGCCTTAGAATTTTAATGAGAGAAAAACAGTACTGGGAAAAACAAAATAAACAGGATGCATTTCAGCCTGAATTGGACGATTACGAGTATGTTGTAAAGAGACAGTTGGTGCCAATTGCCCGAAAAGATTTTATTGATAAACTTGGGGAGATAGAAATTTTGCCCACTTCCATGATAGATCTTACGCAAGGACTTGTGACGGAACTACAGCATTTGGCTAAAGCCTCGGGAGTGGGAGCCTATTTTTATCAGGCCGCTATCCCAATTGCACTAGACACCCGCCGTGTTGCAGATGAGATGAAAGAAGATGTTGACAAGTATGCGCTTTATGGTGGTGAGGATTTTGAATTAATGTTTACACTACCCGAAAATAAAGTCGAAAAACTAGCTGATGAGTTTAGTGATTTCACGGTAATTGGGAAAATGGTCGAAGAAGAGCAAGGCGTTAGAATGCAACAGGCTGAAGGCGGAGTTGCTGTTTTTGATGAGTCCGATACGTCTGATTAACCCGTAAATTCCAATAAATTATCTAATTCATCGTTATATTTAGGTATTTTAAGGCTATTCTTGAAATCAAGCCGAGAAAATAGACGGTAAATTACGCAGAGAAATAATATTTCCCGTATATTTGTTAGATAAGATCAAATCGTTACAACGAATTCCTACATGTCCGATAACAAGAAGTCTTCAGATAAAAGAGATTCTAATCTCCAAAATAATCCCAAAGGAAGTGGAGGGAATAAATCTCCTAAATTTCCTATTTGGATTTATGTTGTATTGCTGTTAGCCCTGCTGGGGATACAGGTTTATTTTATGAATCCCGATAGTGGTAATAAAATAAAGTACAGTACTTTTTTAGAGTATGTGCAGAAGGGTTATGTCAAGGAAATTACTATTAAGAACGGGCAGTATATTAATGGTAAATATACTCAGAAAGCAATCAAAGATGGGATTGTGAAGCCTAAGTCTAAATCGGATGAGCAATGGTCGCTTACCGGATCAGATAAGGCTAATACATTTTCAACGACGATGCTTAAGGGGGATGATATACGTCCTGCGCTTGACCAAAATGGAGTTGTCTATGATGTACAAGTAGAAGAAGATTGGTTTAGCAGCATCCTAATATGGTTGATACCCATCGGGCTGGCTATTGCATTCTGGATATATATATTCCGACGAATGAACCCCGGTCAGCAAGTATTGAACATTGGCAAAAACAAGGCCTCCCTATATGATAAACAGGCGGAAAATCAGGTATCATTTAAAGATGTTGCCGGTTTGCAGGAAGCCAAAGCTGAAGTAGAGGAGGTTGTTGAGTTCCTTAAAAATCCTCAAAAGTTTACTAAGCTGGGTGGGACTCTGCCCAAAGGCGTTTTGTTAGTGGGCCCTCCGGGAACGGGTAAAACCCTGCTTGCAAAGGCTACGGCAGGAGAAGCGGATGTGCCATTCTTCAGCCTGAGTGGTTCTGATTTTGTTGAAATGTTTGTGGGCGTCGGTGCCGCCCGTGTTCGTGATCTCTTTAAACAAGCCAAAGAAAAGGCTCCATGCATCATCTTTATCGATGAGATCGATGCTATCGGTCGTAGTCGTGGCAAGGGCATGATGATGGGTTCCAACGACGAGCGTGAAAATACGTTGAATCAGCTTTTGAGTGAGATGGACGGTTTTAATACAGATAAAGGCGTCATTATCATGGCTGCTACAAACCGTCCGGATGTTTTAGACACTGCCTTGTTACGCCCCGGTCGTTTCGATCGTCAAATTCTGATCGATAAGCCTGATCTTCGCGGACGTGTCGAAGTGTTGAAAGTTCACACGCGAAATCTGAAGATGTCAGATAACATCGATTTAAAACTGTTGGCCTCCCAAACTCCCGGTTTTGCAGGGGCAGAATTAGCCAATCTTTGTAATGAAGCGGCATTATTGGCGGCGCGACGCGGAAAGGATTCGGTACAGATGGAAGACTTTCAGGATTCTATTGAGCGTGTTATTGCCGGACTTGAAAAGAAGAACAAACTTATCAGTCCGCATGAGCGCGAAATTGTTGCGTACCATGAATCAGGTCACGCCATTGTTGGTTGGTACCTGGAGCATACCGATCCGGTGCTGAAGGTGAGCATTGTGCCACGTGGGTTAGCAGCGCTCGGTTATACTTTGCAGACTCCACTTGAGGATCGTTTCTTAATGACTACCGAAGAACTGGATGACAAAATCTGTGCCTTGTTGGGGGGACGTATTGCCGAAGAGATAATTTTCGGTCGTATTTCTACCGGGGCTCAAAATGATTTGGAGCGCATCACTAATATGGCATTCGCGATGGTGGCCGAATATGGCATGAGTGATGAATTGGGATATATTTCTTTGAAAGACTCTCAGAATCCCGAAAATAGTTATGGCTTCAATAAGAAGTATTCCGAGCGTACAGCAGAGCGTATTGATGAAGCTGTTAATGAGATAATTCGCAAGAACTACGAACGCACCAAGAAGTTACTCACTGATCATAAAGATCAGCTGGAAAAAATGGCTAAAACGCTTCTTGATAAAGAAGTGCTGGATCATAATGATCTTAAGCAACTGCTTGGAGATCATCCCGAAGGGAAATATCCGGAAGGTATTTTCAACGAAGAAAAGAAAGAGAATGTAAAGAATGGTCTTAAAAAGGAGATAGCTGAGGCCGAAGTTGTTGAAGAACCGCAGGAAGAAGCTGCAGAATCATCAACATCTTCTGAGCAACAAACCGAAGCAGAAGATTAAATTATCCTTTCGCACTGTTAAATGGGATTTATTTTTAAATAAATCCCAAAACCCTACCTCTGTTTTCATTAAATGGGTGTGTTAACATTCCCTTAAAATTAGTATAACACATCCGTAACGGTTGCATAATACTGTTGCAACCTAAGTGTGCTATCCTTGAGATGTAATGTTTCAAGGACACATAAATTGTAAAATCAGCACACTTATCGTGAAATATTCAAACTTATTTAAACAATTCAGAGTTGCCTTTCTTCTGGTTGTCGTACAATCAATAACAACTGTAAGCTGGGCAAGGCAAGCTCCGGGCAAGACCAACGGGAAAATCGTAGGACAAGTCTTAGATGCTAAAACGGGAGAAACCGTCATTGGCGCTAATGTGGCAATAACGGGTACAACCAAAGGCGCTGCGACCGATATTGATGGGAAATTTGCCATCCGGGGACTTAAATCCGGGACGTACTCGATTACTATTTCATATATTTCTTATGCCAAGAAGAAAATAACGGGGATAGAAGTTAGTGCGGGTGAAGTCACGACTGTTAATGTTTCACTGGAACGCAAAACAGTAGGGCTGGATGAGGTCACCGTAACAGCTCAAGCGAATAGCAGTAGCGAAGCCGGGTTGCTGTCCATACAGAAAAAATCGGTATCCGTACAGGATGGTATTGCCTCCGCACAGATTTCAAAGATTGGCGATAGCAATGTAGGCGAAGCCATGAAGCGTGTTACCGGGGTTACCGTTGAGAATGGAAAAAATATCTATGTACGGGGGTTGGGAAATCGTTATAGCAACATACAGCTGAATGGCGCGCAGATGCCTTCCACCGATCCCAATAAAAAAGAAGTTCCTACCGACCTATTGGGTTCAGGTTTGGTGAGTGATATCATGGTGCAGAAAACCTACACCGTTGACCAGCTGGCCGAATTTTCCGGCGGATCAGTAAAAATAAAAACCAAGGAATTTCCGTACGAACGTAATTTCTCAATAAGCTATTCCAGCAGTTATAATACAGTTTCAACTCTTGGCAGTACGCTTTCTGGCGTGGGTAGTGCAACTGATTTTCTGGGCTTTGACAATGGCATGCGAAGTTTACCGTCTGTCTTGAAAAATCAGCGCGCAGGTACCGATAATGCGGCTGCATTTGAAAATGCATTAAGTAACAATTGGGATTTAAATAAGAATCGGCAAGCTCTGCCTTCCCAGAATATTAGCGTTAGCTATGCGAATCAGTTTAATCAGGATAAAATGCCCATCGGTGTGGTTAGCAACTTTTCTTATAAATACGACAGAAAAGATGAACCTAATAAAATTGAACGCTTTATGCAGAGTTATGACAGCACCAGAAGTCCTGACAGGCAAAATTTTCTTACCAACTATACTAAAAAAAGCGGGGTGGAAGTTGCTGATGTAAGCGGAATGTTGAATGTGTTTGTTAAGCCTTCTTCTGTTACTAAATTTGGGCTTAAAAATTTATACTCAAATTCACTGAATAATACGGCTACCGTTGTACAGGGAGCTTATCAAAATGGTGTTACCCGACAAACCGTATCCGATTTTGACCGGAGAAGTATCATTTCCACCACATTTGAAGGAGATACCTATTTTGAAGACTTCCTTTCCTCAAAGCTTTCCGGCCACATAAGTTATAATCGGGCTTTACATGTTCGTCCTGACCGTCGTACTACTCGATATAACAAGGTTAGTAATTCGGGACCTCAACAATACCGTTTCCAGCAATTCGGAGATAACAACGGGCACTTTTTTTCCAATCAAAAGGATAATAATTATTCCGGTGAAATTAAGTATGAGTTAAAGCCATTTAGCTTCCTTAATGTTTCGGTGGGCGGGAATGTGATGATTAAAGATCGTCATTTTCAAGCACGACGTATTTCTTATCGTGACCAGACTTCACCTTTTCTGCCAAGTGATTTAACATACCAATCACCTGATGTCATTTTGCGTCCCCAAAATGTAGAGGGCGTTGGTCCGGATAGTACCGGCTATCTTGAACTGACTGAGAAAACACAGTTTAACCAGGATTTTTATAACGGGCACCAAAATATTTATGGCGCTTACCTAAATACAAATTGGAAACCAATCGATAAACTTACCATTGGCTTTGGGCTGCGCATGGAACAGTCAACCCAAAAGGTTGAAGTGCCGGATTCTTTAAATGGTGCTTATCATCAGGTAGCAAAAGTGGATAGTACCGAACTCCTCCCGGCTGTTAATGTGACCTATGCGCTGAATTCAAGAACCAATATTCGTGCTGCGTATTCGCAGACCCTTGCCCGGCCTTCATTCCGCGAAATATCCAATTTCAGTTTTGCAGACTACCAGGGGGGGCGGCGTGTCTACGGTAATCCCAACTTAACACAGACTAATATTACCAATTATGATCTTCGTTTTGAAACTTATCCCAAAGGCGGTCAGATGTTCTCTGTTGGGCTTTTCTACAAACATTTTAAACAGCCTATCGAATTGTTTTACCGGCTAGTTGATGCCAATGAAGTCTTCTACCAAAACGCGCCGGAAGCTAATCTATATGGCATAGAAGTCGAAGGCAGGAAGAATATAACCGATCGCCTGAAGCTGGTTGCCAATGCCACCTACATTTATTCGCGAACGCGGATGGATAGCAGTGCGGTAAGTCGTGTTGCCCATTTGAAACGACCCATGATTGGCCAGTCGCCGTACATAGTTAATTTATCAGCATTTTACGCAATCCCGGATTGGCATCTGGACTGTTCAATGAGTTTTAATACTTATGGCAAACGTATTGTAACGGTAGGTAAAAATCAGCAACAGTTCGACGAATATGAACAACCCTTTCATAAGCTTGGCGCCAAAATTGATTACACACTCGGGAGATATTACTTGAGTCTTGAAGCCGACAACCTTTTAAATGATGTCCGCGAGTATAAGATGGGGCCTGTTACGACCTATAAATATGAACCGGGCATGACATTTAAACTTGGTGTAACGATGCGACTCTAGAGCTTAATTATTTACTCACCTCAAGTTAACTGTTTCTTAAAGAACAGCTTTTATAATCAATCTTAATCATAATCATCGATCATAACTCAAATAAAATCTATCATGAAATCTAACTTTACAAAGATAGCAGGTCTATTTGTACTTGCATTATCAATCATAATGACGGGATGTAAAAGTAGTGGTGGAAGTGACAACAGTACTGGTCCTGGTAGTGGTGGTCCTCCTTCCATTTCTTCTATTAGTCCAACTGCCGGTCCAGCTGGTACGGAAGT
>DATFLI010000231.1:0-2334 GCA_035267805.1 Balneolaceae bacterium | reverse complement strand
GCGAAGCTTCCGGGTGATATTGTACCGACATCCCGGGGAAATTCTTGAACCGTAAGCCTTCGATTGTATTATCATTCAAGTTGATATGAGTAATTTCCACTTTGGATTCGTTCAGCTGGTTTTCATCCACTGCAAAGCCATGATTTTGTGTGGTGATTTCAACCAGTCCTGTCTCTTTGTTTTTGACCGGGTGATTGGCTCCGCGGTGACCAACAAACATTTTCTTTGTGGGGATTCCCTCGGAGAGTGCCATCAGCTGATGGCCCAGGCAAATCCCGAAAATCGGTTTACCTGTTTCTTTGGCAAAATTAACTACATCCAAAGCATATTTGCCGGTCGCATTGGGATCGCCGGGCCCGTTACTGAAAAAGAATCCGTCCGGCTCCCATTTTTCGATTTCTTCTTTATAATCGCCTTGTGCAGGAAAAATGCGAAGCGTACATCCGCGCTTGGAAAGATTGTCGATAATACTTTGCTTAATTCCGTAGTCAAAGGCGGCTACCTTGTACGGCCCCTCACTGTGAACGGTTTGCGGTTCGGTTCGGCTGACTTTACTGGCAAGTTCGAGGCCGACCATGTCGTCCCAATTTTTGGCTTTTTCGACAAGGAGTTCTTCATCCAGTTCGGTCGATGAAATCACCGCATTCATCACACCCTTGGTTCGAATATGACGAACGAGCTTACGCGTATCCACACCCGTGATGCCGACGACTTCGTTATTCTCCAGATATGTTTGCAGGTTACCGTCGGCCTGACCGTTACTATGTTCCCATGAGAATGATCGGACAATCAGACCGGCAATCATTACCTTGCGAGCCTCGTCATCACGACTCATTGTTCCATAGTTACCGATATGAGGATAGGTCATCATCATTAGCTGACCGTAATAGCTGGGATCAGTAAAGATTTCCTGATAACCCACCATGCTGGTGTTGAAGCAAAGTTCACCACCTGTGGTTCCTTTTTTGCCGATGGCAAATCCGTGTTCGACGGTGCCGTCGGATAGAGCAATGATAGCTTTATCTCTGGGATACAGTGACATAGAAAAGATTTGATATGGTTGATTGGTTGAAATTCAGATATAAAAAAAATCCGACAACAAATGTGTCGGATTTTGAAAATGAAAAGGGAAATGGGATGAGCAACCAAAAGAAATGAATTGCTCTTTCAATTTTTTGATGGCAGCTGATACTGCCGAAGATTGTAATGGGCGTTTCCTTGAAGACCAAGTTGATTGTTGTTATTCGTCCATTAGTAAATTTGTGCGCGCTGGTATCAACTACAGCGCAAAACTGCGTTAAAATACAAATCCCAACTTGTATTTTCAATCAGAATTTTAGGATAAGTTATATTTAAAATAATAGGTTAACCTTTAGTCCATTTTTAAATCCGTAATTCAATTCAATTTGTACAGCAAGGTTGGGATTAGAAAGTATGAAGGTTCATAGTATTTATTGGGCTTGCCGGCTTTGGATGATAAATTCTTTATTCCATTTATCATAAGAGATATGTAATTCGTTTGGTCGGCAGCATACCTGGCAATCTTCGATGTATTTTTGAGTCTCTCCCTGCGAAGGGTCCACAAAGGTGTGATTGATTTCGCCGCAGTAGGCGCATCGGAATTCGGCGCCTTGTGATTCTCCTCTTCTCTTCATGGTGTTGGAGTGTTTGAGTACTGAAGTGTTGAAGCACCTGGAATGCCAGGGTTCTTGAGTAATGAGTGATTTAATAATGAGTAACGAGTAGTTTGAAATACAATTATTTTTCTACCCATTAAGAATTAAAATGGCGCCGCAGCAGAGCTACGGTGCCAGAGGTTGCTTTATACTTTATTGCTCACTACTCATCACTACATTCACCACAGCAGCTGCTTCATGCAGAAAACGCTGCCGCCGCTTTTCAGATATTCGTAAGTGCTTACTTCGTGAACAGAGAATCCATTATCCCGTATATTCTTATTTACATCCGTGCAGCCTTGCTGAATGATTACATTTCGTCCGTCGGGGCAGCAGGCGTTGCAGGCAAAAAGTTCTTCTGCTTCATATTTGGATGCATGGATAACGGTTTCAAATACCTGGTCGATGATCTTTAATCCCTCATCGGTGAAGGCTTCAGGATAGATTAGGACCGTGTCTTTATCCAACACGCAAAAACAGGTATCGAGATGATAAAATGCTTCATCAACAAGTTCGAGGGCGATAACCGGGACGTTATAGGTATCAGAAACGACCGTATAGGCCTCCTTAGATGAACGATAACCATATCCGCCCCAGAGCAACCGTTTGCCTGTGTGCCAAATGGCATCGCCACAGCCTTCGAAATCGTTGATTTTAT
>DATFLI010000230.1:0-4108 GCA_035267805.1 Balneolaceae bacterium | reverse complement strand
CATTTAAAGTAATGGATTTTCTGGATATCGATATTAATCGAAAATTTGATGCAATAGTGTCAATTTTTGACAGCATCAATTATTTGCGGACTCCGGATGATGTGCTCCGATTTCTTGAAGAGGTAAAAAAAGTACTAAAGCTCGACAGCCTGCTTATCTTCGATTTTACCACCCCCAAGAATTCAATACAGGCTATCGATTACCTAAATAATGAAGAGGGATATACCGACGATAATCATCGTTTTTTTCGGCAAAGTACCTATGATGCGGGCCAGCAAATCCATAAAAATGAGTTCAAAATAGAAAAACTGGCCGCCGACCAAGAAACGGTACTGGAGCAATTCAGAGAGACGCACCTGCAAAAAATTTATACGCTACAACAAATGCTTGATATTATCGATCAAACAGCGTATAACATAGTGGCAAAATACAGCGGTTTCGAATTTGAGGAAGCCGACGAACAGAGTTTAAGAATCACAATGGTCATTCAATGTCCCAACGTTCAGTCATAGAATTAGAAAACGTAAGTGTCTCATATGATCACCGCAAGGTGCTCGACAATATTAGTTTCTCACTCGAAAACGGAGAATTCAGTTATCTGATCGGTCAAACCGGTGCCGGCAAAAGTTCTTTCCTGCGGCTTATCTACCGGGATTTACTGCCCGACTTCGGTAAAGTGCGCGTTGCCGATATGGACGTTGCAAATTTATCGGATAAGGAAGTTCCCTTCTTGCGACGGCGACTGGGCATTGTCTTTCAGGACTTTCAGCTGTTGCCCGATCGCACGGTCTACGAAAATGTTGCATTTTCATTGGAAGTAACCGGTGAAAAGAAGAACTATATTAAACAACGTGTACTGGAAGTGCTGGGGATGGTGGGACTTAGTCACAAACGAAAGAATATGCCCGAAGATTTGTCCGGCGGCGAGCAGCAGCGCGTAGTGATCGCCCGTGCCCTCGCTAACGAACCGCGTATTATGCTGGCCGATGAGCCGACCGGCAACCTTGATCCGAAAGCCTCGGCCGAAATTATGGACTTGCTGAAGCAGATCAACAATCGCGGCATGGCGGTTTTGATGGTAACTCACGATTATGATACGGTAAAGCAGTACCCTTATAGAACGGTTAAACTGGAGAATGGCAGCCTAGAGGAAGTTAATGCCAAGCAGCTATGATAGCATGCGCAAAAAATGATACTGAATACATAATTTGGGGACCTATTGGTTGAGTGGCTGGAAAAGATACCGAGACAAACTCCATCAAAGGCCCGGCATGATATGATGTTTGATTACCTTACATCGGCAAATACAACCTGTGATAATCAACAGATCTTATTCATCTGATCCGGCAAGCATTAAATTATATCTCATTCAACCCGTGTAGTGTTCTTAGCTTTTAAGCAGTTAACAAATGAACTTACGTGAACGTACACAGAAAGTCCGTGAAGCTGCCCTTCGACTTGGTTTCAACGCTTGCGGATTTGCCAAAGCGGGACGGCTTGAAAAAGAAGAACGCCGCCTGAGAGAATGGCTCCATCAAGATCGAAATGGCAAGATGGATTGGATGGCCAATCATTTCGATAAACGCGTGGACCCCACAAAGCTGGTTCCCGGTGCCCGGTCGGTTGTATCGGTTATCGGCAGCTATTTTCATCCCAAACACCGCAAACAAATCAAACAAAATAACCGGCCGAAGATTGCCAAATATGCACAGGGACGGGATTATCACAAAGTCTTCAAAAAGAAGCTGAAAAAGCTTTTCGCCGAAACCCGAGATATGCTGGGAGGCCTCGAGGGCCGCGTCTTTGTGGATTCCGCTCCGGTATTGGATAAGGCATGGGCGGTACGGGCCGGACTCGGCTGGATGGGCAAGAATTCCAACATCCTCAATAAGAACCTGGGATCGTTCTTTTTTATCGGTGAGATGATCGTCGATGCAGAATTCCTCTATGATGCCCCTGTAACCGACCACTGCGGCAGTTGTACCCGTTGTATGGATGCTTGCCCCACCGACGCTATCTACGAGCCTTATCGCGTGGATGCAACCAAATGTATTTCTTATCTGACCATCGAGCTCAAAGAAAACATTCCCGAGGAGTACCGCGATAAAATTGGAGACTGGATGTTCGGCTGCGATATTTGCCAGGATGTTTGTCCCTGGAACCGGGAGGCCAAATACGGAACGATGAAAGATTTAGCACCCCGGGACAAGCTGCTGAATCATGATATCAACTTTTGGGAAGAACTGGATATCAGACAATATGATGACTTGTTTGTAGGCAGTGCAATTCGGAGGGCAAAATTTGAAAAATACAAAGACAATGTGGCGGCGGTGGCGGGGAATATAAGCAAGAAGTGAGAAATGCTTGCTTTTTTTAATGCTCAAAATTTGCTTTTCTTGTCTTTCAAAGCCTTATATAAAAGCTCGCGTGCCCTAAAAATATGCGCTTTAACAGTTCCGAGCGGCAAGTCGAGAACATCGGCAATCTCCTGGTAGCTTTTTTCCTCCATGTGGCGCATTTCGATGACCTTTCGATACTTCTCCGGGAGATCATCAATAGCATTTCGGACAATTTTTTGGCGCTGTTTACGAATGATGCTTCGATCCGTGCTCGCCGATTCATCCTGCAGCTGCATATCCATTTCTCCATCCTTTGTCTTCATGGGCTCATCGATGGAGAGCGTTTTTAGTTTTTTCTTGCGCAGGTAATCGATAGTATGATTAGTGGCAATGCGATAAAGCCAGGTTGAAAAAGCGTAGTTGGTACTGTACGTGTTCAGGTTATCAAAGGCCTTAACAAATGTTTCCTGAACCAGATCCTCTACCTGTTCCCGGTTTTTAATCATTTTAAGGATATGAAAGTAGAGCGCCCGCTCATATTTATCTACGATTTGGGTATAGGCAGACTCGTCGCCACCAATAGCTCTTTTTACCAGCGCATCATCCTCCAGGCTGCTTTCTGAAGCATTTTCGCGGGGAGACTCAGATGTTTGTGAATTTTGGGGCTTAGAATCAGACATTCCCTACCGTGCTGAAAATATTTCTTGCGGTTCAGTTTAGCCTCAAACTTACTGAAAGTGTCACTTTATTCCCATTGTAAATTTCCTAAAAACTTAGCCGTTATAGTCCTCGTTTACGTACCGCCTGACAAGGAAACCGGGTAAAGTTTACTATACAAAATTTATGGCTTCGGCTTAGCTAGTCTTTTATGTGTCCCTAGTACGTAAGGCATGGCATCAGTGACAAACCGGTATCCTGCCTAATTATCCAATAAAACACCATGTCTGATTCCACCTGTGGAAGTAATGATGGAATCAAAGTCATAGTATTCCATAAAGCATTCCAAGATCAACAGACCGGCCAGAAAAATATCTCCCCGACCTTCCATAACGATCGGATATGATTCGATCAATTTTTTAACCGGCCATCTTTTGAATTTAGTAATGTAATCTTTAATCAGCTCTAAAGATAACATATACCCATTCAAGTCTTCGCTTCTGAATTCCTTGCATCCCTTGTCAATGAAAGCCAAAGAGCTTACCGTGCCGGAGACACCGATCAGAATTGAATTATCCACAAAATTAAATTCATAGCTTTCCAGCATTTCAAGGGCCGCTTTTCGACAGGCATCCATCTGCAAATCATTGGGTGGATCTCCTTTTAGGTAACGTTCGGTATAACGAACACACCCCATATTAAAAGAGTAACGATCACGGAGCTCGCGCTCACCTGCGGCCACTTCGGTACTTCCACCCCCAATATCAATAACCACTTTCTGTCGGGCGTTGAGTGCATCTTCCAAGACGGTTTGGGCTCCCAAAAACGTATATTGCGCCTCTTCAAAACCGCTTAATACCCGGACGTCGATACCTGTTTCCTTTTCAACCCGATTGAGGAACTCTTTACGGTTATTCGCATCCCTCACTGCGCTGGTTCCCACCACCTGAAGATCTTCAACACAAGGATATTGACGATTCAGCAGTTCCTGATATTCCTGTACGGCCTTAATAACTCTTCGCATAGCCGCTTTAGAAAGATTTTTGGCCTCATCAACCCCTTTACCCAGCCGCGGCACGCGTTGCTGTTCCTCCAGGATCTCAATACAGTCG
>DATFLI010000229.1:0-3343 GCA_035267805.1 Balneolaceae bacterium | reverse complement strand
AAGCGATTTCTTTCCCCGCTCATCTTATGAATATGCAAAAAGTTTATTGGTTAAAAACAAGGATGAGCAAAAGGCGAGGGAAAATGCCCTCAGTGAATGGAGTGAAAGCTACAACGGTCCGCCGGGTGAAGGAGAAGATCCATATAATCAACTGCTGACAGGGAAAGAAAATCCCATCCACAATGCTGATTTTGCTAATGTCAGCCTGAAATTTTGGACTCCCTTTTTTAAGGCTTCAGGTCAGGAGGGACAGTAGATGAAAAAGCTCAAACCTTTTGAAATTGATCTTTCTGGCATCAACCTGGTCGAGGCCAGCGCGGGCACAGGCAAGACCTACAATATCACCTCCCTATATATCCGTACGCTTATTGAGCGTGATGTTACAGTGAGCAATATCCTGGTGGTTACGTACACTGAGGCGGCGACCAAAGAGCTTAGAGATCGGCTGTTAAATCGCATCCGGCAATCTATTTCCGTCTTAAAAAAGGGAAAATCAGACAAAGAAGACGATCAGTTTTTAGATGATCTTCTGGATCATGTTTCCAACCCCGGGCAGGCTATTGAAAAATTGGATGCCGCCGTTCGATCTTTTGATGAAGCTTCAGTGTATACTATCCATGGATTTTGCTACCAGGCACTACAGGAGCAAGCATTCGACAGCCGGGCCATGTATGATGCAGAGATGATCGGGGACGATTCGGATCTGGTGCTCGAGGCCGTGGACGACTACTGGCGAAACTGGATAGCCGACACCGCCAATAATCCTTGGAAAAAGCCGTTGGTAAAATTGATTTTGGACCGGGGATATGAACCCGAAAAGCTAGCTAAGGAACTGGGCAAACATCTCGGGAAGCCTTATCTCAAAATTAAGCCCCAAAATAATGTGTTTGAAAACCAAGCAGAAGCCCTGAAAGCATTCCGGGAGACTCATGCTTCGATGGCTCGTATCTGGAAAGATGAGAGAAGCCATATTTATGATATTTTGAGTGGCGATGAGATGAGCAACTATAGGGCCAGCTGGCTGCCGGGATGGTTTGATAAGATGGATGCCATTATGGGCAGTGAGGCTGCGGTCATTGACATTTTTGATCAATTCGAGCGGTTTACCCAGCATCGAATCGACAATGGAATTACGAAATCAGCCGAAAAAAAAGGGAATGCCCCTCCGCAGCATCAATTTTTTCAACTGGCGGATCGGTATTGGGAATTGGCTCACTCCTTTGCTCATTATGAGGTCGCTTTCAAAAAAGATCTCTTCCTGTATTTAAGAAAAGAACTACGGGAAAAGAAGGAAGAGTTGCAGGTTTTGTCGTATGATGATCTACTGTTGAGGCTCCGTGAGGCACTTTTTAATCCCCAAAGAGGAGCCAAACTTGCCGACAAGCTCCGAGAAAAATATCCCATCGCCATGGTGGATGAGTTCCAGGATACCGATCCCAATCAATATGATATTTTCCGCCGTATTTACAGGGGGCATGATCCTAGTTCATTATTTATGATCGGCGATCCCAAACAGTCTATTTACAGTTTTCGGGGAGCGGATGTACATTCGTATATCAAAGCTCGTGAAGATGCCCCCGAGAAAAATAAGTACAAGCTGAATCGCAACTTCAGGTCCACGCCCAATCTTATCGATGGATTAAATGCGTTTTTTACGCAGCATGATAATCCCTTTTTTCTGCGTCAAATTAATTACAAACAAATAGGACAGGGTAAACCTGATGAAAAATATGATCTCTTGCTCGAAGACGGTCAATCATTTCCTTCCATACGTTTTCGCAGGCTTTCCGAATTAGGACAGGAGCAGATAAATAAAGGAGAGGCCAAAGAAAAGGTCGCCAAAGATACAGTTAAAGAAATACAACGTTTATTGGAGGGCGGAAAGAATGAAGCGATCACTATTGGCGGCAATCCGGTCAGAGCAAAAGATATCGCGGTGTTGGTTCGCAGGCATGATCAGGCCGACTTGATAAGTGAAGCTCTGCAAGAGGAAGGCATTAAAAGTGTTCGTCACAGTGATAAAAGTGTTTTTCAGAGTCCTGAAGCCCGTCAGTTGCAGATATTACTAAAGGCAATGGCGGAGCCATCGAATGAGACGCTGATTAAAACGGCGCTCTCCCTTCCATTGACAGACTATTCGGCCGTGGATCTTCTTGAAATGGAAGAAGAGGAAGATCGTTGGATTGGAATCCTGGATCAGTTTTCTGAGTGGCACCGGAAGTGGCAGGATCACGGATTTGCCGCCATGTTTAGATCCGTAATGAAGCAGGCCAACATTTCACATCATGTTATTACCTATTCTGATGGAGAACGTCGGCTGACTAATTTGTTGCACCTGGGCGAACTGCTGCAGCAAGAATCGCAGCACCAGAAAAAGGGCATGCAGGGATTAATTAAATGGCTGAGCCGGAAGCGAAAGGAGGATGAAAATACCGGCAGGGAAGAAGAGCAAATGCGACTGGAAAGTGACGAAGAGTTGATAAAAATTGTCACTATGCACCGAAGCAAGGGACTTGAATATCCCATCGTATTTTGTCCATTTCTTTGGTTTGGTCCCCATATCAGTGATGACGGAGATCCGCTGGTTTATCATGATCCTACTGACACCGAAACAACAATTTTGGATTTTACGGATGATTCTAACTCCGAGCGGCCTAAAAACCGGCGACTTGCCATGGAAGAAGAACTGGCGGAAAGCCTGCGGCTGGCTTACGTAGCCATGACGCGTGCCAAGCAATGTTTATATTTGACCTGGGATTATGCCTCCTCCTCTGAGTTTTCGGCCCTGGGATATCTATTGCAGGATCCCAAGGACGTTGAAAATCTGCTACGGGACAAATTTGGAGATGAAAAATATCAAAAGCCGGATGGCGACTCGATGCATATTGCTATTGAAAAATTGTGCCGCCAACACCCCCACTTTTTTTCAATGGAGTACCGTGATTTTACCGGGGAATCCGATTCCGATTATAATGATAGTCGTTCGCAAAGTTTAACAGTAAGAGAGTTCCATCGAGCCACGCCGCTTAAGCCCAGCTATCGCGTGTCCAGTTTTTCTTCGCTCACCAGCTGGATGGACGAGGATCCCGATTTGCCGGATTACGATCAGTTTTTGGGGGATGAGGAATCAACCGCGCCTGTTACAGAAAAAGAGTCAGAACAGTCGATCTTTACCTTTCCCAAAGGTCCCCAGCCCGGGACGTGTATTCACAAGATTTTTGAAGAAGCTGACTTTAATACACTTGAAAGTATCGATACTACAATCGAGCAAAGTCTTCTTAAATATGGTATCGGGCTGGAGTGGAAAAATGTTGTTTTACAGATGGTACAGACAGTGGTTGAT
>DATFLI010000228.1:0-9209 GCA_035267805.1 Balneolaceae bacterium | reverse complement strand
GCATTGACGCTGGGCACCATCAGCATTCGGCTCTTTAAATCCGAGGAATCATTCTCCGATTTCTACTGGGGCTTGGCCCTGGGCATAATTATTATACTGATACTAAGCGCCCTGCCCTACGTTGGCTGGGTCATCAACCTGTTGCTGATATTTTTTGGCCTGGGAACTCTGACCAGTTATTTCTGGAAAATGAGGCAAAACAGAATATGATAATGCAACATAATCCATGGAAAAGGTATTTGAAAAGCTGTTACCCATTATCAGGAAAATTATTCGATATCCTGTCATTACCATCGCAATATGCCTGACGCTGGCAATTATTGGTGTTCTGCTGGCTCTGAACCTACGAATCGACACCGATCTGGCCAAACTTATTCCCCGTTCTTATCCCAGTGTTCAAGCCTTGGACAAACTTCGCGAACAAGTCGGCGGTGAACACGAAGTAGCTGTCGTTATCGAGAGTCCCTCATTTGCAGCCAACAAAAAATTTGCAGAAGATCTCATCCCCAAAGCACTCGGCATGAAACGTTCTGACGGTCAGCCTTATTTTTTGCGATCAGAATTTCACAAAAATATTGATTTCTTAAAGCATAATGCCCTCTACTTTGCTACAGATCACGAGTTGGATCAGCTGGAAGATTTTCTGCACCGGAAAATTGACGAAGCCAAGAAGAAAGCCAATCCTTTTTACATAGAGCTCGAAGAAGAGGAGTCAACCGAAACCGATTCGCTCGGCAAAGAGCTGGGGCAAATGTACGATGAACTCATTGGTTCGGAATATCCCATTTCGAAAGATTCCACCGCTATGGTTGTAAAACTGTTTCCCAGCGGATCACAAACCGATATCAGCTTCATCCGAAATACATATGCCAGCCTTCAGCAGGTGGTCGATCAGATGGCCCCTGCAACTTATCAGCCAAAAATGAAAGTTATTCTGGGCGGACGTCTGATCCGGACGCTTATTGAGGTAGAAGCCATCACCAAAGATGTCAAAAACTCATTCGGTGCCGGTGTGTTGATGCTGCTGGTCTTTGTTGTGCTCTATTTCCAGTACAAAAGCTATCAGGCACAGGCAGGTGACTATTTCTCCATCCAGCTGATGTTCAAACAGTTTCGCCAGATTCCCGCCCATACTCTTATGCTGGCCCTGCCTCTGGCATTCAGTCTGGCACTTACCTTTGGCATTGCATGGGTAGCCTACCAGACCCTCACTATCATGACCGCTACCCTGGGGCTCCTGCTTTTTGGGATGGGGATTGACTTCGGCATCCATTTTTTTGCTCGCTATGCCGAAGAGCGCGGGGAAAGCAAATCGGTAGCCGAATCTATTGAGATAACTTTTCTCACCACCGGACAAGCAATTGCCGTAGTAGGTATTACAACAGCTGCCGCTTTTTTTATATTGATGCTGGCCGATTTCAAAGGATTCAGTGAATTCGGATTCATCGCCGGCGCAGGCTTATTGTTATCAATTCTGGCATATATATTCTTCCTGCCGGCCCTACTGGTCGTGCTCGAAAAAATACGCTGGTTGGATCTTTCTGACATTCCTCAAAAGAAATCATCGGTTGCTGCTACAACCAATGAAAATCCAACGAGGGGACTTTGGATTTCATACGGAATTATCGGTTTGGCTATAATCATCACAGCAGTGACCATCCTGGAATTGCCCAACCTTAAATTCGAATATGACTTTGGAAAGCTGGAGCCCGAATACGAGGCTTATGTGAAGCTGAATCGGGAAATGAATAAAGTGTACAGCGACCGGAAGACACGCAATGCCGCTTATATCATCGTGGATACTCCACAGCAAGCTATTTCCGTCGCAGCAGTGCTTCGCAACAGGATGAAATCAGATTCTACTTCCCCGACTATCCGTGACGTTGAGATATTCCAGGATCGCTATCCATTTGATTCCGCTTTTGCACAAAAAAAACTCGAACGTATTGAAGGTATCCGTAAGCTGCTTAATGACCCGTTTCTGAAATCATCGCAGGATTCGCAAATTGTACGCTTGCGTGACGCGGCCTCTACCCAATCTCCCATATCACTTAGCCAGGTACCCGGATTTATCAAAGATCCCTTTACTTCAAAAACCGGTGAAGTGGGAAATCTTGTAATCATTTATCCTTCTGTAGGTTTGGCCGATGGACGTAACTCCATGCTTTTTGCCGATGATGTAGGTGAGGTTACAACTCCACAAGGAGAAACTTTTCATGCCGGATCGACCTCTATTGTGGCCTCCGATATGCTTCGCCTGATGATTGAAGAGACTCCCTGGATGGTTGCTTTGACAATCATTTTTATTATCATTTTCAAGCTCATTGTGCTTAGGGGCTTCAAATGGATGATTTTAGCTTTATTACCGCTCATTGCCAGTTTTATGTGGATGTTTGGGTTTATGGAGCTAATCGGCTGGAAACTTAACTTTTATAACCTGGTAGTGCTTCCTACAGTACTGGGTATCGGCGACGACAGTGGCATACACATCGTCCACCGCTACCTCGAAGAAGGTAAAGGATCTATCAGTCGGGTATTGAGATCTACCGGCGAACATATCTCTATGAGTGCATTGACTACAATGTTCGGTTTTGGCGGGTTGCTGTTCTCCATACATCCGGGCATGCGTTCTATAGGGGAAATTGCAGTACTGGGCATTGGGCTCTCATTGTTCGCCGCACTGTTTCTGTTGCCTGCCCTTTTACGGGTACTGGAAACAATGGAAACGACGGATATTCCCCAAAAAGAGGCCGAGCTTCCCGACTCTTTGTAGGTAAAAGTTCTACAACGCCTGCCACTGATCACCTACAGACAGATCGCACACTGGTATTTATATTACTTCTAGAATTTTTAGAGAGAGATAATATTAGGAGAGATTGAAATCTTGAAATTGCACAGTCTTATGGATACTACGGTATACCAGAGATAAGCCTTAAACTAATGACCGTCGGCTTCTTCCTAGATATCTTCCTGACAAAGGGGAATCAGGAAGTGTGCAACGGTCTTCTTTTAAGAGAGTCATTTTTTTCAAGAGAGAGAGTTTATTTTAAATTGTCGGCATCTAAAAAGTGACCGGCATTAAAGCCAACAGTTGAGGGTGTTTCGATTTTATCGAAGCTGAGAATATACCTCTTGAACTTGACCCGGGTCATACCGGCGAAAGAAAAACTGTTGGCTTTTTTATTTCCGGGGATTTTCACCGGCTTTAAGAAATAACCTCCTCCTGTAATGATTTTCCTTATACGTATAAAATAGATTTTCTGCTGTGCTTAATGGCCTATTAATCGTAGCTTTATTTGTTTTTTAAAACCATTACGCGAGGGAGTCCAATGAAAAAGACTAAATATTTTTTACTGCTTAGCCTGATACCGATCACCACGTTTTTAATCGGCCTTTGGATGGGTGATGTAAACACTTCCCCTTCAAAAGGATTACATGAAACCGGATCTGCCGTCATACCAGCAATGACAAATATCATTGATAGTACCGTTGCAGATCAACTTAGCTACACTTTTGAAAAAGCTGCTGAGCGTATCAGTCCCTCAGTGGTACCAATATTTGCAGAAGAAGAAGTAACGCTTGAGAGTCCCTATGGTAAGGATCCCTTCCGGGATTTTTTTGGGGATGATTTTTTAAAACGTTACTTCGGTGCCGTGCCCAATCAGAGAGAAACGGTGCATAGCCTGGGATCCGGAGTTATCATATCGACTGATGGGTATATTCTGACGAATAATCATGTTGTTGAAAATGCCAAAAAGATCACTGTTGTTCTTGAGGATGAGAAAAAGTATCCCGCCAAAGTAATCGGTACCGACCCACAAAGTGATATGGCTGTCATCAAGATTGATGCTGAAAATTTACCCACTGCCTTGCTTGGTGATTCCGATAATCTTAGGGTGGGTCAATGGGTGATCGCTGTTGGAAATCCCTATCAACTGATGCATACGGTTACAGCAGGCATAATCAGTGCAAAAGGACGATCAAATATTGGCTTGGCACAATATGAGGATTTCATTCAGACTGATGCTTCGATTAATCCCGGGAACAGTGGTGGTGCACTTTGCGATTTGCAGGGACGCGTTATCGGAATAAATACGGCCATAAGCAGTCCTACCGGCAGTAGTGTGGGTATAGGATTTGCTATCCCCATAAAAATGGCGCGGGGCATTATGAAACAACTGATTGATAATGGAAAGGTTAGCCGGGGTTACCTCGGAATTATTCTCCAGAACATCGATGATAACCTGGTGAAAGCTTTGAAACTAAACAATGCCGAAGGCGCCCTGGTAGGTGATATTGAAGCAGGCAGTCCCGCAGATAAAGCCGGAATTAAGCGCGGAGATGTCATCACTCAGTTTGATGGCACTAACATCAAAAGCAGCACACAACTCCGTAACCTGGCAGCACGCACCCAGCCCGGATCAAAAGTTAAGGTAACGGTGATACGAGGTGGCAATCAGAAAGAACTATCTGTAACTTTGGGAGAACGACCACAAAAAATGGCAGCAGATCAGCCAAGTTCTAAGACGCTAACCAATCAACTTGAAAATACCCTTGGATTCGAGCTGCAAAATTTGACGCCCGATATTGCCGGTCAATTGGGATATAATAAAGAAAAAGGTATAGTAATAACCAGCGTGGCAAGCGGTTCAGCTGCCGAAGATGCCGGACTGCAAAGCGGTGATCTCATCAAAGAAGTCAATCGTAGAGAGGTCTCGACCGTAGCGGAATTCAATCGAGAGCTTAGCAAAATTAAAAAAGGGGATTCTGTTGCTCTGCTGGTTCAACGCGGACCGAATACGTTTTATGTGGGGATTGAAGTACCATTATCCTAACCGGATCACCGCCTATCCCTTGTAGGCTAATATTGCACGTTCTGGGATAGTTTAAGAATACAGTGAGCAAGGTTTCCATTTATTCACAATAATCAGAAACTGAAAAAACGGTATAAAAGCGATATCTGTACAAAATTATAGTATGAACTGGTAGAGGAATGACTATCCTCCAGAGAATTTAAGCTACGCACATAACGCAACTCTAAAGCAGTATATTTGCTTATATCTAGTTCGGCTCCTGCCGCGAGCGCGATATTGGTTTCGTGTATTCCATCAGTGCCGTGAACTGTTGTTTGGTCTTCGACTGATTGACCGGAAACAATTGCCGTAAGATGATTTACATCCTTATTACGATAAACGAGCCCAATCTCGGGACCTAGCAATAACGCCAACCGCCCGGAGTATTGATAACGCATCAACAGGGGGAAATAGAAATATGAGGTCGTTGTTTCCGTTTTTTGCCAATAATCGCTAACCAGTTGACGTGCTTGCTCAGGTGGGATTTGATATAACTGGGCAATACCATTGATAAAATCATTTTCAGGCACGGTGGTATGACTGTAATAATTTATCCAGGTATACTGGGCTTCCGGCTGAAATGAGATATTATTTATAACAGGTAACTTTCCGATGAAACCGATATGAAATCCTTTCGGCAGGTTGCCGCCATGATTATTATCATTACTACTGGTGGGAATGGCATCTATCCCTGCCCGAAGAGCAATATTCCAATTCGTCTGAGCAATCGTCTCACTGATAATAATGAACACAAAAAGGCTAAATAAACTTATTTTTTTCATACTCTCCCTCTCTTTTTTTTAAAGCCTATCTTAAATATAATCATTTTGTTCCTGATATTGGCTTTATTGGAATAATAAACTTGATAATGAACCTGATTTTTTTGAATTAATATTTACAATCAAAACTAATCCAATTGTTATGCCTTATATCAAATTAACCGAGGAGCTGCCGGGAATCGCAGCTCTCTTAAAAGATTATCCAACCACAGCCAAACCGTTGCTTGAACTTGCACAGGTGTTGCTGAGGGGCGAATCAACGCTATCAGAAGGAGAACGGGAACTTATTGCCGCCTATGTTTCCGGAAAGAACAAGTGCCAGTACTGTCAATATACTCATGGGGCCACAGCTAAGCATTTATTGGATGTTGATTATGATTTTATTGACCGGGTCAAAAATGACGAGGCGGATGATGAATTATCTCCCAAGATGAATAGCTTGTTAAACATTGCAGGCAAAGTGCAGATAAACGGACAGGAGGTTTCGCAGTCCGATATTTCTGATGCTCGTAAACACGGTGTTACCGATAAAGAACTGCATGATACTGTTTTAATAGCAGCAACTTTCTGCCTGTTTAACCGCTATGTGGACGGACTGTCAACAACAACCCCCAAAGATGATTCCGTTTATGACCATCGCGGCGCTATCCTTGCTGAAAAAGGATATGGCTGGCAAACAGATGTCTAATTTATTTCAATTCGTCTTTCCCGTAAAAACCTTTTGAATGCCCACATACAATGAATACAAAAGTCAATCTGCAAGAAAAACTGTCTCAATTTTCTGATTATTGGTCCCCCAGAACTGTATCTCAGCTTAACGATTATGATATTATGGTTGTAAAAGTTAAAGATGAGTTCCAGTGGCACAAACACGAAGATACCGACGATTTCTTTTTAGTCCTCTCGGGACATTTAACAATCCAATTACGAGATCGGGATATAGAATTGAATCCCGGTGACCTTTTTGTTGTCCCTCGTGGTGTTGAACACTGTCCACGTGCGGAAGAAGAAACACATCTGTTACTTATTGAACCTACCGGCACTCCCAATACGGGAGATGTGAATACGGCGGCACCCCGAAAAGAACTTTAAGACAAATTCCTAAGATCTAACCTTGCCGACCCTGTCGGGGATATATCTTGCATGAACTTTTACTATTTTGAATCTTATCCCAGCTGAGTAGATGGAATCATAACAGCCTTGTTGCCCAACAAAAAAAAACGGATGAAGGAAAGATTATTTAAAATAACAGCATATCTGTTCCCATTAGGATTAATTGCCTTATTATCCCCAATTTTGCTAGCTGTCATTAAAATTTTTGGACCTTCCGGGATACTAAAAAAAATTTTAGGCACCCTCCTGTATTACGATTTTAATGCCTTTTGGTACGGCGGTATTCCATATTTGCTTTTTCTGGCAACTGCGTATTTCATCCGATCTCGACTAAAACATGCACTGCTTCAGTATTCTCATCTTTATTCGCCCCTGCTATTCTCACTGATATTTTTTTTGTTTTGGATAATTGTTTTTGAAATCACCGGCAGTCCACCGGTAAATTTGGTGCTTTATTTGAAAACATTTCTGTTACCGGTTAGTCTTTATACCGGCATCGGAGGATATTTATATTTATCTCTGGCCGGTTTGCTATATCTAAGAATAGAAAAATCCGGTAAGCAACAATGAACATTATAAAGTCATGGCAGATATTCGGATTCGGGGTTTTGGGTTGGATTTGAACTTCTGCAATAACAAGCTGAACAGATATCCTTGACTACTACCAATTGATCGTAAAAATGTGTATTCCCTGAGTCGTAGGAAGCGGTAATCGTGCACTTCACTAAAGATTCTTTAACCTATCATGTGATAAAGAAGAACTTGCCAGCGGAGTCATTTTGAAACTTCATTGGTGCAATACCGTACTTCAGATCAATTCACAATTGATCCTTTAGCCATGATGCAAGCCCAAATTATAGCGTTAAAAAAACGACCATTATTTAAATATTTTACAATCTTTTTGCGGATCGCTTTGGCTTTAAGCTTTATCTATCCCTCTCTGCAAAAATTTTGGGACATCGCTTTACGTTGCTAAGTACCGACACACAAATCGGCTATTTCTTTGAAGCCCTTTATCGCACCGGACTTTACTGGCATTTTATCGGCATTGCACAATTCACTGCAGGACTCTGTCTGCTGATTCCCCGTTTCTCTACCCTGGGAGCTGTCATCTTCTTTCCAATCATCCTTAATATCTTTGTCATCACGATCTCAATGCCATTCAAAGGCACGCCTATCGTAACCGGTGCCATGCTATTGAGTAGCATCTACCTACTTATTTGGGATTTTGACAGACTTAAGTTTATTGTGAGATCTCCTAATACGCATAATTAAGTTATACTTAAATAGAACTTTAATCCGTAACCCTTTCTTATTAAATTCAGCGGGATACAATGATTGAGGCAATTAAAATTACAATACAGTGAAAACATTAAAAAAGCTTTTTGAGCGTAATAAAGATTGGGCTGCAAAAATTAAAAAAGAAGATCCCAATTTTTTTGCCGAATTGTCCACGCGGCAGCAACCTGAAATTTTATGGATTGGCTGTTCGGATAGTCGCGTACCCGCTAATCAGATTGTGGCCCTGTCTCCCGGAGATGTTTTCGTGCACAGGAATATAGCCAACATGGTTATACACACCGACCTTAATTGTCTTTCTGTCGTCCAATATGCTGTCGAAATACTTAAGGTGAAACATATAATTGTTTGCGGCCATTATGGTTGCGGTGGTATAATAGCAGCTATGGATGAACACGATCATGGACTCATCGATAACTGGCTGCGACATATTAAGGACGTCAGCCGCTTGTATTCGAATGAGCTTAAAGACCTTTCCAAAGATGAGAAAATAACCCGGATGTGTGAACTGAATGTCATTGAACAGGTTAATAATATATGCAGCACGACCATTGTGCAGGATGCCTGGAAAAAGGGACAAAAACTGTCTGTACACGGTTGGATTTATAATCTGGAAGATGGCCATTTGCAGGACTTGGATTCATGCATTTCTTCTATAGAAGAGTTTAAAAAATTGGGCTAGTTATACCCTTACTTGATTATCGTTTACAACAAAGACGCTATACAAGCAATATTAGTGATCCTTTATCTTCTTCACAATCGTGAAGCGTTCTTCATCTCTTAAGAACCTTCGTAAATAATGTATGTATATCAATGTATGCTGGCATCCAAAATTAAAACTGACCGCCTGATTCTTCGCACCCCTCTTGAAGAGGATCTGGAAGCAATTTTTGAGATCCACGGGAATCCCCAAACCAACCGGTTTAATCCTGCCGGCCCTCACCAATTGGTTACAGATAGCCGTACCATGCTTAAACGTTGGCTGAAACACTGGGAAAAATACGAATTCGGATACTGGGTAATTGCCACCCAAAAAGATCCCCAAACGATTATCGGTTGTGGAGGATTAATGTACAAAGACATTGCCGGCAGACAGCGTGCTAACCTATATTATCGCTTTCGGCCCTCTGCCTGGGGAAAAGGATTTGCCTCGGAAATGGCAACC
>DATFLI010000227.1:0-9890 GCA_035267805.1 Balneolaceae bacterium | reverse complement strand
TCCTTTACGCGGTGCGCCGATATAATAAATTACATCCCCTTCTTTCTTAAATCCGGGCGTCATGCGATGGTTTTCCAAATCCTCGATAAGTCCCAGCATCCCAATTACCGGTGTTGGAAAAACAGATCCTTTAGGATTCTCATTATAGAAACTCACATTCCCACCGGTCACGGGAGTATTAAAGATACGACAGGCATCTGCCATTCCTGCCAATGCCTCTTTAAATCCCCAATACACCTCCGGTTTATAAGGATTCCCGAAGTTGAGACAATTCGTAATAGCCATCGGCTTGGCTCCGCTGCAAACTACATTCCGTGCAGCTTCAGCTACGGCAATCTGTCCTCCCCGCCGCGGGTTCAAATACACGTATCGACCGTTGCAATCCGTCTTAACCGCCAATCCTTTATTTGATCCTTTAATTCGAACAATTCCCGAATCAGAAGCACCCGGTCCATTTACCGTATTCGTTCGAACCATCGTATCATATTGCTCATATACCCAACGTTTTGAAGCAATATTCGGAGACGAAAGCAGCTGTTTTAGAATATCCTTATGGTTAGTCGGATGATCAAGAGAAGCTTCATCAAAAGACTGAACATCATCCAGATATTCCGGCTTTTTCGTTTCACGGACATACTGCGGCGCTCCTCCTCCAAGCACCAGGCTGTCAGCCGGTATATCGGCTTTTACTTCACCGTCTTTAAAATAGGTTACATTGGGATTTTCAACCACTTCGCCGATGACCACCGCATTCAGATCCCACTTCTCATAAATATCAATAATCTCTTGTTCGCGGCCTTTTTCGGCCACAACCAGCATCCGCTCCTGGCTTTCCGAGAGTAATAATTCATAGGCCGTCATGCCATCTTCACGCGCGGGAACCTTGTCCAGATCAATACGCATGCCGCACTTGCCTTTGGCACTCATCTCGGACGAAGAACAGCTGATGCCGGCCGCTCCCATATCCTGCATTCCAACAACGCCGCCGTTTTTTATCACTTCGAGACTGGCTTCCAAAAGCAATTTTTCAGAAAACGGGTCCCCGACCTGCACGCTGGGGCGCTTTTCCTCACTTTCTTCACTGATTTCCTCCGATGCAAAGGTCGCCCCGTGAATGCCGTCACGGCCGGTTTCGGATCCTACAATAATCACCGGGTTCCCCGCTCCCTCGGCAATCGCAGAGGCTGTCTGATCCGCCTTCACAATTCCCACGCTCATGGCATTTACCAGAGGATTACCCTCATACTTCTCATCAAAATAGATTTCCCCTCCAACAACCGGTACACCGAAAGAATTACCATAATCGGCAATACCGCGAACCACGCCATCCAATAGGAAACGCACACGGGGCGTATCCAAATCCCCAAAACGCAGCGAGTTTAAACTTGCGATCGGCCGGGCTCCCATGGTAAAAATATCGCGGTGTATACCGCCTACTCCCGTAGCGGCCCCTTCATACGGCTCAATAGCCGACGGGTGATTATGACTTTCAACTTTGAAGACACAACCTAATCCATCCCCAATATCAACAAGACCGGCATTCTCCTCTCCGGCTCCGACCATCAGTTGGGGACCTTCGCTTGGGAGCTTCTTAATTTCGAGAATGGAATTTTTATATGAGCAATGCTCGCTCCACATCACCGAATAAACGCCGAGCTCGGTAAACGTAGGTGTGCGGCCCAGAAATTCCTTTATCTTATCGAATTCCTCCTCTGAAAGACCGTGTTCTTTGGCCAGTTCCAGTGTTACTTCGGGTTCCTGCATGGTCGCTTGTGACATCAATCTGAGTTATTAAGTGTTTAAAGTTGGAAAGTTAAAAGTTGAACCAAAACGAACATTCAACATTTAACCTTAAACCTTTAAAAGGTTGGTTAATTCATTAAAATTACTAAAAACAAAATCGGCTCGGTCATGCTGTTCTTCGGAACCGTTGGTTGTATACCAGGCAATATTCCATCCGTAAGAACTGCCTCCCATTACATCCGAAGAATATGAATCGCCAACATACAGAATCTCATCAGGAGCGGCACCGGCTAGTTTCGTAGCATGATCAAATACTTTGGGATCCGGTTTCAGTGCGCCTACTTCTTCCGAAATTACCAAATGCCGGGCAGAGTTATACAAATCAAATTTTTCGAATTTTTTTTGTTGGGTTTCCCTAAATCCGTTCGTAAGAATACCAACCGGAAAATGTTCGGTCACCTTTTGATATGCCGTTTCCGCACCTTCGATCCATTGCCAGTGGTTGCGATAGCACTGCATATAATAGCTGCCTACCTCATTATATGGTCTGTCATCCAAATCAAGCCGCTGTAGCGTTTGCTCAAATCGATTCCGCTGCAGTTGTTTGCGATCAACTTCTCCGCGACTGTATTTCAACCATTGTTCACTATTTACTTCGTGATAAACATCTGTGAGCTGTTGCGGTTCTGTTCCTTCAAAAATAGAAAATTGGTCATACACATCATGCAATGCAGCTACTTCCGCCGCTTTATGATCAAGTAGAGTGTCATCCAAATCAAAATAAATGAATTTATACTGCAAGGGATTGATTACATTGGAATTGTTGAAAAATGTTCGCTCAAAGATAGGGAACTCCGAACTGATCAAAAAATTGGATTACCAGTTTTTAGCAGGGATTCCTGAGTAGTGAGTTTTGAGTCGAGGGCCTTGCTTAAAAAGACTCATCACTCACGACCTTTTGAAGGATACTAATTTGTATCTATTTTAAACACCTTTCGTATATTGAGTTTCTAACATTAATAAAAAGTCGAAAGAATGAATATAAAGACTCTCATCGGATTGGGCATCGTTGCCTTGTTGGTTATTTTTGGGATCAGCTCCTACAATGGACTGGTTCAAAAACAACAAAATGTAAATCAAGCTTGGGCGCAGGTTGAAAATCAATATCAGCGACGTTCGGATTTAATCCCGAACCTGGTTAATACCGTAAAAGGGGCAGCCAATTTTGAGAAGCAAACACTAACGAGTGTTATTGAAGCTCGAAGTAAAGCGACCTCTATCCAGATCTCAGCTTCTGATCTCAACAATCCCCAAAAACTGCAGCAGTTCCAGCAGGCCCAGCAACAATTATCGGGCGCGCTTTCTCGTTTAATGGTAACAGTGGAGCGCTATCCCGAATTAAAAGCGAACCAAAATTTCAGAGATTTGCAAACACAATTGGAGGGGACAGAAAACCGTATTTCAACGGAACGGATGCGTTTTAATCAAGCTGTACAAAATTACAATACATCTATTAAGAAGTTCCCGTCAAACATTTTTGCCGGGGTCTTCGGGTTTAATGAAAAAGCATACTTCAAGGCAGAAGAAGGAGCCGAAAAAGCACCTACTGTCAACTTCTAGTCAGGTATTTTAATTTCAATGAAAACTATAGGGGCATGGCATCCAACGAGTTTTTAACGAAGAAAGATGAACAACGAATTGTTGAGGCTATTCAAAAAGCCGAGCATCAGACATCGGGAGAGATACGCATTCATATAGAGGAAAATTGCGATCAGGAACCGCTTGTAAGAGCGGCCCGTATCTTTCATGAGCTTGGAATGGATCATACAGAGCTACAAAATGGGGTACTTATTTATATTGCCAGTGAGGATAAGAAAGCCGCAGTCTATGCCGGCAAGGGTATCCACAAACAGGTGGAAGAAGGTTTTTGGGATGATGTGCTGAACACGTTGGTCGGCCATTTTAAGAATCAGGCTTTTGCCGATGGAATTGAGCAGGCGATCCTCAAAGTGGGAAATAAACTGGTTGAGCTTTTTCCTCATCAAAAAGGCGATGTCAACGAGTTATCCAATGAGATAAGCTATAATAATCCGAACTCTTAGTTGAAATTGATACTCAAAGCCTCTAAACGAATGTTTTTTAAGAATCAAAGTAAGTTAGTCGCACTATTTTCCGCACTTCTACTCAGCCTGGTGCTGCTGCCCGGTCTGACGACGGCGCAGGATTTAAATTTGCCTTCCGAGCCGGTGGGCCATGTTAATGATTTTGCGGATATGCTTACCCGCAGTCAGCGTCAACGGCTGGAGACCAAACTCCGGAATTATCGAGATACGACCTCAACCATTATCGCGATCGCAACAATCAAAAGTCTAGATGGGCGTGATATTCAACAAGTGGGAACCGAGCTTTTCAGCAAATGGAAGATGTGGCAGGGGCACAAAGATAACGGCGTGCTCATATTGATTTCACGGGACGATCATAAAATCCGTATTGAAGTTGGGTACGGTTTGGAAGGAGCCATTCCCGATATCATGGCGGGCCGTATTATCCGGGAGATTATAAGTCCCAATTTTAAGAAAGGTAATTATTACGAAGGTCTGGATAGGGCCACATCTGCTCTCATTCAATTGGCAAGCGGTGAATATACTGAGCATCTATCCAAAAAACGCTCATCCGAAAAAAATGATACCGCTTCTTTGATTGTATTTATCTTGTTTGTTGTATTTGTAATCTATTCTTCCTCGCGCAAAGGCGGCGGCAAAAATAACGGCCGTGGCGGACGAAAACGTCGTACTCTTGGTCCCGGTGGATTTATCTGGCTTGGAGGAGGCGGATTTGGCGGCGGCTCCGGTGGCGGTTTCGGAGGAGGCGGAGGCTTTGGCGGCTTCAGCGGCGGAGGCGGATTCGGCTCCGGGGGAGGCGGTGCCAGTGGCGGCTGGTAAGTCTTCCGGATGTTGAACATTAATCCCGGAAGTGGCCGGATAAACTGCTTCGGCATACTAATGATCAATAATGAACCGGTGAACGATTTGTGAGTTGCCGAGAAGGCTCCTCAAAAATCGTTTATTGCGATTCAGTCCGTTGATCTATCGCATCTTAATCTATATCAACTCACGTAAACTTATTTCCAGATCCCGTCGATCGGCTTTTCTTTGGCGGGACCCGCGTTGGGCAGATTATATATTTGCTCGATAGTCCGAAGTACATTGTAATGATTTACATGACCCTGATATTTTCCGTTTTTTACCATCGGACCTACAAATATGGTTGGAATACGATTATCCTCCGTGAAATTATCTTCGTCAAAGGTAAGAATAAAAAGGCTATTGTGGCTTTTGGCCCAC
Source organism: Balneolaceae bacterium (assembly GCA_035267805.1). Classification (GTDB taxonomy): domain Bacteria; phylum Bacteroidota; class Rhodothermia; order Balneolales; family Balneolaceae; genus Fodinibius. The sequence continues at coordinate 4,803 of DATFLI010000227.1, read as the reverse complement.
TGGACGTAAGAATCCAGATTGTCTTTCAGCCATTTATCTCCTCGTTTAATTGTTAAAGAGTCGGGACCATTGTGCATGTCGTTATCCTCGTTAGGCATGACGAAGGCTACCGTAGGTAATTTGCTAAAATCATCAGGAAACTCTTTTAGGGTCAGATTTGTACTGTCCGGTAAGCCTGTTCTGGAATTCCCCTGCCAATCCACCCATGGATTGTGTTTGCGGGCATAAAGGGGACTGCCATTGGAATAATCACTCTCACCCTCTCCACAACCGGTAAATCCATTCTCGGGCATCGTCTCGGAATAACCGGCAAAAGTATAGCCATTCTCCAACAGCTCATGGCCTAAGTTTGGTGTTAAATAGGGCGTGTCTCCTTCCAGGCATCGATCATTTTCAACTCCCTGGACCGAACCTGAAAACAGGGCGATATAATTCGGCTGGCTGGGATGGGCCACACCATGAGAATTGGTAAACAGAAGACCCTCATTAGCTAAACCGTTTATGTAGGGCGCGTCAGGATTGTCTATAAGCTGATCAAACCCATGATTTTCTTCAATGACGATGACAACATGGTCCGGTCTCGGTAATGATTGACTGGAACAACCGAAGGCAACCATAACAAAAACAACAATAATAGCAGAGCTGAGATATTTCATCTGAGATATTAGCACTTAATTTAAGTTAAATCATGCGTAATTATATAAATCTAAATGTTACGAAACATTTAATTTTAGAAATTTTTTATTCTTCCGCATTTACCGCCGGATATTGATTCATCGTACTGTTATAAAGGGCGTTGAATATCAATTTGTACGTGTCCCTCGGTTGACCGCGGAACTGTGGACGAAAGCCAAACATGACCACCTGCCCTTTGCCCAGCGGCACTCGCACCATCGATGCTTTGCCTGCTATATATTTGTTTTCGCCCATTGCCCAGCCACTCATCAGCAAATCAGAATCGGCATAACGCGACACCACATCCACATTGGCCTTGGGAGCATGTTTGATATCTTCGGTGCCTCCCTCTCCTTTTCGATTCTGTTTTTGAATCTCAAAGGCCCGGCTGTGATTAAAAGAAACGGCTACGGTATCCTGCATACCAAAAGCCAGCGGATTATTTGTATCTACCACCGATCGGATAAGAGAACCGGGAATAAAGAATTGATTGCTGCTCAATCCCTGAACAGCATTGCGTACCGGCAACCCGAACTGCCGGATTACAAAATCACTGGCAGCATCAAAAACCATAAGCATTCCACCTTGTTGGGCGTATTCTTTCAGCTTCAAGGCGCCTTTGATTCCAAGTCCGCCGGTATATTTTTGAGGTATTTCGCGTACCGAATAGCCATTCAAAATAGATGAAGCACGCTGCGAAGGAATAATCATACTCGAATACTGTGAAAGATCCCTATCTCTGATATCAGCATCGTGCAAGGTGTCCACCTTAAAATGGTATTGTTTAAGAAGCCAGCGCGTCCACCCTTCATCTATATTGGCCACCCACGATTTGTAGAGCCCAATTTTAGGTAGTTTGACAGCCAATGTCTCAACATCCGGTTTCCGGTTCAGACCAACCATATTCAATCCAAGCGTATCAGCTATATCATCAACAGAGCTGTCAATGCCGGATAGAATATATGAACCGGAGGGAAATATTTGACCGTCTACTGAAATTTTTGATTGTATACGAGAAACCTTCGCACCTTTTGCGAGCAGTATATTGGCGGCTTTGACCGATGCATTGGATTTATCAGCAAAAATATAACCGTAATCGGTATTGCCTTCTACTTTTCCGGAGGCGGCATTTATAAGCGAATTAATCTCTTTGGTAGCCACTTCAAACGGGTTGTCAATACGATCTACATCAACGCCCATTTGCATAGGAAGTGTCCATCCGGCTAAGTCATACGGTGTTTCCGGCGGACCTCCGGGATACTGTAAACGGGTCGGATAATTTTGTTTTTCGAGTAAATCCATCAGGTAAGGGCGGAAAGCCTGGCCCGCGTAGATCACATACGATCCTGCTGAATATTTTTTCCCTTTGATCTCAAAATCTCGCGTAGCCTGATTAATCTCAACACCGCCTCGAAATAGTACGTTGACTAGGTTTTTAGCTTCCCATTCATCCCATTGTTTTTTCGGGATAACATAGGCATATGGATCCCCGGCCTGCCCAGCCTTAATAGCTTTTCGTCCCATCCGGTACATATTATACATGAACTTGGAACCCTGGCTGGCAGCGAGATTCAATACCGCCATCGAAGCCGTATAGGTGTAGTCTATGGCATCACGAAAATGAGATTCGCCGCCCTTCCAAGGGTAAGGATAAAAAATATCGGTGCCATCAGTTGGGATATGCGTAGCCACATATTTCGGCATTGAATCGGGGTCATAAAACCGCGGTGTAGGCGTTCGATGGGCTGTTTCGGTTAAAATGCCAACCTGATTGTGATAATACGGAACCGTCCGATCACCGCCATTCCAGAACATCGTGTAGTAATTGTCGGCAATTGCACCCGGCATATCTTTAAGTGCAAACCGTGTAGCCATGGCGGAACCGATTTCATTGACTTCGGATGTGATTGCAGGAGGAATTTTAGGATTTACGGGGTCGGCATAGGGCGGGATGGAAATTCGGGTCCACGATGGAGCCGGCTGGTGATGATTATAGACTATTTGAGGAAACCATTCACGATATAAAATTTTGGTCACATTCTTGGTCTCGGGCATGTTATTCATAAACCAATCCCGGTTGTTGTCATGTCCCACGTAATGATGAAAAAGCCATGGCGGACTGGTGGTCTCGTAAGGTGTCCCCAGGTGATCGCGATACCAGCCGGCAATAATATCCAGTCCGTCGGGATTCATCATTGGCATCACTAAGGTGATCACATTATCCCTGATATGCTGATATTCGTCCGATTCGTCTGTTGCCAGCCGATAAGACAGTTCCGGCGCCATCTGTCCCGGAGCGAGTTCGTTCGAATGCAGCCCCATGTCGATCCATACAACCACTTTGCCATCCTTGGATAACTTCTTCGCTTCCCGGTCATCGATTCGAGCCCGGGCCAATTTTTCACTGATGCTTCGCCATTTATCAAGATGCTGCAGATTCTTTTCCGAGGATATAAACAGCAAGATCATCGGTCGTCCCAACACCGTTTTTCCAAGCTCTATCTTTTTAACTCGATCGGATGCCCGAGCCAGCTTATTATAATAATCGAGCTGCTGTTCATAGTCAGCCAGTTTGTAATCGGCACCCGGCTTGAAACCAAATGTTTCTGCAGGCGAAGGAACTTTTTGAGCCTTTACGATTGAGCTCGTTACCAGAAATAATCCCAATACAAAACAGACGCTGCACAAAAATTTAGATACCATCCCAAAATTACATTTTTAATTTTATTATTTGGTATTCAAAATATCTTCACGGATCGGATTCCCATACCCGGTTTCTCCAGCATAAAAAGAAATGCGGAAACTTTTAAATGAAAAATGTTAAATGCTTTTGTGGATATACATAAAATGGACGGGAAACATTCATGTTATTAAGGGATATGTCTTTCCCTGGTCTGTGAGTTAAAAATACCAAAAGAAGCGGGATCAGAAACTGTCAATTAACCAGCTACGGCAGTTGCAGGTTTATATTTCTCAAGCGCCTGTTTTAGATCTTCAATGATATCATCGACCTTTTCGATTCCAACGGCAAGACGAATTAGTCCATCCGTAATTCCAGCCTGTCGCTTGGTTTCTTCGTCAATAACTGAATGTGTCATAGAAGCCGGATGTTGGATGAGCGTATCAACGGTACCGAGGCTGACTGCCAGTGAGCAAAGTTTCACATGGTCCATAAGATGAACACCAGCATCATAACCGCCTTTAAGCTCAAAACTAATCACTCCGCCAAACCCATTCTCAAAAAATTCAGCTGCCAGCGTATGATCGGGATGTGTAACAAGGCCGGGATAATGTACCCTGCTAACCGAGTCGTGACGGTCTAAAAATTCGGCTACCTTCATAGTATTTTCAGCATGTCGTTGCATCCGGAGAGAAAAAGTTTTTAAACCGTTTAAATTCAACCATGCCTCAAATGGACCCAAAATACCTCCAAGATTTTTCCTGAATATCGGTAGTTGGTATTCCTGCATAACAGACTCTTTGGCTATCAAAGCACCGCCAATTATCGTACCGTGTCCGTTGAGATATTTGGTTGAAGAATGTAATACTATATCTGCTCCGAGTTCCAACGGCCGCACGTGATATGGAGAGGCAAAAGTATTATCAACCATAAAAATAACATCATGTTTCTTAGCAATACTAGCTACAGCAGGAATATTACAGACTTCCATCGTAGGATTTGCCATCGTCTCACCATAGATAACCTTGATATCCGGATCTGCATGCAAAACGTTCTCCAATGCCTCTGGATCATTCAAATCTTCGAAATGCACCGTTATTCCCAGTTCCGGGGCTTCTTCCTTCAAAAACTGACCGGTACAACCGTATAGGGTCGGCTGTGAAACGATCGAACCCTGTTTAGCTACTGCGATAAGAGCTGTAGAAATAGCTGCCATTCCGCTTCCAAAAGCCAATGCTAAAATATCCTCTGAGCTGTTAAGCTGCCCACCTTCAAGTTTTGCAAATGCTTCTTCCAACCGATCTGTAGTAGGATTTCCCAGCCGGGTATAGGCATGAGTGGCTCCTCCCTTTTCATGAGCAAAAAACTTTTGCCCCGACTCTACCGATTCAAAACTGAACGTAGATGTTTGATAAATTGGCATCACATGCGATCCAAAGGGATCATTC
>DATFLI010000226.1:0-17745 GCA_035267805.1 Balneolaceae bacterium | reverse complement strand
GATGATAGAACCGTTGAATACCTTCTTTAATCAGGAACAGGGCGATAATAACCAGCGTGATCAGGTTGATAAATGCACCAATGATTTCGGCTCGTTTATAGCCGAATGTCTTGTCAAGATCGGCCTCCTTTTTCGCAATTTTTTTTGCAGCTAAACTGATGCCGAGTGAAGCAGTATCGTTAAGATTGTGTAAAGCATCCGAAAGCAGCGATAAACTTCCGGAAATCAATCCACCGATAAATTCGGCAAGGGTAATGGTCAAATTTAAAAATATAGAAATCCATAATCGGCCTTCTGTTTGACCTTCCCCGTGATGGTGATGATGTGCATGATCGTGCGAATGAGCCATAAATAATCAATTATAGATTGTTTATCGAACAACTAAATATTGTTAGAATCATCATTGGTGAATTTACAAAGGAAATATCGATTAATCATTTTCAATTCAAATAAAAGACTGCTGGAATTTTGAGTTGATAAAGGGCTCAAAACTGTAAACAAAGATTTTACTGAAAGCGAAAGGTGAAAACAGCTATTTAAACCAATAAAGATGGGATTTAAGTGAGCTGTATACTATTGGCTCTTAATTTTTAGTCTCAGCTAAAAATTTTTTTATTGATTATAAATTTGATACATTTTTTTAATGGATTTAAAAAATAACATAGTAGAAGCACACCGTTCACTTGAAGATGTTCACGCATCGGTAGATACCATAAACAACAAGGGCAAGTGGAAAAAGCTCCTGGCTTTTTTGGGGCCCGCCTATCTTATCAGTGTGGGATATATGGATCCCGGAAATTGGGCAACCGATATTGCTGCAGGTAGCCAATTCCAATATGCGCTCATATGGGTATTGCTTCTTTCGAATATGATGGCGCTATTGCTGCAATTTTTGTCGGCCAAGCTGGGGCTGGTTCGCGGACGTGATTTGGCGCAAGCCTCACGAGAGACATATCCTACCTTTATTAACCTGGTGTTGTATGGACTGGCGGAAATTGCTATCGCAGCGACCGATCTTGCGGAAGTGCTTGGAATGGCTATTGGTCTCAAACTTCTTTTTGGATTACCAATCCTGATCGGCGTATCTGTCACCATTCTGGATACATTTCTTTTGCTTGTTTTCCAGAAGTACGGTATGCGCAAAATGGAAGCATTTATTATTTCATTGATTGGTATTATCGGTATTTCCTTTTTGATCAATCTGTTTATTGCCCATCCTGATATTTCAAATCTGGCAACAGGATTTTTACCAACTCTCCCCAACTCGTACGCACTTTATATCGCTATCGGAATTATCGGGGCCACAGTCATGCCGCACAATCTTTACCTGCATTCCGCCTTAGTACAGACAAGGAAAATCGATCGTTCCGAGTCCGGCTTGCTGAAAGCAATTAAATACAACCTGATTGATTCTACAATTGCCCTGAATTTAGCCTTCTTTGTGAATGGGGCAATTTTGGTGCTGTCTGCAGCGGCTTTTTACACCCATGGTTATTTTCAGGTTGAAGGTATTGAAAAGGCCTATCAGTTATTGGAGCCGCTGTTGGGTACCAGGTTGGCTCCAATATTGTTTGCTGTTGCTCTTATTGCTGCAGGACAAAGTTCGACGATTACAAGTACGCTGGCGGGTCAAGTGGTGATGGAGGGGTATCTGCACCTGCGTATTCAGCCTTGGATTCGACGCCTTATAACTCGTTTGCTGGCTATTATACCGGCGTTTTTGACAGTCTATTTTTTAGGTAGTGATTCAACAACCGATTTACTTATTCTTAGCCAGGTTATTCTAAGCATTCAGCTTGGATTTGCTACCATCCCGCTGATTCATTTCGTGAGTGATAAGAAGAAAATGGGTGAACAAGCCATCGGGTCTTGGATTAAGATTGCATCCTGGGCTACAGCATCCATTATTGTAGTTTTAAATATCAAACTTGTTTGGGATGAAATTACGGGCTGGATGCAGAGCAGCAGTATGTTGTGGATTCAAATTCCGGTTGCTATGATTGCCATCGCGGCGGTGGTCCTGTTAATTTATATTACCTTTCGTCCATGGATTAAATCCAGCTTGGTCGAAGAGAAAATTTTGGGAACCCCGCACGGCGAATATCCCGGGGCGCTGGAGAAATTGCCGGAAATCGAAGCCTATAAAAAAATTGCGATTACGGTTGATTTTTCCGACAAAGACACTGCAGCTATTCAAAATGCAATTTCACAGGGAGGCAGGCAGGCCAACTATCAGCTTATCCATGTGGTAGAATCTGCCGGTGCCCATATATTTGGCCGTGAAATTTCGGACTATGAAAGTAGTCGTGACAAAGAGAAGCTGGAAGAATATGTAAAATATCTTGAGGATGACGGCTATAAAACGGATTCATTTATCGGTTTTGGATCCCCCAAAAAGGTGATTACCAAAATTGTTAATGAGAACCAACCGGATATTCTCATTATGGGCGCACACGGTCATAAGACCTTCAAAGATATTATCTTCGGTCAAACGGTTGATTATGTGCGTCATCACGTTAAAACCCCTGTTTTGATTGTTTGATTTGTTTTGAGCCTTGGAGCTAATATTTTATTATAGTTAACTTTTTTGCACATATCTTAAGGCTCAAGATAATTTAAACATTAGAGAACTTTTACTAAGTGCGGTTTCAGCGGCCCTACATATACGCTATTCTTATTTTATTGCTACTTGGGACTACATCAGGAATTCAGGCACGAACTTTGGTTTCTGCTGCGCAAAGTGCTTCCGGTGCTGCTATTCCGGCGCAAGTTTGGAAAATTGAATTTGATGGCAATCAGCAGTATTCCGATCTGGTACTCAAAAAGCAAATCTCAACCGAAAGCCCCAATTTTTGGCAAAAACTTAAATTTTGGGACCGAGCGGGTCATGAGCTGGATGAAACGGAAGTAAAAAAAGATGTTATTCGTATTCGCAATTATTATCAGCGGCGTGGGTACATAAATGTAAAAGTTAGCTATGAGATCAAGACCGGAAATAAATCATGGAAGAAAATTGTCATCTTTAATATCGATGAAAATTATCCGGTACGTATTAAGAGCGTAAATTATGAGTTGAATACCAACGGTACCGACAGCCTAAAAGTGAAGAAGAGCTCTTCGTTTGTGAAGGCCCAACATGAACAGGCCTATCAGGCCGGAACTCGTTATCAAACCATCAAAGAGCCGGAGGTTGTGGGGTTGTTTACCGATGTTTTTAAAAACCTGGGTTTCGCTTATGCCAAGGTAGGTATCCGGGCGAAGGTAGATACCGTAAAACTCCGTGCACGATTAACCATCAACTGTAATCTAGGGCCCAGAACGTATATTGATAGCATTCGGGTAGATGGAGCACAGCATATTTCAAAACACTACGTGATCCGGCAATCGGGATTACACACGGGTGAGCTTTATAATATGGATGAACTGCAACAGGCTCAGCAACAGCTTTTTAATCATCACTTGTTTAAATTTGCCACAATAAGCATCCCGGACCAGCCGCAGGATACTTCTCTTACATTATTAATGCGCGTTCGGGAGAACAAAGAACGTTCGGTAGAAGTACTGGCCGGTTTTGGGACAGAGGAAAAGCTTAGGGGAGAACTAAGCTGGACTCATCGAAATGCCTTTCATGCAGGGCATCGATTCACTACGACAGCCCGGGCTTCTTTTATCGAGCAGTCTGTGAATCTAAACTATTTATTTCCCTATATCTACAATGCCAAGAGCAGTATCGTGATTTCTCCCTTTGGTCAACATCTGCTGCAAAGTAGTTACGAGTTGTTGCGTGCAGGAGTTACCAATACCTTTATTTACCAATACAGCCAAAAATTGACCGGTTCAGCCTCGTATGAGTATACCAAGAATAAAGAGCTCTCCCAGCAGTTGAATGCCAACTTGCCGGATACAACTCGAGAGTATGATTTGTCATCCTTCCAATTCAGCAGCTATTACAACCAGGGATTTGGGCGACAACAGGAGGGATGGGTTATTCAACCCTATGCAGAGGTTTCGGGACTGTTCGGGTTGGCAAAATTTCAGTTTCAAAAACTATCTGTGGATATCAGACGTTTTACAAGACTTAGCAGTTCAACGATGCTGGCTGCGCGTGTACAGGGCGGTGGGTTGTTTAACGTAGCTAACGACTCACTTCCCAATAATATACGGTTTTATCTCGGCGGGACGAATTCGGTTCGGGGCTGGTATCGGCAGCAATTGGGTCCCAAGCAGGCACGAACCGACAGTTCCGGCTTTGTTCGTTATGTGCCGCTGGGAGGTCGTGCCATGTTTGGTTTTAATATCGAAATACGACAAGATTTAAATTTCTTCATCGATGGATTAGGAATGGCTGCGTTTTTAGATGGCGGACAGATTTGGCAGCGCGTAGATGCGCTGGATACACGTCCGCTCCAATTTGGAGCCGGCGCCGGGCTCAGGTATCAGTCGCCGATCGGACCACTCAGGATTGATATTGGCTATAAGTTGAATCCAACGGCAGCTGATTTAAATCGTTACCAGGGACACAACTATGGCAGTGCGTGGAACAGAATTGGTATTCACTTTAGCATTGGACAAGCTTTTTGATGCAAACGGACTACGGGAAACATAGCAATTTAAACCGGTGGTTAAAGCGCATAGCGTGGGTGCTTCTTATAACCCTTATACTGGCTTTTTGCCTGCGGCTTTCGCTGAAAACCGGTCTTGTTCGAAATTGGGCCAAAGATCTGATTGTCTCCACAGCCAACAAGCAACTCAACGGTAAGCTGGCTATTGATCGCATTGGCGGGGACCTTTGGGACGATTTTACGATCTCCGGTATTCGGTTAACTAAGCAGGATACCGTGGCCGCCATCGATTCTGTTCACGTAGTATATAACATTTGGCCCCTAATCGGTGGGAAGCTAGACATTTCAAAGCTTGAGGTTTCTCATCCCCGAGCCAACCTGCAACAATACGGAAATCGTTGGAATGTGCAAGAGCTGATGGCTGAATCTTCTGACACATCGTCTTCCGGAAGCAGTTTCTCATTTGTGATAAATGATCTCAAAGTTAGCAATGGATTTATTTCAGTGCATGCTGATAGTCTGCCGGTGGAATCTAACTTTACAATTCGGCAATTGACGGTGGGGAGTAGCCTTAGTGCCTCAAATAATAACTTTGATGTGAATCTCCGGGATTTGTCTTTCGAAGTAGCCGATACCAAACTTGGGAGCCCCTTGCGTATAGAAACCGCTGCTATGGCCTCTGATAAGAAAATTACGCTTGAAAAGTTGGTTCTGGCTACCGGCAATTCGTTGGTGAAAAGTTCAGCATCTTTTAGCCCGATCGACTCCGCAGCCCATTTAAATTTAGCCGCCTCACCGGTCTCCTGGAAAGATATTACCAGCTATACCAAAAGTTTTCCGATTCGCAAGAACTTTCAAGTCGATCTGGATGTGAATGGCAATCCCAAGCAGTTCCAACTAACGTTGGATGCTAAGGCTGACGGCCTTAAATCTTTTAGGATCGGGGGCCGTTTCGCATGGACATCGGGCTTGGTATTACAGCAACTTAAAGCGCAGGCCGATTACATTAACCCTGCCATCTTGCTTTCGGATACATCCTTGCCGAGCTTGCGTAATTTGAATGCGGAATTTACAGGGAATGTGGATATTCAAAATTATCAAAAGGGCACCGGTTCTCTGCAGCTTTCGGCGGATGATATTAACCAGGCACCCTATCATCTGGATAAGATATTCGTTGATGGCAATTTAAACGGGCCGTCGGCTATGCTAAATATCACGGCTGATGAGCAAAAACAACATATGACAACCAAAATGGAGGCTTCCCGGATTTGGTCCAACCTGCCTTCTGTCACCGCTCAGCTAAAAGCTTCACATATCAATCCGGGATTTTGGATGCAGGATACCACGTACAATGGAGATATGACATTTACGGCCGGGGTAAAAGGCTCGGGTTGGTATCCCGATAAGCAGTCTTGGGATTACTCGTTAGATATGTCTGACAGCCAGTTAATGGGGCAGCCTATCGCATCGTTTTCTGCAAAGGGCAAAGCAAGTTTAAGGGATGCAAATGTAGATGCACGACTTAAGATTCGTGATGGAATACTGAACCTGAAAGCAGAGATACATAATTTGAGTTCTGATCCTGCCTATAAATATGAAGTCAAATCCAAGGATTTTGACCCGGCTGTGCTTTTTGGTTTGAAGAATTTTAAGACTGCACTCAATGGCACGATATCGGGGAACGGGCGTGGATTTGATCCTGCAAAAATGCAGTTGGCATCTGGCATTAAAATCGATTCGTCAACGGTGAATGGAGAATATCTCCAAAATTTGTCGGCCGATCTGGCTATTCACGATTCGGTGGCCGTCGTGGACAACGCCAGCCTTAAAAGCACCATTGCGGACGGCTCATTTCATTTCCGAATGAACTTGTTGAAAACCTATTATACGGGAAATCAATTGTCACTTAAATTACAACTGAAAGATATTAGCGCTTTGGCTCCGCTGGGTGGTATTGATACGCTTGCTGCTAAGGGTTTGGTGACGGGTAATCTAAGTCCCAATAAGGATGGGAACCTCGCGTTAAATGGGACGTTGGATTTATCCGGGGTTAAGTATAACAGTGTATTCACAACAGAGAAGGCGAAAGGGAAGGTGGATGGCCGGATGAAAAATCAGCTGGAATATATGGTTGATTTAGACCTCAGTTCTCCTACTTTTTCAGGGATACAGATTCAGGATATGCATTTTATGACCCGGGGCAATTACACCAAACCTAAGACAGCGGGGCAGTTTCAGTTTCAATTTTCGAGCCCCACCGAAGGTCGTATTGAACAAGGCGGCCGCTATTCAATAAAAAAGGACAGCGTTAATGTCATAACGGATACGTTAAATATTGTAAGTGATTTTCGAACGCTTCGTTTACAGCATCCTTTTAAATTTAGCTTAGCTGGCGATACGGTCCGGATGGATACGATGCGTGTGGTGTCGGCGGATCAAAGTGCTTTTCTCGAAGTGGGTATCCCGGTCTTAAATGCCAGTGAGCAGCGTGGATTTATTCGCGGCCGGTCGTTAAATACAGCGGTCATACAAAGCTGCCTGCTGGGGGAATCTTATTTCAAAGGGATGCTTTCGGGACAGTTTGAAATTGCCCGTAAAGATACCAATTTGCAGGCCAAAGGCAATTTATTGCTATCGGATATCGATTACCAGGGAGCTCATTTCGATTCGTTGGTCGTAGATGGAAAGATTGATCATGATCGTCTGCAGGGAAATCTTTCGGTTCTCAATCAAAACAAAAAATTGGTTCAGGGTCAGGCTGACCTTCCCTTTAAACTGGGAAATCCTCAGGAGTTTCCGAATTCATTCTTTGCAGAGCCGGTAAGTGGACAGATTGCTATTCAAAAAGTGGATATCGAGCAGTTTCGTCCTATTTTTAATAAAGCCGGGCTGACAAATACCAAAGGAATCTTTTCATTTAATGGGAAATTACACGGTCTGGCGGGCGTGCCCCAGTTTTCGGGTAAAGCCTTACTTGATAATGCTATGCTGTCCGGCGTTCCGGTGGATTCGGTTACAGCCGGACTGGATTATGACCATGAGGAATCACAGTTGGATTTGGATGCTTCGGTTTTATCCCTGCATCAAAAAGCTGCCCAGATAGATGCACACATTCCGCTCTTTATCAATATGAAAACTTTTCGGATAGATTTGCCGGGAAAGAAAGATAGCATAGGGGTGAATATTAAGACACATGATTTTAACCTGGCGGCACTTAACGATTTTCTGGACCGCCGGACAATGCGCAATGTTTCAGGTAAGCTTAATGGCACAGTGCACGTGAAGGGAGCAGTTGATGATCTGAAAACAGATGGCCAGCTTGTCTTGCACAATGGTGCTTTTCGTCTGGTCCCCGCAGGTATACGGGTTGATAATATGCAGTCGACGATCAATTTCAAGCCTAATAAACTGGAGATCGCTAATTTTTCGGCCCGCAGCGGAAAGGGGGATATGTCAGCCAGTGGCATAGTGGCCATAAAAGAACTGGTGCCCGGTGATATGGATGTTGATATAAAAGCCAGTAATTTCCGGGTAGCCAATACTTCTAACTACAATGCTGTTATTAGTATGGACGCCAAGGTAGGCGGTTCATTCACAAAACCGCAAATATCCGGTAAGCTGAATGTCATCAGTGGTTTTCTGGAGCTGCAGAATTTTGGAGAAAAATCGGTCGAGAATATACAGCTTGATTCTACTGAGGAAACAGGTCTGAATTTTAGCGTCTACGATTCATTGAGTTTGGATATGGATGTAGCTTTTAATCGGCGATTTTATATTCGAAACAAGAAGTATCTGGAAATGCAAATTGAACTCGACGGATCTCTGGATCTTTTGAAGAAATCGGGCCGGGACTTGCAACTTTTCGGTTCCATAAATACGGCTGACGGTTATGCACGGCCATTCGGTAAAGAATTTAAGCTTGAAGAGGGTCAGGTGACTTTCAGTGGGGATCCCACAAATCCACAGCTAATGGTTCGTACAAAATATGAGCCTCCACAGACGCAGCAGGATATTGTTATATGGTATATAATCGAAGGTACGGTCGAAAACCCCAAGTTTAAGTACGAGAGCCAACCACCTATGGAGCTGGAAAACATTATCAGCTATACCTTATTCGGACAACCGTTTTATGCGCTGGATTCCTGGAAGCAGGTGGTCGCCAATTCCGGCAGTAATACTACGGCTGCGGATGTTGCTTTGGATGTTCTTTTGGATCGCGTTGAAACGCTGGCAACGAAAAAATTAGGCATTGATGTGGTTAAAATTGATAATAACAGGTCCAACGGGGAAAACGGTACATCAATAACCACCGGCTGGTACTTAAATCCGAAAGTATTTTTTGCCATACAAAATGTTATTTCCGGTTCCACTCCGGATACTAGTTTTGAGCTTGAATATATGTTACAAAAGAATCTTAAAATTATTATTCGTCAGGGCAATGGGATTCAGCAGGGCGTAGACCTCAAATGGAATTATGATTATTAGTATTTGTTGCTGAGTTATGAGTATTGAGGAAATTATCCTGGACTGGTTTTCAGCATCTCATTCAGGATCTAAGTACATTACAAAAAATTAAATTAATGGAGTTTTATGTATTCAAATGAAGATCAGAAGCTAGCGAAGAAAATTTTAGAATTCAGTTGTGAGCTCAAGGAAGGTCAAAATGTGCTCTTGCATCTTACCGGGTTGAATGGCATCGGCCTGATGCGAGCGTTAGCGGAGCATGCCCGGGCAATGAATGCCAATCCCTTTGTGCAAATTTCGGATACCGAGGTTCAACGTGTGTTGGTAGAAACGGGCGACAAGAACTTTTGGCAAAAGCAGGCTAAGATTGATCAGCTTCCGCTTATGAAGGAAATGGATGCCTATGTAGGGATACGAGCCTCACAAAATATTTATGAGCAATCTGAAGTAAGCAAAAAGGCAAATAAGGCCTATGCCGATCATTTTCTTGATCCGGTGCATTTTAAGGAGCGGGTTAATAACACAAATTGGGTGGTGATGCGTTACCCTTCCGAAGCTTTTGCCATGAATGCCAAGATGCCTACGCAGAAGTTCCGGGAGTTTTATTATAAAGCCTGTTTGTTGGATTACAGTGAATTAGCCGAAGCGATGAAACCACTTCGGGAACGCCTTGAAAATACTGATGTGATTCGCCTGGAAGGAGAAGGTACCGATATCGAATTTTCGGTAAAAGGACAGACCTGGATCCCTTGTTATGGGAAGCGAAATATTCCGGATGGGGAGCTTTTCTCATCGCCAATTTTATCATCGGTGAATGGAGAGATAACCTATGCGCCGTCTGTTTACCAGGGGAAACCATTTGAATTTGTGAAACTTATTGTGCGGGACGGTGTGGTCATTGACTTTGATTCGTCGAATGATGAACAGCTCGAAGAGATTTTGGATACGGATGCCGGTGCGCGACAGTTCGGGGAATTCAGCTTTGGGCTCAATCCCATCATTAAGTCGCCAATGTATGATATCCTATTCGATGAAAAAATATATGGATCGAATCACCTGACGCTTGGCAACGACTACGAAATTGCTCCCAATGGCAACGAAAGTAATATCCATTGGGATCTGGTCTGTATCGGTGCAGATGTGTACCTGGATGGCGAAAAGATTCGTGAAGGACGTACTTTTATCAAGGATGACTTATTGGCGTTGAATCCGGGGAATTTGGTATAGTTATTTGAAACCGGGTTTGAGTAGATAATTCTGTTCCGGGCTGCAGTTCGGGGCGGCTTAAATTCGCTATGCTTTTTTCAGGAAAAAGTTCTCTTCATCTTATAAATTAAGAACAGCAATCTAAATTTAATGGGAGAGAATTATGATTTCACGAATGTCGCATACCATCATTTATGTGCCGGATCAGGTAGAGGCCTACGATTTCTATGTAAATAAACTGGGACTGGAAGTGCGGGAAGATTCCGAGATGGGGGAAGGTATGCGGTGGTTAACCGTAGGGGCCAAAGACCAACCTGATATGGAAATTACCTTGATGCCTGCTCAAGCCGGGATGAGCCTGGATCAAGAACAGGCAAAATCATTACAAAAGTTAATCAAAAGCGGAGCGTTTGGATTTGGTATTTTTGAATGTGACAATATTTATACCACCTACAAAGAACTGAAGAAAAAAGGCGTAACATTTAGAAAGGCTCCGAAAGAAGAGTTTTACGGCATTGAAGCTATCTTCGAGGATCCATTTGGAAATTGGTTTAGCTTAGGACAGAAGGAGTAGAATTTTGAAAAGCAGAACAAGGAATATTGAATTCAGAATAGTTATTCGTCCTTCGTAATTCCTTGTCCGCCATTCACATTTGTTTAATCGGCCCACGCCTCGGCATCTTTGAATACCTCGGCGAATTCAACTGCGTTGCCATCCTTGTTCAGCGTAGCTTCAAATTCAACATTACCTTCAGCAGCCTCATTTTCGAGAATCTTTGTGGCCAGCTTATTTACAATTTGCGTTTGGATAAGCCGTTTCAGCGGCCGGGCCCCGTAAACGGGATCGTATCCACGGTCGGCCAGCCAGTCTTTGACGTTATCAGTTATGCTTAGCGTAATACCTCTTTTCTCAAGCATACTGTATACACGCTTCAGCTGGATGTCCACAATTTTCCGGATGTGTTCTTTTTCCAGAGGATGGAAGACAATAAAGTCATCTACCCGGTTGATAAACTCGGGACGGATAGCCTTTTTGAGTCGATCCATGAGTTTCTCCTGGAGTTCATCATAGATCTTCTCGGAGAATTTGCCGCCGGTTTCTTCGATTTTTTCCTGTATCAGATTTGAGCCAATGTTGCTGGTCATTATGATGATCGTATTCGTAAAATCGACCGTTACCCCTTTATTATCCGTGAGGCGTCCTTCATCCAGCACTTGCAGCAGGATATTAAAAACATCGGCATGGGCTTTTTCAATTTCATCCAGCAGGATTACCGAGTAGGGATGTCGGCGTACGGCTTCGGTCAGCTGACCTCCCTCGTCGTATCCCACGTATCCTGGAGGAGCACCTACTAGGCGACTTACACTGTGACGCTCCATATATTCACTCATGTCAATACGCACCATGGCATCTTCATCATTGAATAGGAAGTCGGCCAGTGAGCGAGCCAGTTCCGTTTTACCTACACCTGTAGAACCAAGGAAAAAGAAGGACCCGATCGGTCGATTTTCGTCCTGGAGCCCGGCGCGCGAACGACGAACAGCATTAGATACGGCCTCGATCGCCTGGTCTTGTCCAACAACACGTTTGTGCAGTTCTTCTTCCAGGTGAATGAGTTTTTGTCGCTCGCTTTGCAACATTTTACGAACAGGAATACCTGTCCACCGCGATACGATATCGGCAATGTCTTCATATTCCACTTCCTCTTTAAGCATAGCGCGACCTTCCTGCACCTCTTCCAGTTTTTCTTTGGTCTCTTCCAGGTCTTTTTCAAGCTGGGCAATAGTGCCATATCGCAGTTCGGCCACCTTTTCATAGTTGCCTTCACGTTCGGCCTTATCAGCTTGATTTCGGCTCGTCTCAATGGCTTGCTTAAGATCGCGTGTCTTTTGGATGATTTCGCGTTCTGTATCCCACTGGTTCCTCATAGACGTACGTTGCTCTTCCAGATCTGCCAGTTCTTTTTCAATATTGTTGATCTTCTCGTCATTGGGCTCACGTTTAAGACCTTCACGCTCAATTTCCAGCTGGCGAATTTGCCGCTCGATCTGATCGAGCTCTTCCGGCATCGAGTCAATCTCCAGTCGCAAACGTGAAGCTGCCTCGTCAATCAGGTCGATAGCTTTATCCGGCAGGAAACGATCAGAAATGTACCTATGCGAAAGTTCGGCTGCCGCTACCAACGCCTCATCACGTATTTTGACCCCGTGATGAAGTTCATAACGTTCCTGCAATCCGCGCAGGATGGAAACCGTATCTTCGACACTCGGTTCCTCGATCATGACTGTCTGCAGGCGTCGTTCCAAGGCTTTGTCTTTTTCGATGTATTTACGGTATTCTGCCAGCGTCGTTGCCCCGATGGCATGCAGTTCACCGCGTGCCAGCGAGGGTTTCAAAATATTGGCAGCATCTACCGAACCTTCAGCCGCCCCGGCTCCCACAAGGGTATGAATCTCATCAATAAACAGGATGATTTGCCCGTCGGAATCAATCACTTCATTAACGATGGCTTTAAGGCGTTCTTCAAATTCACCGCGAAATTTGGTGCCGGCCATCAACGCTCCCATATCCAGGGCAACTATGTGTTTGGATTTCAACCCTTCGGGCACGTCACCGCGATTAATACGCAGGGCCAATCCTTCGGCAATGGCCGTTTTACCTACGCCGGGTTCGCCAATCAATACCGGATTATTTTTTGTCCTGCGTGATAATATTTGCATGACACGGCGAATTTCATGGTCCCGGCCGATAACGGGATCAAGTTTGTTCTTTTCGGCCAGTTCGTTAAGATCGCGAGCATATTTTTTCAGGGCATTGTAGCGGCTTTCTGCATTGGGATCATCCACTTTTTGAGAACCGCGAACATCTTCAATAATCTTTAGGACGTCTTCTTTTTTTACGCCATGCTGTTTCAGCAGGTTGCCGGCTTCGCTTTTGGATTCTAACATGCCAATCAGTATGTGTTCTGAGCTTATGTATTCGTCCCCCAATTGATTAGCGGAATCCTGCGCTTTGTCGAATAGTTCTTTGGAATTGTTTGACAAGTATTGGCCGGATACCGAAGCTCCTTTCACAACCGGCAGCTTGTTAATTCGACTTTCCAGTTCTGATTTTATCTGTGGCAGCCGAACGCCAATTTTATTTAAAATAGTATTAATAACATTTTCATTATCCCGTAAAAGGGCCAACAAAATGTGGGCGGGATCGACCGCCTGGTGATTATTTTCTGAGGCCAGTTCTACTGCGGATTGTACGGCCTCCTGGGCTTTTAGTGTAAGTTTGTCCAAATTCATATTTGAAAATCTCTCCGTTAAAAATTTCTTTTGATCATTTCATTCCTATAAATGCCAATATCGTACCGTCTTCTAAAATATGTCTAAATTTCAGTTCTTTTGGAATGGGAGCTGACGCTTTTTACTTAGTTCTGCAATATTGGTACGAAGAATGTCATCAGGCGATTCGATACAGCCTGTTTGGCAGGTCGCCATTCCACACCCCAAATGTCTCCAGCACCGGGAGAGGGGCTTTTTGGGCAGTTTTTCAGAAAAGGATGCATTAAACTGACCACTGGCAAAATGATGGTTCTTGAAGCAATCCTGCAACAGATCCCGGTTCGGTGCCAGAGAGGACAGCTTTTCCCGAAGAAATACTGTGTCGGAATCAAGAGAAAATTTGAAAACATCTGTCTGGTTTCTGAAATCCAACAGGTTAATAAATGCGGTATCCATATAACCAGCCATTGAAAGGTGCATTTGAGAGGCAACCATCAGGCATATAGTCTTGTATAGGCTGATAGGAATCAAACTAATCCCAAATAACAGATTGATTATGATTGCCCACCATACTATTTCGCGCTTATCTAAACACTTAATTTTAATTTTTGCTCTCATATATTTTGTGCCCGGTTGTGGTTCTACGGGATCTGATTCCAAGTCAGGTCCTTCGTTCAATAGTGGTAGCTTAGCACCGGGTGAGACATTTAGTTTTACCTTTATGGATCAGGGAACTCCGTATTATTGCCAAAACCATCAGCCAAATATGACCGGAGAGGTAGTCGTAAGCAAAGATGCCAGTATTAGCGGTCAAGATACAGTAACAATGAAAAATACCGCCTTTCACCCCCAAAAGGTTACCGTTCAACCAGGTACCAAGATTG
This sequence comes from Balneolaceae bacterium, assembly GCA_035267805.1. Taxonomy (GTDB): domain Bacteria; phylum Bacteroidota; class Rhodothermia; order Balneolales; family Balneolaceae; genus Fodinibius. The sequence continues at coordinate 3,356 of DATFLI010000226.1, read as the reverse complement.
TATGGATTAATAAAGAAACCGATCCGAGTATTGATGACCATACGGTTACCAGTGGAACCCCCTCCAACAGTGGCGGTGGTTATGGATACTAAGGATTCGTTTGTGTTCTGTAGTTAAAAAAGCATATAAGTTGTATCAACTACCGATGAACTCGGCTAAATATAAACGGCGGAATAATCGATTTTCGAGACTTTTGATTGATGAAAAAGGCGTCCATAAATTCTATTTGTTCATAAAATGCTAAATTGAAAGGGGGATAACGAGGAATTTAGCAGACATAATACAAAATAAGCGATGGGTTTGGTTTGTGATCACATCTCTGATAAAGAAAAATCAAACGATTACTGGTTTAAAAAATATGCTTAATGAATATAAGGTTTCCTTCTTAGTATGAGCGTAGGTGAAAAGGGATATATGAAAGACTACTGCTTTGCCTCCTTAAGCTGATTTGTGATCATTTTATATTTTTTAAGGAGGGCTTTTTCATAGGACCGGGTATCCAGAAGGATATATAATTGGGTTTTTTCTGGGTGAGTTGATCCTATGTAGAGCGTTTGAAAGGAGGCATGTTCCAAGGATAGATACTGCTGTTGTAGTTCATGGATAGTAGATAAATCAGCAGTGATCTTAAAATCCATATATAAGACTGCCTGGGTGGCTACGGCTGTCTCCCAGGCATTATCACTGATAAAAGCTGGTCTGAGGGCATTTTCTACTTGTTTTTGATTGGCACTAATCTCTTCCTCGATATTTTGCATAATGCTATTATTGATTCCATGAATAACGGGGAAGAGCAGGCAATGTTTCTTTATAGTCGTTTAGCCAGAGAGCCAACAAGACACTAAATATCACTAAAAGGGCCTCAATTAAAAGATGCACCCATGGTATATTTTGAAATTTGCGCCTGATTGAAGCCATCTTACCATATTGTTTCGTTTACTTTTAAAATAGAAGAAATAGGGATAGATACAGATTTTTTTCAGAGAAATCAGAACTCCTCACCGTTAGTAAGGGCAACCAATCTCTATAACACCTTGTATAGATAAGTAAGGTAGACATAATGTCTATTTGTATTTTAATCCTATAGGGGAGTTTCTAATGAGTCGTTTACATGTTTATAAACCTACACTTGTCTATATATTTGTTGCATTATTGTTCACTTTGGTAATTTATGGATGTGATTCTACCGGATCCAATGACAATAATAGCGGATCTAAACCTGTCAATGGGTCACTTTTTGACAGTGGTAATATTAGCGCGAATGGTTCCTTCAGCTATACATTTTCACAGGATACCACCATCGCCTACTTCTGCAGAATCCATGCCCCTGATATGAAGGGCAGTGTTATCGTCCAAACAGGCGCTACCATCACTGGTGAGGATACAGTTATCATGACGGGCATGCAATTTAGCCCCTCTCAAATTACTGTTGCCCCAAGTACGAAAGTTGTCTGGGTGAATCATGACAGTTTTGTTCATACGGTAACTAATGGTTCGCCATCATCAAATTCCAATAATGGTAATGGAGGGGGATACTAGAAATTGATGTTAATACCGTCAATTTTAGCATGCCATATCTATTTTATCTCAAATATAATGGAAGGGGGGCTGTGCCCCCTCTTTTTTAGATTGTTGGCATTTAAAGGCAACCATTCTGTAGAAAAGCTTGTATGGGCAATAAAGGGATGGATTTTGAATAAGGAAATATTCATCCATAAATCAGAATTAAACAAAGGGAGTATTATGAAGATCATAATTGCATTCATATTTGCAAGTTTAGCTATGTTAGGAAATACAATGGCCCCCAACACCTATAAGGCTCAAAAAAAAGTGGAAAAATATACCTGTGTTTTTAATGCTGATAACCCGTTTCCTGATGGGACGACAGGTATTTCGGAAATTGGGGTTAAGGTTACAGGAAAGGGAAACACATTTGTCACGGTGGAATATTACAGTGATGATTATACTGACTATCTGGGGCAATTTGAAGAAGGGAATGGTGATTTTGTGCCATCAACAAAGGACGAAGCCTGCCAGTTTGCTTTTGATCATTATATAGATCGACAATAAGGCCTGGGAACAACAAATTGGTAAAAAGTACTTGACTTTATCATCGGCTGATTTACGATCAGCCGGTATGAAGTCAGAGGCAACCATAAGTGCAGAAATCTTGTACAGGTAAATACAGGCAAGCAAAATCTAAAGGGGAACCATTATTTATTACGACGAGGAAGCTTTGCTGAAAGAAATTATTAAGGGATGCCGAAAAAGGCGCAGGGAAAGTCAGAAAGAGTTGTATAAGATGTTTTATGCCTACGGTATGAGCATTACCCTGCGGTATGCCGAATCGCGGAATCAGGCAGCCGGCATCCTTAACGATGCTTTTATGAAAGTGTTTACCAACATTGGCAGTTACGATTTGGATCGTCCCTTTAAGCCGTGGCTGCGACAGATCATAGTGAATACGGCCATTAATTACTATCACAGGAATAAAAAGAACCAACAAATGGAAAGCTTGGAAACAGCTGAAAAACAGCTAGCTAGTGAGGAGCATATCATTAGCGGGATCTCCTATGATGAAATTATAGCCATGGTCCAGCAGCTGACACCCGGTTACCGCACCGTGTTTAACCTCTACGTAATTGATGGCTTCAAACACCGTGAGATTGCTGATATGCTGGGAATATCGGTGGGTACTTCGAAGTCGAATCTGGCCAAGGCCAAGCAAAACTTACAGTCAATTTTAGAAAAGAATTTTAGTTCGTAACAATTATGTCTGACCAAGATAACCGAAAAAATGCTTTGGAACGACTTTTCCAGCAAAAAGCTGAAGAGTATGATATTTCATACAATGAAGACGATTGGCAAGAGCTGGAAGAGCGGTTGGACAATCTGGACCAACAACGGGTCCGGAGAAACCGCCGCTGGCTTGTTGCGGCAGCCGTTGTGTTAACTTTTTCGGTTCTGGCCTATTTTACCATTGAAAATAAACTTCAAATCAACAAGTTAAGCAACCAAATCAGCAGTACGCAACACTCTGAACAGACCCAAACGGCCATAAATAATGATAGTGATACTGGGAATACCGTTGAGTCAAATCCGGGCGAAAGCAAAAGTTTGTCCCCAAGACAAAACGAATCTTTGGATAGAACGGTCGCTTCAGACCGACAAAATCAGGGAAGCTCCAATTCCAAAGGAATTCAAGCCAAGACTAAACGTGTCGCATCCCGATCATTTGAAAATAATCCTATAACGGAGAAGGCCATGGCAGTCAGTAGGGCCGCTCCGGGGTTTGATGGCCGTCTTTCCGCCATTGCGGCTATCAAACCCATTGAAACTAAAACCGGTAGGCCTGC
>DATFLI010000225.1:0-2291 GCA_035267805.1 Balneolaceae bacterium | reverse complement strand
TTTATTCAAGATTTTGGAGCCGCGTTTGGACAGGGATCAACTATTTTTGTCTTTTTTGTCCATCGTTGCTGTGATAGAAAGTTGCTGGGTTTTGCTTACTTTCATAAACAGGACCTGGGGAATGGCAATATTATAATCCGGCAGATCAAGCTTCCATTTAGCCTGGACGTATAACTGGTTATTCTTCCTGGCCATCTCACCATCTACAGTAATATCCCGGGAAACACCGTGAATTTTAAACTGTCCCTGAACTTTAACCTGCTGCGTATCAGGCGAAGTCGGGTCAAAAGGGGAGACCAGCTTGCCGGAAAATTGAGCAAAGGGATATTTATCGGTCTCCAGGAATTCTTCCTGCATGTGTTCATCCCGCAACTCCACACCGGTGCTAAGGGTACTTAGATCCAGGTAAAAAGAAACCGTAGAGTCGGCAAGATTGACCTGTCCGACCAAGTAGTTTGATTTACCGGTAAAATTTTCAAGTGTTGCCTTAGAAAAGACCTGGGCTTCACCGTGCTCCGTTTTATACACTTGGGCTGCAACCGGGTTTGGTATCCCCAGAAGAGCACCTGTAATTAATATTGTAGTCATGAACGTCAGTAAAGAGCGTAAAGTCCTCATTGATTTTTAGCCCCTCGGTTGATCCATACTTTAATGGTATCGATCTGAGCTGAACTCAAAGGCGCCCGTCCATACGGCATGCGATAGCCATGGGCAGGACGCGATAGCACTTTGTCGTAGAGGGGACTGGAAGAGGCTTTGCCTGCTATTACGATCTTGGATTGATATTCGCTGCTATAACTATTCATCACATTGTCGTAAGAGGATAGATTTACGCCGTAAGCACTGCTGTTGATATGACATCCGCCGCCGCCGCAGGACTGGTTAAAAATTGTTTGCACATTATGTCCGTACCAAGTGTCGGGGACAGGATTGGGATTGGATCCTGAAACCTGGCTGGAACAGCCGGCAGCAAATTCGACTCCAAGGAGCAACACCGCAAGAATTATTTTTGGAAGAGAGGACCTTATTTTTTTCATATAAATTTTGATTTAACGTTAAACAATATGTATCGAAACGCATTTTTATACTGAATATTTTTGCCGAGCCTTTATAAAGATTTGGTTTAAATAGGATTGGAGGTAAACGACGAATTTCTTCGTCTTGGAAACAACAAAATGAGAAATAATGCCCGATAATTACTGGCCTAACTATTAAGCATATCAAAGAGTTTTTCGCGTTTCTCGTGCAAATTCTTCGATCGTCCTACGGCATACTCTAATTTGTCCTTTTTAAGTGCGTCGAGCGCTTCATCTACAAAATCCGAAATTGGCATACCGCCGTGACTTTTGTTGGGATCTGAACGGTAATCATGGCCCAGCTCCGTATCCACCGAGGGTGGGATGATCTCGAAAACTTTAACCGGTGTATCCTTCAGTTGATGACGAAGGGAAAGGGTAAGTGAATGAAGAGCTGCTTTGGTAGCGCAATAGATCGGCATCCAGGCAATGGGGGTAAAAGCGAGTCCCGACGAAATATTGATAATGGCTCCATCTTTTTTATCAGCCAGATGCCGGGCAAAAAGAGATGACAGGTGGATAGGGCCGTAGAAGTTAACGTCGGTCTCTGTTCGGACTCGTTGCATATCGACCGGCTGTGTCAAATCCGTCTTGAGCTGAACGCCGGCATTATTTATCAGCATATTGGTTTTGGGGTGATGTTTTGCAACCCACTCAAAAAGGGATTGCCGCTGCTCATCCTTAGAAATATCGCTGATCCTGATAATGATCTCAGGATGCTTTTTCTTGATTTGTTTTAGTCGTTGTTCTCTTCGCCCGCAAATGATGACGTCATTGCCTTGATTCAGGAAGGCTTCAGCGAATCCCAGTCCAATGCCCGACGTTCCGCCTGTGATTAAAATAGTGTTACCTGAGATGTTCATGATATCCGATGCTGTTTTTAGGATTCTTTTGCGGTTTTCTCAGTGTAAAAACCCGGAACATGGACTTCTTCATTCCATGCTGTTTTAGAAAAAAACTCTCATTGCGAACAGAGTGATTTGTATAAAAAACTATCACTTTAAGTCTATGCCTGTTGTTGCGTGTAGAACTAGAAAATCTCCCCTTGAGGGGAGGCCGCAAAGCGGGAGTGGTGTTCTCTTTAGCTACTTATGTGAGCTATAAGTATCGAAATTGCTAAGTCGCACCGGAGTGCCGGAACGCCTCGTAAAGAAGGTTCTTTTTAAGCACACTTATTTATAACAAAGCCGAAGAATGCTGTTCATTTTTTTCACC
>DATFLI010000224.1:0-4710 GCA_035267805.1 Balneolaceae bacterium | reverse complement strand
GCACATTATCATCTTCCTGCTTGAGCCGCTTTTTAAATACAACGCTTCGTTTGATGGATAAGCCCACGAATATCAAAATCACAATAAAAATAACTTGCTTAACGGCCAGCCATCCATGCATCTGAAAGTTAAACCATCCCCATTGTGGCCCGCTTGGTATTGAAACCATCGCCGGACCGGAAATCAGAATACCCAACGCTCCCACATGTGCGCCAATACTGGTTGCCAGACGTTCAGAACGCATATACTTGCGCTTTTTGACCGCATCCTGCTCGGCTCGAATTTTAGTAGCAAAAAAGACGCTCAGCACAAAAGCAATTAGCCAGGAGATATATGAAATAGTATGAATCCAAAGAAAAATTTGATACAACATAACAGAGCAATAATAATTTAAGATTAATTTAAGCCGCTTCGGCGAAGATTTCTTCGATCAAGTGATGATATTTATCCTCAACAATACGCCGCTTTATCTTAAGCGTGGGCGTTAATTCGCCGGATTCAACCGTAAATTCCTGTGGAACAATTCTAAAATCCCGAATCTTTTCGTGGGATGCCAACTCTTTGGAATAGCTTCGAATTTCTCGTCGATAGATATCCTGTATCTGATCTTTTTTTACAAGATCTTTAATCGAATCGTAATGAATGCCCTCTGACTTGGCATATTGTTCCAGTACCTCAAAATCAGGTACGATTAGAGCTGCCATATACGGCTGGCGTTCACCGACTACCACCAACTGATCGATCCACTTACTTGTTTTGAACAAATCCTCAATCGGTCCCGGATAAATGTTCTTACCGCCGGCATTCACAATCATATGCTTGATACGATCGGTGATTTGCAACTTCCCATCAACAAATCGACCGACATCACCGGTATGTAAATACCCTTTGTCATCAATCATTTCACGGGTGGCTTCATCATTTTTCCAATAGCCTTTCATCACGTTGGGACCTTTAACCAAAATCTCTCCGGGTTCGGAGGTATGATCGGTCGGATAATCTTCTCCGCTTAATTCAGTAATTATTTTATTGTCTTCCAATCGCTGAATCGCAACCGTAACACCGGGCAACACTTTTCCAACCGTGCCCATTTCCTCATCCCCGTATGTATTACAACAGATCACCGGCGAAGTTTCAGTAAGTCCATATCCCTCAATAATATGAAGACCGGCCGACATAAAGAATTGACCAATTTCGGCAGGCAAAGCGGCCCCTCCTGATACAAAAAAACGAATACGTCCGCCCGTTCTTTCTTTCAGCTTGTCAAAAACCAGCTTATCGGCTAATTTTTTTTGAATGGCAGTGAATCCGCGCTTGCCCTTGGAATATTTCTTGCCAACGCTTTGGGCCCAATTAAAGATCTTCTGCTTAACGGCTGTCCCTTCTTCCACGCTTTTGCTAACCAGATTATAAATTTTCTCAAATAATCGAGGCACGCTCATGATAATGGTAGGGTGCGCTTCGGTCATATTTTTAGCAACCGTATCCACACTTTCGGTGTAGTAGATTTCTGCGCCACCGGCCATCATAGCATAATAACCTGCAGTCCGCTCAAACGAATGACAAAGCGGCAAAAATGACAAGGCACGATCATCTTCTGAAATATCAATTTGTTGGTGTGCCGCTTTGATGTTGCTCACAATATTACGATGAGTAAGCATCGCGCCCTTTGGCTTTCCGGTGGTTCCCGAGGTATATATGAGGGTTGCTAAATCTTCCGGTGTAATAGCTTGAGACCGCTCTTCAATTTCCTGCTGCTTAGCCGGCAACAACTTGAGGCCCTCCGCCATCACTCTTTCAAAGAGGGTGACGTACGGATCATCCAGATAACTTTCTATATTCGGCTGATCAAAAGCGATAACCTGCTTAAGATTTTCACAATTTTCATACACTTCGCGTGCCTTCTTCAATTGAATGCCGGTTGAAACAAAAAATATCTTGGCTTCGGAATTCCGGAGGATGTATTCGCATTGCTTGGCAGGTAATGAAGTATACAGCGATACATTTATCCCACCTATCAGCTGCAAGGCCAAATCCACAACGGACCATTCGTAGCGATTTTCACTGAGAATAGCTACACGGTCGCCGGCCTCAATACCGTGTTCAATTAAATATGCCGCCAATGTATGGGCATCCTCTCCAACCTGATCCCATGTAATGGTCTCGTAGGGAGCATCCGTTGCCGGCTTTCGTGCAAATGCCGTATTTTGGGTTCCCTCGTACTTCTTTTGTAGGTTGAGAAATAACTCCGTTAATGTTTCAAAAGCTACAACTGTTGGCATAGATTGTTTGTTAATTACTATTGACGCCATCAAAGTGCTAATCACCCTATAATACAATATGACCGAATATAACATTCTGAATCGAAAATTCAGCACAATGAATGGTTAGTACCTTAATCTTAACTCATTTATTACATTCTCCCCTATGTTTTTTTAGGGATACCAATTCCTTATATTAAAAGAAAAATTAATTTCATGGCTCATCCAGCTAAAGAAGAAACAATTGATCTGGTCAAGGAGATTTTCAGCTCCTACCTGAAAGAACATAATCAGCGCCAAACTCCCGAACGATTTATGGTGCTTGAAGAGATTTATCGTGCCGACGGCCATTTTGATGCAGACGATATCTTCTTCAACATGAAAGATGCAGGAACTCGTGTATCAAGAGCAACCGTTTATAACACGCTTGACTTACTTGTTGAGTGCGGATTGGTGCAACGCCAGCAATTTGGGAAAAATCAATATTACTATGAGCGTGCTTATGCCTACCAGCAGCATGATCATATCATTTGTAAAGAATGTGGCGCCGTCCTGGAATTCTGCGATCCACGGATTCAGGAAATAAAAACCATGATGGAAAAAATTCATGATTTCAGTATTTCAGGTCACTCTCTTCACTTTTTCGGGGCCTGTGAAGATATCGATACATGCACGCGCCGCCAGGAAATTGAAAAGAAAAACCGATCAAAGGTTAACTAGCTTTTAATTTATTGAATGCTAGATGCTGATCAACAGTTTCGCCCATAATTAAATGGGAATCAAATACTTACATGATTACTCTAGCTACCCGGGAACATCTTCGTGCCATAAATGATATTTACAATCAGGCTGTAAAAGACGGCTTACGTACCGCTCACACCAATGTTTTTCCAATGGATGAGCGCCAAACTTGGTTTTATGAACATCCTGCCGACCGGTACCCAATTTTTGTTTTTATAAAAAATGAAAAAGTGCTCGGATGGATTTCCATATCGGAGTATAGATCTGACCGCCAGGCACTAGACGAGGTTGTTGAGGTAAGCTATTACGTTCACTATGACTATCATGGCCATGGCATTGGATCCCAACTGATGCAACAGGCCATAGATTTTAGCACCGAATCCCATTATCGGATTATGGTTGCCATTCTTGTGGGTGATAATGAACCCAGCATTGGGCTGCTTAAAAAATATAATTTCCTGGAAGGCGGCCGAATCCCTAATGCAATCCACTATAATCAGGAATTCCATGACCATCTGTACATGTACAAATGCTTGAGTAGCCATAAAGTTTTAAATAATTAATTTCTTTTTTCTTAGGAATAAGCGTAATATTCTTTTACGGGATGTGTGGAATAGTATTTTACCTCGACTCACCTTAGGCTGATAAAAGGTAAAACCGACCTCCTTCCTTTAACTTAAATCAATTGAATGACGAGATGAATATTTACGTAGGAAACCTCTCTTATGGGGTTTCAGATCAAGATTTGATGGAAATTTTTGAAGAATTTGGTGAGGTAAACTCCGCCAAAGTTATCAAAGACAGAGAAACCGGCCGTTCCAAAGGTTTTGCCTTTGTAGAGATGGATGACGACGATGATGCTCAAGCTGCAATCGATGAATTGAATGGTGCTGAAATTGATGGCCGTGCTGTAAAAGTTAACCAGGCACGACCCAAAGAAAGCGGCAACCGCGGAAGCAACAGGAACCGTTATAGTCACAGGTAATTTTTTAGATACGGAAATTAAGGAGCCTCAAATCGTTAACGATTTGAGGCTTTTTTATTTGCAGATCTTAACTTTGCGCAACCGTTTCATCCCCGTATATTGGGTCTCGAAATTCCAACGTAAGATATTCGATATTTAAGATGAAAAGCTGTGCATTCCTGTCGATGGATAATCTCGATGACTTCGAGTGCTATGATTATTTACTTTTTGATCCCATGAAATCATTGGGATGGTCTGCAACAGAGGTTTCCTGGAGAGACAAACTCATTGATTGGAACCGGTATGAAGCTGTAATAATTCGCAGTTCCTGGGATTATCAACAGGCACCAAAGGCATTTCTGAACACACTCGAAGAAATAGAAAATTCCTCGGCACATCTCGAAAATAGTCTGGAAACTGTAAAATGGAATATTGATAAAACGTACCTCAAAGATCTTCAAGAACGAGGAATCGAGATTGTACCCAGTCTGTGGGGCACTCATTTCGAGAAGGATCAGATCGACCAATATTTCCAACGATTACAAACATCCGAAATCATAATCAAACCAACCGTTAGCGCCGGGGCTGATGATACGTTTTGGATTAACCGATCCGATAGTATTAACTATATCGATACCTTACTGGATACCTTCAATAACCGGCCCTTTTTGATTCAACCCTTCATGCAAAATATTATTGCTGAAGGTGAATTTTCCGTCTTCTTCTTTGGAGATACCTATAGCC
>DATFLI010000223.1:0-3306 GCA_035267805.1 Balneolaceae bacterium | reverse complement strand
CCCATAAAATCCCTTGCCCCCATATTTGGGTAGCAGTGAGGGATGAATATTGATAATTCGTCCTTCATAATTGTCAATCACTTTGACCGGTATTTTGATCATATAACCGGCCAGCACAATCAAATCCGTATTCCAGTTTTCAAGTTGCTTTAACAACTCCCGCGTGTAATCACCTTCCGTTTCAAAATCCGAAGGTTTCAATACACGGTGTTCAATTTTATGGTTTTTGGCCCTTTCAATCGCAGTGATGTCAGACTTATTGGTTATTAGTCCGCAAATACGACCATTGATTCGGCCGTCCTCAACCGCATCGATAATAGATTGAAAATTAGTGCCAGATCCCGAGGCAAAAACGACAATATTAATCAAAGTAAAGGAGCGAGTAAAATTTTTACGTGTTGGCTCGCAAAGATAAGTAAAAAAGATTACAGATTAGAGCCGATTTCACCTTTTTTAGGATTCCGTGGCACTACTCCTGAAAACATAATAATTATTCAGGCTCCAGCTAACCTGATTAATGGTAATTTTTATGATTGTGGCAATGGGGATGGCAATCAACATGCCGAGTATACCGGCGGTTTCTGCGCCGATCATAATAATAAACAGGATGGCAACAGGATGCATATCGGCGGAACGCGAAAAAATTAAAGGCTGTAGTACCAGGTTGTCGAGCATTTGCACCATCAGTATAGCAAGCATACAGGGGATTACGAGCGAAAAATTACCTACTTCTATAATTGAGACAATAATAGAAAGAATATATCCGATGATGGGACCGAAATACGGAATAGAATTAGCAATCCCGACGGCGATACCAACAGAAAGTGCATTATTGAGCCCTACTACAGTTAGGCCCACCCAAGACGTAAATGCCACTATAAAACTTTGCAGCATTACACTGCGGAAGTAAACGCCCAGCCGCGTTTCAATCTTGTCAATAAGACTAAGAGTGGTTTCGAAATATTTATTTGGGACCAGCTGCAGAATATCCCGTCGTATTTTTGTACCGTCCTTCAGGAAAAAGAACGTGGCAAAAGGAATGATAAGTGTTGCAGAAAAAATATTAGTGAAAATGCCGATAATATTACTTAATGCTGAGGGTAATTCGCCTACGTCAAATAATTCACGAGCCATTTGAGTGAGGTTGTCACTGAGGAAGCCTTTGGGTAAGAAAGTGAAACGGGCGGTTAAGTGCTGTTCAATCTGGTGTGCAATAACTTCGATATTCTGAACCTTCAGTTGAGCGGCCAGCTCTACCATTTGGTTGGCAACAATCGGTATAATGTTAGTCGAAATCCAAATCAGGATGAGAATCAGTGCACTTAAAGTGAGTGTAATTGCGAGGGTGCGATTCATACCGGCCGACTGCATACGATTTACCAACGGGTCCAGAAGATAACTGAAAATCATAGCTACTATGGCATATCCCACCAATGTGCCGTAGTAGTACAACACCAACCCCAGTATGGTAATGCCTGCCAGCGCCAAGACTGACTTCACAACTTTTTCCAGGGTGATATTTTTCATTGTTTAATCGCCTTCATTAACGTATCCAGGTGTTTATAAATGTCGGATGACCGGTATCCTTTTCTGGCCAAATGGTCAAAAATCTTTTTACGACGCTTATACTCATCCTCTTCTCTCAAAAAGCGTCTTTTATGTTTTAAAACCAAATTTAAAAACGTCTCTTCCAGATTTTCCTCTTCAAAAGCTTTTCGGATGCTTTCTTCGGCTACACTCTTTGGGATTCCCTTTTTAAATAAATGAGCTTTGATCTTGTGGGGGCCCCATTTGTTCAGACGGCTCTTGTCAGATGCGAATTTTTCTGCAAAACCGGCATCGTTAATATATCCCTTTTGTTCGAGCTCATTAAGCACATCATCAATAACTTCTTTAGGATACTCTTTTCGAATAGCTTTTGTAAGTAATTCTTTACGCGCGTGATCACGCCGGCCGAGCAGTTTTATCAAGTATGATTTGACAGCAAACCGGCCTTCCTCACGCTGTAGTTTTCGAAACAATTTGGGCGTTATCTCAACACCCTTAGTCAGATTAAATTCAAGGAGCGTCTGTTCGGCAATGCCCATTAAAAACGCCTCATCTACAAAAATAGAATAACGCTCCTTATTGTTTTTTTGGATGGAGATAGAAGTGATAACTCCGGGAAGATGATGTTCCTCCTCATCAGCCATAATTATTCTTCGTCTGAATCCTCGGAATCTTCTTCTTGGCCATTTTCATTGGCATCTTCGGCATCGACCAATCCCATATCTTGGCGGATTTGTTTCTCAATCTTATCTGTGAGTTCGGGATCCGACTCTAGAAATTCGATTGCGTTGTCGGTACCCTGTCCGATTGGTTCACCGTCATAACGATACCAGCTGCCTCGCTTTTCGATGATGTCGCATTCCACGGCCATATCCAGAATTTCTCCCATCCGCGAAATACCTTTACCGTACATGATGTTAAATTCTACAACTTTAAAGGGAGGGGCAACCTTATTTTTTACAACCTTCACTTTGGTACGGTTGCCGACCACGTCATCGCCCTGTTTTAGAGAACCAATACGCCGGATATCCATCCGTACGGAAGAATAAAATTTCAATGCGCGACCACCGGAAGTGGTTTCGGGATTACCGAACATGACTCCAATTTTTTCGCGAATCTGGTTGATAAAAATAACGGATGTGCGTGTTTTGTTGATGATCCCTGTAATTTTGCGCATTGCCTGCGACATCAGCCGGGCCTGCAGACCTACGTGAGCGTCGCCCATTTCACCCTCAAGTTCAGCGCGCGGGACAAGGGCAGCAACTGAATCCACAACAATGACATCGAGCGCAGCGGATCTGATGAGTGTTTCGGTGATTTCCAAGGCTTGTTCGCCGCTGTCGGGCTGGGAGACAAGCAGTTCGTCGGTATTAATGCCCAGGTTTTTGGCATATCGGGGATCGAAAGCGTGCTCGGCATCAATAAAGGCGGCGTATCCGCCGGCTTTTTGTGCTTCAGCAATAACATGAAGTGCAAGGGTCGTTTTACCGCTGGCTTCGGGGCCATAAATTTCGGTTACACGTCCCCGCGGGATACCGCCGACGCCAAGGGCGTAATCGACCATAATAGAGCCGGTGGAGATGCTGGGTACATTTTTAGTGGCTTCATCTCCAAGCCGCATGATGGTGCCTTTTCCGTGCTGCTTTTCAATTTGGCCAATGGCCATCTCCAGTGCTTTTTCGCGATCGTTATTGTCAGACATAAATGAGTATAATTAGCTTTTTTAGAATTTTCACCACAATATATCAAATAAAACTG
>DATFLI010000222.1:0-7103 GCA_035267805.1 Balneolaceae bacterium | reverse complement strand
GTAAGATCGTGGAAGGCGAAGGCGTTGTAAATGAAGCACTGCTTACAGGCGAATCACTGCCGGTATCAAAGCACCCGGGCGACAAGGTAATCAGCGGCACCATCCTTACCCAAAATGCTCTTACGATCAAAATTGGTCCCGAAATTGAAAGCACCATCGACCGGATGATTCGCTTGATGTGGGATATACAGGCCAGCCACTCCGGCAAACAACGGCTTGCCGACCGGATATCTGCCTATTTCATACCTACAGTTTTGGGTCTTGCTGCCGCGACACTGGTTTATCACCTTTCCGCAGGATCGAGCTTTACATCATCCATGCTTTCCTCCCTGGCTGTGCTTATCGTTTCATGTCCATGCGCTTTGGGACTTGCCACCCCACTGGCGGTAGCATCCGGGCTGCGGGACTCATTAAAAAAGAACATCATCTTTAAGACCGGGGCGATATTCGAAGAAAAGGGCAATGCCGACATCCTTGCTTTTGACAAGACCGGCACCCTAACCACAGGACACATGAAATTATTGGATGGAGGACCTAATGATCGTGCCCTTTCCTATGCACGTGCCCTGGAACAATACTCCTCGCATCCCCTGGCCGAGGCCTTCACCACAGACAATCCAAAAAACAATTATGCCGTAAAAAACTTTCACAGCTATTCCTCCGGTATCAGTGGAATAGTAAATGAAAATAATGTTTTCGTTGGTCAACCTGAATGGCTACAAGAACAAGGACATAGGATTTCAAATGATCAATGGGAAAAAATTAATACAGCTCGCCGAAATGGTCATGTACCCACCGGAGTAGCATGGGCAGGAGAGGTGCAAAGCATATTGGTGATTGGTGATAGGCTGCGGGAAGAAGCAGAGACTTTTGTTCACTCATTACATAATGAAAATAAGAAAATTGCCATCATAACCGGAGACACCGAAGAATCAGTACGTCCGATACGTGAAAAATTACAACCCGATTACCTGTTCACCGGGGCGCGTCCCGAATCCAAAACCGAAATTATCAATAAGCTTAAAAAATTAGGATCTGTTGCAATGATTGGCGATGGCAGTAACGATGCACTGGCGCTGGCAGAAGCCGATCTGGGCATTGCTTTTGGGAACTTAACGGCCATTGCTGCAGAATCTTCACAAATCGTCATTCCCGGCGATGAACTTACACAGATTCTCGGAGCTTTCCGTGCAATCAAACAGACTAAATTACGTATAAGACAAAATTTGGGATGGGCTTTTTTGTATAACTTCACCACAATACCCCTGGCTATCGCGGGACTCATTAATCCACTGTTTGCCGCTTTGGCTATGGCAGGGAGTAGCTTACTGGTAGTTGCTAATTCTTCGCGGAGGATACAATTAGCCTAAGTTTATAATTACCAAGGAGTGGGAAAGCAAAATGCCCGCTACTAATTATTATAACGAACGATAGGCTTTGTAATGGGAAATCGCTTGTGAATTTTGCTGGTTGAATCGGCAGATATCTTTCGATAAACAGTCACAAAAAGATCACTGGGTACTTCACGATTCGGGATGGTCCATTCTCCTTCAATCTCCCGATAGCCGGACTCATTTTCGCTCTCTTGCTCAGATATTTCTTTAACAGGAACGGTCATCCCATTCTCCAATCGTAAACTGTCTATACTAAACTTAAAATCTTTTGAGGTGCCTATTGCCCGGAGCTTAACCTCTAGCTTCCATGTCTCGGGATTTACATTTATGCGTAGGTCTTCAAGAGTAAGTACCATTGGAGAATCGACAAGCAGAGTATCTCCGATAGAAAATTCGTGCGCGTGTTTTTCGGTTGTTTGCACTTGTTCCTGTTTGGATGGGCTACTTTCATCCCAAAGCCGAAACTTGATCAAGTTAAAAAAGGTCAGAAACTCGAGAATGACTGGAATACCAATCGCTACGATTAAAAGAACTCGAACCAAGTAATTCGGGGAATTAGATGATTCGTTATTTTGGGGCGACTCCTCTGGCATAATTAGTGATTGGCAATTTAAAAATCTTGTTTCTCAAGCTGCTAAAAGATATGCAACCGGCATTTGTAATTGCATATCTTTTTAGGCAGGATTTTTTATCAATTTAAGCCGGCCGCGGCGGTACACCCGGAGAAAAAAGACCGTCTTTGATCATATCCCAAAGCGGGAATGAATAAGCCAAAATCACCAGGATAATTGCCAAAGCTAACCAAAGCTTAATATTATCAAGTACGGCAGGGGTATATTCCGCACCCGATAGTGGTTCCGGTATACTTTCGTCAACCGGCTGTTCGGATTCTTCCCCTTTCCACCAGGTAGCCGTAATAACCCAGATAAACATAAACAGGGAGATCGTCAAAATTGTAGCCCCAATGGCGATCTGCCATTTTATCTCACCAATGCTGCCAAAGACTGCATGAAATTTAAATCCGGAATAAGTTGGTTCGGCTGTTCGCCGGGGAATACCCGCCAGCCCGCCCCGGTGCATGGCATTTGACATCAGCGTCATCCCCAAAAACCAGGCATATGGCTGAATAAGTGCCAGTGTTTTATGCTTCAATTTCCTACCGGTAAGCTGGGGAATCAGCCAGTAGCTGACGGCCATAAATGTGAGTGCCACCGCTGTTCCAACCGTCAGGTGAAAGTGTCCCGGCACCCACAAGGTATTGTGGATCATAATATTGATATTCATCGACGCATTGATAATCCCGCTAAAACCACCCGCGGCAAACATGATACCTGCCAACGCACACCCGACAAAGGGCGGATTGTCCCAGGGTAGTTTACCCAGCCAAGCCAGGTATCCTTTTCCACCTCGCTGACGAGCCCCGTGTTCCATGCTGGCGATAACGGTAAAGAAGGTTATTAAACTGGGCAGTAAAAGCAACAATGTTGCAGCCATAGCATAGAATTTAAATCCAACTGAAATACCGGGATCGGCATACTGGTGATGAAATCCAACCGGGGTTGAAAGGATCAGGAAAATAATAAAAACGACACGGGCCATAGAATCACTAAACAAACGTCCCCCCGAAAATTTAGGCAGGATGGCATACCAAACGTAGTAAGCAGGCAACAGCCAGAAATAAACAAGCGCATGTCCGAAATACCAAAACAACGTACGCGGCAGTAATGGATCAATATTGGTTACCCATCCAAGAGACCAGGGTATCAACATGACCACCACTTCGAATGCCACGCCAAATGAACAGATATACCACATGAGCATGGTAAATAATGTCATGTATGTGAGGAGAGGAATACGTTCGGTAGGATGCTCTTTGCGCCATTTCAAGTAGGAGCGAAACCAATCAGCCCCGGCCATCCATGATGCGACAATCACCAGGGCCAGCCCTATATAAAAAAGCGGGTGAGCCTGCAATGGCGGATAGAATGTGTAAAGAACCGCAGCACGAATGGAACTACCGGGCACCAATCCGGCCAGAATGGTAAATGCAGCCAGCACCAGCCCAACCACCATCAGCCAAAACCATGTCCATGTATAGGTTAGGTTTTCCGGTTCCCGTTCCAGGCTCCTTGTTACGCCCCAAACAAAAAGCCCCATGATAAAAAACGTGGTGAAAATGAGCGCTAAAAGCACTCCGTGACCCGTAAGTATCGTGTAATATTGACCGGAATTAATAATTCCCCGGAATATGTCTGTACGGTGTAAAGCTTGAATTAAGCCGAACGTACCACCGATTGTTAATGCAATAAATGCTACGATAAAATTTGCTTTCGCGACTTTAGCCGCCCTGGGATACTTTTTAAGAAATGTCATTTTACGAGATATTTTTCGTCAAACTCGGATTTCGGAATTACGTTGATTTTTCCCTGCATCACATGGTGGGCAGGACCGCAATATTCGTTGCAAATTACTCCATACGATTTAGGTTCGGGAAAAATAGTCGTAAACTTGGAGACCTCTCCGGGGATTACCATCGTGTTTAAATTGGTCCCTACAACTTCAAACCCGTGAATTACATCGACACTGGTAATATGAAACGTGATTTTAGTATTCGCAGGAACAGTGATGGGCGTTCCCGATCCAGGCTGATAAGCAAATTGCATTGCTTTGACGTATACATCATACTTGGCAACGCCGCTAGTACTTTTTTTAACTCCGGGATGATTGAATTCGGTATTTTCCAGGTGTTGGGCATCAACTTTTTTGTTCGCGCCAATTACTTTTAAATTCATTCCAACAAATCCATAGACAACCGTTGCAATGAAAAAAGCGATGGTTACAAACGCCAGTTGAATCCAAAATCGCTCAAATTTATGTATATGCATTGGATTCTGTTTTGAATTGTCAGTTCATGATCGAAGGTCCGTGATTGGCAAACTCACCAAAGTACATGAAAATCCACATCAGTACCACGATCAAAAAATAGATAAGAGCCAGTGTTAATGTTCCCTTGGGTTTATAATCATCCACAGAAACTTTCTGATCGACTTTGGGATTCCCTATTGTACCATCTCCTTTGGGAGGATATTCCTCTGGTGTAGAATGATCGGAATTCTCTTCAGCCATAACGAAAAATATTTTAATGAACAGTAACGATAGCTTGACAATATCTCTCATTCATATATTGCAAGCTTCCCTCACCACTGTGTTAAGAACTAAATTTAATTACGGAAACAGGTAGTTAAAGATCAAATTTTTGTGCTTATATAAAATGAATATAGGAATATATGATAGTCCCTAAAATGAAGGCAAATATTTAGCACTAATTGATAAACGCTGCTCAATTATCTCTCCTGTACAAAAAAATGTACATTTCTTTGCTAATGATTTCCGCCAGGCCTGAGGTTGAAATCAATTGGTTTTAACCCGCATATTATAAGGTCCTGCGATATCCATTTAGGATAAGAAAAGTTAGTCACTTGCTCATAAACTCAAGGCCTTTTTAGCGCAACAGTTATACTATTGCCTTTTTGCCAATGGCTCTCAACCACGCCCTTATCGGTATAAAGAATTACCTTAAAGGTTTTGGGATCTTCACTTAACTTGCCACCCACCTTTTGGGCTGTGACCGAAACACTTCCCGGCTGTTTCGTTGCTTTAAATTGCCAAACAGCATATTCGCCATCTTTATATGCAAAACCATCGCCGGCGTCATCGTACAGCTTGCCGGTTGCCTGCCCATTTTTATCCAAAGAAATAGCCAGCGACAATGAGTCAGTACTGAACTGCTCAGTGCTCTGAATCAAATTACTGATCGGCACAATGGCACCGTCCCGAATGTGGATATCCGGCTGGTAGCTATCCGTTTCCTGTTTCTTACTCATGATGTGAATTTTGCGCCATTCCCCTTTCGGCAAAGCCGGATTATTTGCCCATTTGGGCACGATTAACAAATCCGATCCAAGCATGAAGGCCTGATCTTCACTTCGCAATGAAGGATCATCCACGTCCGCAAAAAAGACCGGACGCATGACAGGCAGGCCTGTGGTAGAGGCTTCTCTGAACAATGTATAGAGATAAGGCATCAGGCGGTACCGGCGATCGAGCGCGGTACGGGCCACATTTTCTATTCGCTTGCCTTTCTGCCATGGTTCCTGGCGATCCGTTCCCTTGGCTGAGTGATTTCGCGAGAACGGATAAAAAGCACCGACGGCCATCCAGTTACCCAGCAGCTGTGGTGTAGTATTCCCGGTGAATCCACCAATGTCTGCTCCACTAAATGGCTGACCTGAAAGCCCCAGATTTAAGATCATCGGGATGGACATCTCAAAATGATTCCAGCTGGAATTATTATCGCCGGTCCAGGTAGCCGCATACTTTTGTCCGCCCAAAAAATTAGATCGCGATAGTACAAAAGGACGTTTATCCGGGTTGGCTTCCAGGATACCCTTATGTGTAGCCTTTACCATCAGCATTCCGTACACATCGTGATAGCGCAAATGCGTACCTTTCGGTAACCCGCCGCCTCCACGGTGAATATTGTCGATGGGCATCGTGCCGCCGGGACCGTCAAATACCGAAGGCTCGTTCATGTCATTCCAAACTCCATCCATTCCTTTGGCCATAAAATCCCGGTACAGGCCGGACCACCAGTCACGAGTGGCGGGACGCGTGAAATCGGGAAACACGCAATCGCCCGGCCAAACCTTACCGACAAACGGATCCCTGTTTTTATTCAGTACCCACTGATTGCCGGCCGTACCCTGGTCATAAATATCGTATCCCTTTTCCTTTTTCACCCCGGGGTCAATCATCCATACCGATTTGAAATCCAGGGAGTGCAGGTAATCGTTTAATTTTTGGGGATGAGGGAAAGCCGTGGAATCAAAGGTAAAAATCTTGTAGTTCTGCATGTAGTCGATATCCATCCAGATCACATCGGCCGGCAACTGCTTTTTTCGAAATGTTTGGGCTATGTTGCGAACGGTGGTGTCCGGCGTATAGGTATAGCGGGATTGCTGATAGCCGAGGGTCCACAACGGCGGCAGTTCCATAGTTCCGGTCAGGTTTCCCAGTGCCTTAAGTAAAGCTTGTGGTGTTTCTCGTTCGATGACAATCACCCGAAAAGCAGGGCCTTCGGAAGTAACGGTAATCGGATCCGACAGATCAAACTGCTGCTTCCAGGTATTGTCGGCAATGATCCCAAAAGAAGAACCGTCTGCTCGAACGCCCATTACCCATGGGTGAGACTGGTAAAGTCGCCTGCCATTCGCTTTGCCATACTCGTAATTATCGGTGTTCCAAAGCGTTACTTTCGTGCCATTTCTGCGGAGTGGACCGGTCACTTCTCCCGTCCCGTATAAATCCGCATTTTCGGGGTATTTAATGCTAACAACCGGCTTTCCGTCTTTCGTCTGAAAATCGGGACGGATGCTCCAATTTGCCGGTACTGCTCCCTTGGATTCCAGTGGTTTGTCAAAAATAAGCGAAGGCAGGGTGCCGGAAGAATCAAAATGAGCCGGGTAAAAGACAGCAACGCTGTCATCCGCCATAAACGACGTTTGCCCGTAAGATAGGTTAACGCCATAACATAAAATCGCAAGAAACAGGACCAGTCTTTTCATAGAAAATTTTTTCATTCAAATTCAGCCTTGAATATTCGGATTCTCCCCATATCAGGAATTGTAATGTATAGAATATTTCCGGCTT
>DATFLI010000221.1:0-2088 GCA_035267805.1 Balneolaceae bacterium | reverse complement strand
GTATTGAGGCCGTCAAACGATACAGCGAAAAGATGAAGATGGTGGCTGACAAGAAGGTCGATCGCGATCTGTTTGCCATCCATGTGGATGAAGAAATCAACGAGGCTTGCGGCGTACTCTTTAAAGTGCGTGAAGGAAAGTTGATCAGTAAATTCCACCGGTTCCTCAAAAATATTGAGCACTTGGAGAATGGAGAGATGCTGCAGTCGTTTGTAGAAGATTATTATACGGGACAATTTGCCGGGGCCATTCCCGATGAAGTTTATACAAGTGACGAGCTGGTGAATGAAGAGCCGCTGGCACAGTACCTGTGGGAAGAACGCGGAAAGAAGGTTAGGATACATGTCCCACAGCGCGGCGAAAAAGCCAAAATGATTCGCATGGCTCTTTCGAATGCAAAATTATTATTGGGAGAGCGGAAGCTTGAGAAAGAAAAAGCCGCCAGGGATCATATTCCTCATTCGGTAAAAGAACTCAAAGAGCAGTTAGACTTGCAACGACTGCCGCGACGGATCGAGTGTTTTGATAACTCAAACCTGCAGGGGTCTGATCCGGTGGCCTCGATGGTTTGTTTTGTAGATGCTCGACCCAAGAAAAGCGAGTACAAACGATTTCATATTAAAACGGTGAAGGGGCCGGACGATTTTGCCTCCATGAAAGAAGTACTTAGCCGTCGCTATAAGCGGGTGATGGATGAAAAACAGCAGATTCCGGATCTGATCGTAGTGGACGGGGGAAAAGGACAGCTTAGCAGTGCCGTGGCTGCGCTTCAGGATATTGGTTTTTACGGTGAATGTGAGATTATCGGTCTTGCCAAGCGATTGGAGGAAGTGTTTGTGCCGGGTAAGTCGGATGCCATTATGATACCAAAAAAGTCATCGGCCCTGAAATTATTGCAGAAGGTTCGGGATGAGGCCCATCGCTTTGCCATCACCTTTCATCGGAATAAACGGGCCAAGCGCACGATAAAGACAGAATTGACACAAATCGATGGAATTGGGAAAAAGACGGCACAAAAATTGCTCAATAAATACGGATCGGTGAAAGCCGTCCGCGAGCAATCTCTCGAGGATTTGCAAAACGAAGCGGGAGATGTAACCGGCCAACGGATTTATGAGTATTTTCATCATTCCGAAGAAGAATGAGTTTTTCGAAAAACTTACATGTCGTGCTGAACCACCGTGCTGAACTTGATTCAGTATTGTTTCAGCAGCTGTATGCAACAATTGTAAATTAGATCCTAAAAAAAGTTTAAGATGACATAATTTTTTTAACAGGTTGAGGTCATCCCGAAAGTATGTGAGGGATCTCAAACGTTGATACTGTCAATTACTATTTCTTGGGCTTGTCCTTAGAGACTTTTGAGATTCCTCATCCCAAGAAAACGGGATTCGGAATGACATTTATTGAATTAAATGCAGGATGTAGAACTCACATTAACATGTGATATACAAGCAATGTTAAAGAATTTAATATGTAAGTGACGATTTAATTCGGCAATTGATTAATTCTATGGAACAAAGAATAAATTTGTCCGTAATCAGTTATAGAAATAAACGGAATATGGACTTCTTAAAATTAAAAATTTGTTCTGATGTAAGATAGGGTCAATAAAATGCATCTAATTAGTAAATATTAGTTGCATCGCCGACTAAAATTTCTTAAATCAGGCGTGAGGATATTATGAAGTTAGAACAATCAAATCACATTAGTACTAAGTACAAGCAACTGGATGACAAAGATCTGGTTCGTTTTTACCGTCAGAATGGCGACGAACAAGCTTTCAGTGAGTTGATGAATCGCCATCAAACCAAGATATATTCGTATATCTACAGCATGGTTGGCAGTGGAGAGATCGCAGACGATATATTCCAGGAAACCTTCACTAAGGTCATCACCAAGATGGATGACACGTATAACGAACAGGGTAAATGGATTGCCTGGGTCATGCGTATCGCCCATAATGCAACAATTGATTATTTAAGAAAACAAAAACGGTTCGTGGACGTTAGTTCAAACTACGACAAGGAATCAAATACTAATTTCTATGATCGTTTGCCTGATGAAGATCTTATCAGCGCACAGGAA
>DATFLI010000220.1:0-2600 GCA_035267805.1 Balneolaceae bacterium | reverse complement strand
ATACCCTGTTTTTCTGAGCATTCTTAAATATCTTATACCGATGATATCTGCATTATTTAACTAAGGAGGTTATGAATACCGTTTATTTTGATCACGCAGCTACTACTCCCGTAGATGAGCGTGTGTTTGATGCAATGAAGCCCTATTTCACAGAACATTATGGAAATGCCAATTCTGCACATCAGCTGGGCAATAATGCTAAAGTTGCTGTTGAAGAAGCACGCGAACAAATTGCCGAGATTTTGGGAGCCGAACCTGCCGAGATCATTTTTACAAGCGGAGGTACTGAAAGTGACAACTCGGCCATCAAAGGGGTGGTTCAGGCAACGGGAAATACGGAAGTTATTACCTCTCCTATCGAACATCATGCCGTGCTTCATTCGGCAGAGGCTTTAAAACGTCAGGGCGCAAAACCGGTCTATGTAGAACCGAATTCCAAAGGTATCATCCATCCGGAAAAAGTCGCTGAAGCCATTAATGATAATACCGCATTGGTTTCTCTAATGCATGTAAATAATGAAATTGGCTCCGTCAATCCGCTAAAAGAAATTAGCAACGTATGCCGGGAACACAACGTCCCTTTTCATTCGGATACGGTTCAAAGTGTTGGCAAAATTCCGGTGGATGTGAATAATATTGGAGTCGATTTCTTAAGCATCAGCGGGCACAAAATTTATGGCCCGAAAGGTATTGGAGTACTGTATATGCGTCACGCTTCACCCTGGTTGCCGTGGATGCACGGCGGATCCCAGGAACGACGTCGCCGTGGGGGAACGCTAAATGTACCGGGTATCATCGGCCTGGCCAAAGCATTGGAAATATGCGTCAACGAAATGGAAGAGCATCAAAAACATTTTCAAAAGCTGCGGCAACGTCTTATCACCGGCCTCGACAAAAAATTCGGATCCATTTATCGGATCAATGGAGATCCCAAAAATGGTGTTCCTCATATCATCAACATTTCATTTATTGATGAGCACGGGGGCGGCATAGACGGAGAAATGCTGCTTCTTAATCTGGATGTTGAAGGCATTTGCGTTTCCAATGGATCAGCTTGCACTTCCGGCGCGCTGGAGCCGTCTCACGTGTTGCAAGGCATTGGGCTTGGGGATGACATTGCAAACTCCAGCATTCGGCTAAGTCTTGGCAAAGATAATACCATAGAACAGATCGACTATTTCCTCGAAAAAATTGAAGAGGTTGTTCAACGAATGATGTCAACCGCAAAAGCATGAGTAAAAACAATCGTGTTTGTGTATTTTGCGGATCCAGTACGGGCAAAAACCCCGCTTTTACCAATCAGGCGCGAAAATTAGGAATCGGTTTGGCTTCCAGTCATATAGATGTAGTTTATGGCGGTGGGGCCATCGGACTGATGAATGTCGTGGCAAATGCAGCGCTGTCACGCGGTGGACGTGTACACGGCGTGATTCCCGAACATTTAAGTGATCTTGAGATTGCACATCGAAATTTAACGGCTCTTCACATCACCGATACTATGCATGAGCGAAAAGCAATGATGGCCGAACTTTCAGATGCATTTATTGCGCTTCCGGGGGGATTTGGTACTTTCGAAGAGTTGATGGAAGTGATCACCTGGTCGCAATTGGATTTGCACGATAAGGCCGTCATTATGTTTAACATTGACGGCTATTACGACCAGCTCATTTCTTTTATTGATCATTCTGTGGATAACGGGTTTATCTCACCCGGAAATCGCAGCACCTTGAAGGTGGCCCGAAGCGTTGACGAATGCATTAATTTTCTGCCTTTCCATGAATAAATCTGGACTGTTTATGATCATTATTTTGGGGATTTCCTTACTCGACGGTTGCGGCTCCCGGCCTTCGGATATTTCAAGCATCGAAACGGTACAAAATCCATTGCCGCCCTGTCCCGACTCCCCGAATTGTGTGCGTTTAACCAAGCAGGTAGCTTTGCCCATCAAAAAGGTTTTCGCCGCCTCCAAGACCACCCTGCAAAATATGGGTGCCGTAAAACTCAGTTCAAACAAGAATTATCAGCTTGAAAGCGTCTTCAGGGTCTTCTTTTTTAAGGATGACCTTAACCTTCAATGCACGAAACGGGATTCAGAATCAACATACCTGCATATTCGAAGTGCCAGCCGGGTCGGTTATTCAGATCTTGGAGTTAATCGTCGACGTGTGAAACACTTCCTGCGAAAGCTGCAACGCAATCTTGAGTAGAAAAATTACTACAGAATTTGGGAATCGGAGTACTTCTGTAGTAATATTGCTTCGCAAAGCGCCCCGATTTCACTCTATTGATCATTTGATACCCGTATTAGTCTTATATACAAGAAGATAGAATCTATTTAGGTAGGTTTAATTCATTTTTTTGTTTATATCTTAATTATAAGAGAGATTATTAAAAAGAGAAAAATGAAGGAAGTGATAAGCAAATTTTATTGAAGTCTGCCAACGGAGATTAAGCCCGGATTATTCACCTATGAGTCGGATTTTCTCAGGGTTATTGATCGTCCTTGCGTTACTATATTGAAATTAGAAAGGTCTCACCAATCCCAAAAATGTATTAACGACGACCAGTAAATAAACCACCAAAGAGATACGGTAGGCACT
>DATFLI010000219.1:0-3721 GCA_035267805.1 Balneolaceae bacterium | reverse complement strand
GCTCCAATTACGTGTTCTGGGGCGGACGGGAAGGTTATCAAACGCTGCTAAATACCGATATGAAACGTGAGCGTGATCACCTGGCCCGGTTTCTCCATATGGCCAAAGATTATGGCCGAAGGAATGGGTTTGAAGGCACATTCCTGATCGAGCCAAAGCCCATGGAGCCAATGAAGCATCAATATGATTTCGATACTTCCACAGTAGTCGGATTTATACGTGAATACGGACTGGATGACGATTTTAAAGTAAATATTGAAGTTAATCACGCGATTCTTGCCAAGCATACATTCGAGCATGAATTACAAGTTGCTGCCGATGCCGGATTGTTGGGTAGCATCGATGCCAATCGCGGCGACTATCAAAACGGTTGGGATACCGATCAGTTCCCGGCCGATATTTTTGAAGTTACGCAGGCGATGCTGGTTATCTTGCAACATGGGGGATTTGAAACCGGAGGCATTAATTTCGATGCTAAAATCCGTCGAAATTCTACCGAATTAAAAGACCTGTTTTATGCTCACATTGGCGGAATGGATATCTTTGCCCGGGCATTGAAAACAGCGTATGCCATTCTAGAGGATTCTGATTATAAGAAACTTCGAAAAGAGCGTTATGCATCTTATGACTCTGATAATGGAAAGGTTTTTGAGGGTGGAAAGCTTAGCCTTGAAGATTTACGGGATCTCGCGGAGGAGCAGGACGACCCGGAACAGATCAGCGGTCACCAGGAGTTCTACGAGAACCTGATTAATCAGTATATCTAGCTTATTAGCTCCCCTCAGGTGGCGGATATTGCCACCCAAGGGGCGGACTTTTCGGGAATTGAGTGATCAATGTTAAATAAAGACGGTTTATGATGCGTAGAAAAATCAGGCTCTTAGCATTTGCTGTTTTAATAATACCGGTATCCGTCTTTGGGCAAGTGAGGTTGCCAAAGTTAGTAAGTGACGGTATGGTTTTGCAGCGTAATGCGGAAGTTCCCATCTGGGGATGGGCCAAGCCGGGGGAAAATATTTCTATCATCTTCAGGGGAGCAAATTATCACACTGTAACGAATGCTGATGGTAAGTGGAAGCTGATATTATCCGACTTACATGCCGGCGGGCCCTTCAAAATGATGATTATCGGTAATAATACGGCCATTACGCTACACAATGTACTGGTTGGCGATGTATGGATTAGTTCCGGGCAGTCGAATATGGAACACACCATGTACAGCTTTCGAGAGGTTTATCAGAATGAAATAGACAATGCCCATTACGACGAGATTCATTATTTCGACGTTCCCCATAATTATTCGTTTGAAGGGCCGAAGCAACAGTTGCCCGGCGGAGAATGGGTTAGTACCAATCCCAGGACGGTAGGCTCTTTTTCAGCTGCCGCATATTTCTTTGCCAAATATATCTATGAGAAATATCATATTCCGATTGGTATCATTAACGCCAGCGTAGGTGGTTCTCCGGCCCAGGCCTGGATCAGCCAGAATGCTCTGAAAGGTAAATTCCCAGATTATTACCAGGAAAGTCAGCAGTTTAAGGATAGCGCATATGTAGCGAAAGTGCAGCGTAATGATCGGGAAAGAGCTCAGGATTGGTATCAGGAATTGCAAGAGAAGGACGTAGGTTATGACAACTCTCATAAACCCTGGACTGCGCCCGATGTTAATACGGATGACTGGCAGACCATGAAAATTCCGGGGTACTGGGCTGATACCCATCTTGGTGATGTTAATGGTTCGGTATGGTTCAGGACAAAAGTTGATGTGCCGGCTTCGATGGTGGGGAAACCGGCCATGATCAGACTAGGACGAATTGTTGATGCAGATTCGGTTTTTATCAATGGCACCTTTGTCGGATCCACCAGTTACCAGTATCCACGGCGCCGCTATCATATCCCCGCAGGAGTGCTGAAAGAGGGTACAAACACTATCGTTACCCGGGTTATCAATGTAGGCGGACGAGGTGGTTTTGTACCGGACAAACCCTATGATATTTCCGCCGGCGGCCAATGGATAAATCTGAAAAAGAAATGGAAATTCCATCTTGGGATAAAGATGGATCCTCTTGCATCCCAGACGTTTGTCCGGTGGAAATCCAGTGGATTATATAACGCAATGATTGCTCCCATGCAAAATTATCACATCAAAGGGGTGATTTGGTACCAGGGGGAATCGAATACGGCCAAACCCGAAGAATATCATGAACTCTTTTCTACAATGATAAAAAACTGGCGGGAGCAATGGCATGAAGGTGACTTTCCATTTATATATGTACAATTGCCAAATTTTTTGAAGGCGAAGAAAAAACCATCTGAGAGCAATTGGGCTCGTCTGCGGGACTCACAGCGAGAAACTTTGTCACTGTCCAACACGGGGATGGCGGTTACCATCGATATCGGGGAATGGAATGACATTCATCCGTTTGATAAAAAAGACGTGGGTAAAAGACTGGCTCTTGCGGCCGAGAAGGTGGCTTATGGCGAAGATGATATCGTTTATTCCGGCCCGTCGTATCAATCGATGGAGAAAGAAGGAAAGAAGGTTATACTAACATTTTCTCATACCGGCAGTGGGATGAAAGCCAAAGGAGATGACGAGTTGGAGGGCTTTGCTATCGCTGGTCCCGATCACCATTTTGTGTGGGCCAATGCAAAAATTGACGGCAACAAAGTAATTGTCTGGAGCGATAAAGTGCCGAATCCCGTTGCGGTGAGGTATGCCTGGGCCGACAATCCCAATAAAGCAAATTTGTTTAACAATGCAGGCCTGCCGGCTTCACCGTTTAGAACAGATAACTGGCAGCACATTAAGAATTGATTACTGAATTAGTTAAGTAATTAGAATTGAGTGTGGCTTCAAATGAAGAATATGATGCATAAGCATTATTCTAAGGTTATGTAAGCACATCGCACGATGTGTTTTCATAAATCCCCCAAGGTTAATCGGCAGGTATTTGCCATGCGGCGATGCCTGCCGATTTTTTTGATTAGATGAGTGATAGGTTAGATTGAATCATAAAACCGTTGGTGGATCCTTTTTTTATTTTTTTTGAAAGTCGTGGTATTTGTCGCCAGTTTGATATAACTGTTCATCCTTTTCGCCGGGTGCTTGCAATAGAGAGCTTATGACTAATTGCACTACGAAGCTTTAAGCGTAGTGATGGGGCAACCCGAAAATTCAGGGTGTTGGTGGCATCCGCTCAAAATATGATCTTCCAAGCGTTCACGCTTGGAATGAAGAGTAACCTTATGGTTTCAAGTGTGAGTTTCCAGGGGAAGGAAGTATATCGAGCTAACGTTAAGATTAAACTCCGCTATAGGCACTGAATCCACCATCAACGGGAATTACGGTGCCCGTGACAAAGGAAGAGGCTTCGCTGCAAAGCCAAACGAGAGTGCCGGCTAGATCATCGGGCTCTCCGAACCGTTTCATGGGCGTATGTTCAATAATGGCTTGTCCGCGTGATGTCAGAGATTCATCCTCATTCAAAAGTAAATCGTGATTTTGCTCTCCAATAAAAAAGCCTGGAGCGATAGCATTTACCCCAATGCCTTGTCCATATTTCGTGGCAAATTCAGTGGCCAGCCACTTGGTATAATTGTCAATTGAAGCTTTGGCGGCTGCATAGCCCATCACGCGCGTCATCGGCCGTTCAGCGGCCATCGATGAAATGTTGATAATAGATCCCTTTCTCTTATTTACCATTGGCTTTGCAAAAAT
>DATFLI010000218.1:0-15800 GCA_035267805.1 Balneolaceae bacterium | reverse complement strand
CAAGTCCAAATTGCATAATGATCTAAATTTTTATCAACGTTTATTTTTTAAAACGTAACAAAGTACTGTTCAATTATAAAGATATGAAGAAGCACTCCATAAAAATTATGGGGTGCTTCTCATATAATCCATAAATAGGATTTACTTAGCGTCATTATAATATTCATTCACTTGATCCCAGTTAACCAAGTTCCAAAAATTATTGACATATTTGCCACGTTCGTTCTGATAATGCAGATAATAAGCGTGTTCCCAAACATCAACACCTAAGATGGGAGTAAGTCCATTCATGTAAGGACTGTTTTGATTAGCCGTGGAAAGGACATCCAGACTGCCATCTTTTTTCACGCACAACCAGCCCCATCCGGAACCAAATTGTCCGGTAGCAGCATTGTTAAATTGTTCTTTAAAATCAGAGAAGCTGCCGAATTCTTCATCAATTGCACCGGCAATGTCTCCTGTAGGATCGCCACCGCCATTGGGAGATAAAATCGTCCAGAAAAGTTTGTGATTGGCATAGCCACCACCGTTATTGATTACAGCCTGACGGATCTTTTCAGGTACTTCAGTAATACGTTGTAGTACATTTTCAATAGGTTGATCGGCAAAATCGGTTCCTTCCAGAGCCGCATTCACCTTATTGGTATATCCCTGATGGTGCTTAGTGTGGTGAATACGCATCGTACGCTCGTCAATATGTGGTTCCAGAGCGTCATAAGCATAAGGTAAATCAGGTAATTCGTAAGCCATAGTTAGTTAATGTTTTAAATTTGAAATAATAATTAATAATGTGAAAGTGCATAAAGATAATACAAATAGTGCATTATGATAAATTTGGCACTAGTTGTACCATTTCCAATCAAATTAAGTTATGATATCGTTCCATTTTCGGTTCTTTACAATCCCTTAACGAAAAAGGGAGAAATGGTGTGTAAATTCTTCTATCTTTAGCCACGTAATATTTAAACCTAGGGTAGTTTATTAAAATTATGAGTCGAGATTACGATGTAATCATTATTGGTAGCGGACCTGCTGGTTTCTCTTGTGCTATGCAGAGTTCGAAATTTGATAAGAAAGTATTGGTCATTGAAGCCCACAGCGATTATTTGGGCGGCACATGGATCAATACGGGAACGGTACCCAGTAAAGCCCTGCGGGAAGCTGCTAAAACAATCGAGGAGTTTAACGAGCAGTTCGGGGATGAAGGAAGTCGCAAGCCTTACGAACGGTTTAGGATGGCGGATCTGTTGCAGTACAAGCAAAAAATTCTTGAAAAAGAGAACCGTAAAGTAAAAAATGATCTTATTAAGAATAAAGTGGATGTGGCCCGCGGATATGGTCGCCTTCTCGATGAACATACGGTTGAAGTAGAAACGCATATCGGATCCAAAGAAAAATATACGGCTGATCATATCCTGATATGTACAGGAAGCAGTCCGATGAAACCTAAAAAGTTCGAAATTGATAACAACAAAGTTCTGGATTACAAATCTATCCTGGAAATTACGCACATTCCGCGCCGTCTGGTAATTATTGGATCCGGAGTCAATGCCATTGAATATGCTACTACATTTGCAGCCCTTGGAACCCGTATTACGATGCTCAATGAGCGCGACGATTATCTATCTTTCCTGGATCATGAAATTAAAGAACATCTGCAGAAATCATTCGATAAAAGAGGCCTCAATATTAAAAATGGGGTAACCATCGAAGGCGTCGATTTCAATCCCCTGCGGAATTTTACCGAGGTTAAATTCCGATCTGCAGAAGATGGAAACCGCTTACAAGTCATCGAAGCAGAACACGCGCTTTTTCTTGGTAATCGCAAACCAAATGTCAAAAATCTGGGACTCGAGGATGCCAACATTGAAACAGACGACGAAAAATTCATTAAAGTAAACAGTGCTTTCAGGACAAACATCGAAAGCGTGTATGCGGCCGGTGATGTCATTGGGTTTCCACGTCTGGCTTCGGCATCATTCACGCAGGGACGTCTGGCAGCCTGCAATATGTTCGACATTCCGACAATGGATATACCCGATCAAATCCCCTTCGGCATTTATGCCATTCCTGAAATTGCTAACATTGGACTCACTGAAAAAGAAGCCAAAGAGATGGATGTGGATGTGACCGTAGGTCGCGCTTACTTCGAAAATATTGCCAAAGCCGACATGACAAACCATAATGAAGGCATGTTGAAGCTGGTCTTCAACTCCGAATCTCTCAAATTACTCGGCGTCCATATTGTTGGAAATCAGGCCGCCAATTTAGTACACCTGGGACAAGCGGTAATGTCTTACGGCGGCGATATACGGTACTTCATCCATCACGTGATGAACTATCCTACCCTAAGTGAAGCTTACCGTATCGCTGCTTTTAATGGCGTAAACCGTGTTTTTAAAGCAGGTGTTAAGTACAAAAAAATTCTGGGAAACAAACCGGACTCCGAATAATTGCGTCTGCTGTGGCACAGAACCATCTGCAGTAATACCACTGTCCCGGTCAGCCCGACCAATAGAGAGAGAATTTTGGTCTTGTAAGGCACCAAATGTGGATATTATATCTTTTTACTAAGCAAGCTTGTATCCCTAAACGAAATATCTATCACATCACTTCACTCATTCGGAATTGCGGTTTGTAAATGAAAAGTCAGTTTGCAACCCTACACATAATGAATTGCCATGACTTGGCCGGTAGAATCCACCGGGGGATCCTTGGGCAGCGTTTTTATTTCTCCATCCACCGATCTGAGAGCGAATAACGCCAGCGACATTGCATCAACGATATCATCTTCATCCACTTGGTTACGACGGTATTCCTCCTTGATGTCTCGGAAAAAATCATCGGCAAACTTACTCTGCTTTTTCAACAAGCTGAGACGATGTCGTAATCCTTTTTTTGTTGCCTTTTTTTGCAGGATGGAATTGCCGCCGTTTAATTTTTGAAAAAGCAATTCGGGATGGCTCTCAAAAACTTTATTACGTAACTCCGTATTCTGCTGCAGGAATTGGTCAACCGCCTTAATATTTGGCGTTATATTCCATGCCTGTGTTGAAATTTTCTTGCCGGTAATTTCAAAGCTGGTCATTGATGCCTCGGCATAGGTCGGAGCATAAAGTGCCGGCCGAATGGGCGGATTAAAAACCGAAGCTCGATAGTCGGGTCCCAGTACCTCGCGGAGTTTTTCATCACACGCCCTGACGTATTCATCTTCTGTCAAGCCAATAGGCACATCAATAAAAATGCGATCGAATTTTTCAAAATATTCCCCGAGTTCTGCGTCTGATTCCAACAGCCAATAGCCGGCATTTTCTTCGTCCAGACTGATCGCAATCCAGCCCGCACGGCAACCGTCAATCCCTAACGTCTTCAATGGTAACCTCTTTAGATCTAACTATTTTTATTTTCATTCATTAGTTTTTGAGCGCTCTTTTTAAGCTTGATATGCAACTCATCCAACTGCTCCTGATCCACATAATCAGGACTATTATCCATTAAACTTTGCGCCCTCTGATTTTTGGGGAATGCAATCACATCTCGCAAACTTGTGCCCCCCGCCAGTATCATAATAATCCGATCTACGCCAAGAGCGATACCCCCATGCGGCGGCGCTCCGTATTTGAATGCCTCAAGCAAAAAGCCAAAACGCTCCTGCGCTTCTTCTTCATCAATGCCTAATAACTTAAACATCCGGGTCTGGAGTTCCCGATTGTGGATACGTATCGATCCGCCTCCAATTTCATACCCATTAAGAACCAAATCATAGGCCCGGGATCTAACCGTGGCAGGATCATCATCGAGCTTGTCAACATCCTCGGCTTTAGGTGATGTAAACGGATGATGAAGCGCTTGATAACGGTGATCGTCCTTATTCCATTCCACCAGCGGAAAATCTGTAACCCATAGAAATTCAAATGTATCTTCATCTATAAGATTATGCTCCTCTCCCATCATCAGGCGCAACTGTCCCAACTGCTGATGGACATTCGGCGTTGGTCCTGCCAGAATTAAAACCAGGTCTCCCATCTCGGCGCCGGCTTTAGCAACCATCGCTTCGACGGTTTCTTCTTTAAGGAATTTCTCAACACTGCATTTTACACCATCATCTTCATTCAGCTTGATATAAATAAGTCCGCCTGCACCGGTTTCTTTCTGCACACGTTCGGTTAGCCGATCAATAGCACCGCGCCCCATATTGCCTTGCCCGGGAACCGTGATGCCCAGAACTGCACCACCCTTTTCTACTGTTTTGGAAAAGATTTTAAATTCGGATTCCCTGACAAGCTCCGAGAAATCGGCGAACTCGAGCCCAAAACGCGTATCCGGTTTGTCGGTACCGTAGGTCTTTATTGCCTCTTCATACGTCATTCGTTTAAAAGGGGCATCAATTTGCTCACCCACAGTATCGCTCATCAACCTTTTCATAAGTCCTTCCGTCATCTCGATGATATCATCCTCATCCACAAACGACATTTCAACGTCAATTTGGGTAAACTCTGGCTGCCGATCGGCCCGCAAATCCTCATCACGGAAGCACTTCACGATTTGGAAATAACGATCAAATCCCGAGACCATAAGTAACTGCTTGTAGGTCTGAGGGCTTTGTGGCAGTGCAAAAAACTTACCCGGATTTACCCGGCTGGGCACCAAATAGTCTCGTGCACCTTCCGGTGTGCTCTTCATCAATACAGGAGTTTCTACTTCCACAAAATCATTACTGTGATAGTAAGAACGAACAGACTGGTAAAAATCCGATCGCATGAGCATGTTTCTCTGCATGTCGGAACGACGGAGATCCAGGTAACGATACTTAAGACGAAGCTCTTCGCCGGTAGGAATACCTTCTTTAATTTCAAATGGTGGAGTCTCTGCTTTGGAGTATATTTCAAGCTCATTCACCATTATTTCGATTTCGCCGGTCTCAAGCTCCGGATTTATATTGTCATTACTACGTTCATCTACAACTCCCTTAACCCCAATCACATACTCGGAACGTAGATCCTCGGCTTTTTCGTGGAGTTTTTTATCAGTTTCATAAAATACGATTTGTGTAATTCCATAGCGGTCGCGCAAATCGATAAAAATTACTCCGCCCAAATCCCGACGGGTTGAAACCCATCCGTTAAGCACGACCTCTTCACCCGTATTTTCAGTTGTTAATTCTCCACAGTTGTGGGTTCGTTTCCACATCATAAATTGTTACTTAGTCCTTTAAAATAATTGCATTCTGTTTTTGAAGCCTTGAAAATAAGTATTATGGGAACCAATCGCTTATCCATATTTAGATTCTTGGAAATAACTTTTTGAAGTAGAATCTGAGATTTAAATAGCAGAAATGATTTGCCATGATCCTGTAAAAGAAACCACCAGAATAGGATCATATATAACTGCATAAGCTATCCCGCCCAGGAAGGTAACACACCGACTTTGATTCCAAAAACAAAACTAATCAGTGAAAAAGCAAAAGCGGTCAGCAGAACAATAAAAACAAAATTGAGCCACAATCCTGCTTTTGACATCTCGGGGATGGTGATTTTGCCACTTCCGTATACGATTGCATTGGGAGGGGTAGCTACCGGAAGCATAAAAGCACAACTGGCACCCAGGGCAGCGGGAACAGCCAGCATCAACGGATTTTCACCCAGCCCGATCGCTACCGACGCAAGGATTGGCAAAAAGGCTGCTGTTGTTGCAGTGTTGCTTGTCATCTCGGTCAGGAATACAATCAGTAATACAACCAAGCCGACCAGCAGTAAAACCGGCCAACCACCCAGTGCGCTTACGCCCTGACCGATCCATTTGGCCAGCCCTGTGCTGCTTATGGCGGATGCAAGGCTTAGTCCGCCACCAAATAGAATCAACACCCCCCAGGGTAGCTTTTTGGTGTCGGACCAGGCAAGAATGAATTGCCCCTTGCTCATATCAGAAGGAATAATGAATAATGATACAGCAGCACCAATGGCTATCCCCGCGTCAGTAAGACCAGGAATGATTTTAGTCAACAGCGGACGAAATATCCATAATGCAGCGGTACAACAAAAAACAGCGGCAACTCTCTTTTCCTGGCTGCTTATCGACCCTAATTCAGCCAACTCTTTTTCAATCAGTTCCTTTCCGCCCGGCAAGTGTTTCAATTTAATGGGATAAATCACTTTGGTAAGTAACAAATACATAAGCGGCAGCGAGACCAACATCAGCGGAACACCCACCATCATCCATTGGGTAAACCCAATTTCGTAGCCGTAATTCTCTTTCATAAATCCTGCCAGCAGAGCATTGGGCGGTGTCCCAATCAGCGTGCCCATTCCACCGATATTGCAGGCATAAGCGATGCTTAGCACCAGCACAATTTCGAAGTTGATCTTATCCGTACTGTCTTTCTCTTTGGACACCAGATTCAATACCGAAAGTCCGATAGGCAGCATCATTAATGCCGTAGCAGTATTGCTCACCCACATACTGATGAATGCCGAGGAAATAATGAATCCCATAATGATGGATGATGGTTTTACCCCCACAAAACTGACGATATTGAGCGCGATTCTGCGGTGCAGATCCCACCGTTCCATGGCCAGGGCAATCACAAATCCACCCATAAAAAGAAAGATCAGGGGATTCGCATAGGGGGCCGTAGCTTTATCTATGCTGACGATGTCTAAAACAGGCATTAGCACGATAGGCAAAAGTGCGGTCACCGCTATGGGGAGTGTCTCCGTAATCCACCAAACTCCCATAAGGGTTGCAACAGCTGCTACATGCCAGCCTTGGGTCGACAACCCGGATGGAGCGGGTATCACGAGTAGAATCCCAAATAAGATAATCCCGAGAAAAAAACCGATTTTCTTTCGCAGATTTACAGATGAAGATTCCATATTCATACTTTTGACTGATCGAATTAGTGGGCCTGTCGATCAAGGATCAGGGCCGCTGCTCCCAATATAGCAATATGTTTTTGTTCCGAAACTTTAATCTCAATCTTTTCAAGGCTTTTCGGATATCCAAAATTCTGCATTTCGTGCAACATCGATTCTTTAAATAACGGGTATGCCTGGCTTACAGATCCCCCCAGTACAATAATTTCCGGGTCAAACATATACATAATCGTTTTCATGGCAACACCCACGTGCGTCCCGAACTCTTTATAGATTTGCAAAGCTTCAGGATCATCCTCCTGTGCGAGTTTAAACAGCTCGGTGCCATCCGTATTGTGTTCCCGTTCAAAAAATTGACCTGAGGTGTAATGCTCCATTACAGAATCTTTGTATGGCACCATCCCTATTTCCCCGGCTCCACAATTGGAGCCTGAATAAAGCCGGCCGTCCAGTACAACTCCACTCCCCATACCCGAACCAATTGTTACACCAACTACTGAATTGTATCCCCGGGCTCGTCCAAAATATTTTTCACCTACGGCAAAACAGTTGGCATCATTATTTATATATACAGGAATATTGAACTCATCCTCCAATATCTCTTTGAGATGCACTTCTTTCCACGAAGGAATATTAACCACGTCATAGACAATCCCTTTCTCAACATCCACAACACTGGGCACACCGATTCCGATACTCCCGGTTTCATGAGTCTTTATTTTATCAATACAATCGACTAATTGTGCAATAATTGGGTCTACACCTCCGGATTGATCAATGGCGACGGTCTCAATTTCCAAGAGTTCGTCATCCGCTACCAAACCAGCCCTGAGGTTTGTCGCTCCCATGTCGATGCCAATCAAATGTTTGGTTGCCAATCGTAACCTCGCAATTTTTTAGTTGCACTTTCAATATAATTGAAGCCCCAAAACAGACTCCGTTTCATAAAATTTATTTTGCAGACTGTTGCCCCTCCTCAAGGAAATAGATCAAATAGGGAATATTATATGCATGTGTCCAGCCAAAAACGCGCATCCCCCCGGTAATTGCCCAAATCGGCTTATCACCACGCTGCTCAAAACGATCTGCTTTTGCCGGTAAATGACTGGTATTATCCAGAGCAACCTCTAATGACTTTTGGGTTTTATAACTGTCGAAAGACTTGGGAAGCGCATCGGTTTTCAACACTTGGGCTCGATGGAGTGCTTCGTCTAAAAAACTTTGATTACGGGTATATTTATAACCCAGAACTAGTCCATGGATACTTGACAGATACGATTCGTAGGAATGATCCAAAGGCGGTACATCACGCAAACGACGAGCATTTTCGACAATCGAAGCCTTTACATCCGGATGATTTTCCTCTCCCATGTTCGTCAGATATAGATCCAGTCCCTGCGAAGCATATACCTGCGAATAGCCGTAACGATGAATAACCAATCCACCACCTTGAGGCTGTTGCAGGCGCAGCATTTTTTTTACACGTTTATTCAGTTCTTCTTTATACGCTTCCTTTTTAGTGGCGTCATACACCCAATCCAGATTCCAGACAGAAAGATATAAACGCCGTCCCGTCGTTCCATGCTTCCCCCAGGGACGTCGCAAATATAAATCGACCGTTTCCTTTGCAACATCCAGCGCCCGGTGATTGCCGGTTAAGTAATAATAATTTACCCAACCCGGAACCCACACATGGGCACTTAACATGGCGATCCAGTGTTGCGTGGCATGGCGGCGGCCCATCCCCAGATAAGGCGTAGCAGGCGGCTCTTCGGTTGATTTCCAGTAGTCCAGTGCCGAATTGGAATTGCCAATGTAATGCGGACCTTTGGGCCAGTGCACCTGGTCAACGTCCATCGTATGCCTACTTGCGGCTTCGGCCTGTAGATAAATATCCCGATTACCCGTGCGCACAAACTCCAGCCACCACATATAATCCTGGGCAGGCTCGTTGTCACTCCACAAATACCATTGGTCTTTAATAAAATAAGCCGGCATATCTCCATAGTCGAACATCCCATACCACGGTTCCCAGTTTTGATTAAACAACATCCACTGATATTTGTAAGTCAACCCTCGTTCAAATTCCGGATGATCATTATCGGCGGGAGCAATAAGCCCGAATACCCTGCTATCGGCATACCATTGGGGGTTCGCGTGGGCCACCGGCGGATCCAGAAAATAGTTCATCGTATTTTGAATATCCTCTTTTGAAAGGCCGGAATTATGAAAATTATAGACCAATTCGGTTGTTTTGGCTAAGCCTTGGGCGAAATTATCCAACATCCCTTCCATCGCTTTGTCATTATACCGGGCAAAACTCATGGGTTCCACATTCGGCGACCAGCCGTAGGCATGCATCAAACTATCTGCAGCATCGAACGCAATTTCTTTGGGATATTCTTGGAAAAAGTTGCGAATTCCAATGCTGATACCCCGTTTTTTACTACTGACATCAATCCATCCATCGGCCTTTTGACTTTGCACTTCTTGATCGCCGTTCATAGTCACTGAGGCCTTATAACCATTGATACGCTTTCCGGTTGATGAATTTGGTAAAGGCGGCATACGAGTAGGATCCGGTCCGGTTTGCAAAACAGACAGGTTCTCTTTCCCATTAACTGTTGTTTCATAATATCTCTGGTTACCCGTTTCCCACCAATCCCCCACGCGGTAAGAGGTCATATAATGAAGTGGTCCCTGCAAATTATACTTCAAATTCAGGCCGGTCTTGGCAATACGATCATTGGGTTTTGTCCATCCGGGATCGTGAATCGCTTCCAGGGAATCCTCATTAATAATCGTAGTATCATTAGTAGTTGCGATTAACGCATGTTCGCCCACAACCGGCTTATGCTTGTCCGGCACCCCGGTGTAGACCAACGTATTTAAAACACGCAAATATGATTTTCCGGCATAGATATGAATGCGCATCACAAAAGGTGCATCATTGTTATCCTTACGCGTATAATGATACGTGCCCTCCACCCTCAGGATCACATGTAATGGTCCCGATCCTCGCTCTTCGGTCATATAGGTAACTTCCGCTTTGGAAGGGTCGAGTCCGTTATCATCCATGATATCCAAAAAAGCACCCCGACCATTCTCCGGTGAATGAGCAATCACATCCTTTTCATCAAAACCATCCCCATCTTGATCGAGCTGTACATTGTCCAGAAATCCACCGGGTCCATTATGAATCTCAAACTTCAGCTTGCCTGTATTTACCTGCACTGAACCGAATCGTATCCACTGATTTATCACGGTAATCTTGTCGCCGGTAATAGCAGCGCGCCGAATCTCCGGCCCATATTCGACAGTATATTGACCTTCTCCCGTTGCAAAAACGAAAACCCAGATCCATTTAACGCTTGAATCTGCCGGCTTCCACGTAGTAACCTGAGAAATTTGCGAAGGTATCTCATTCCCGTGACTGTCCAGCACCCTCACATGATCCGGAGAATCAAGCGCTCCTTTAGGGAAAGGCAATCCAAAAGTGAGCGGTGCCCCGGACATTTTCTTTTCTACCTTTATGGGAATTTTATGGGAATCGACGGTCTGGGCTTTAACAGGCTCCCAAATAATCCCTATTGACATAAGTAGAACAACCAGTAATCTTGCAACTGCAGTTTTTAAGACTACCATGTTGCTCCATGCTCTGAAATCATGTTTCCATTCTATTAAAAAGGCCATTCCAGTATCTCTTATATTCATGTTATAACCTACCGATAGATAATTTTGAGTAACCTGCTTCTGCGGGCATTCCTCCGCAGTAGTTATGTTTCTTCTTTTTGTCCCATACTGATCGTTTTATTGCTGATGATGGGACGTGCCCATATTCCCACGCTCAGAATGTATCCCATAGTGATATACAGAAATAGCATTCCGAAACGTAGTTCTACCAAATCTCCCAACCAGCCTACAATCAATGGAACAATAGCCCCTCCGATGATACCCGTGACTAGGATTCCGGAAAAAGAGCCGTGATGTTCTTCCAGGGAATTCAGTGCCAATGAAAAGATGACGGGATACATGACCGAAGCAAAGAATCCGACCAGCGGAAAAGCGATCAGTGAAACTTCACCACTGCCAAACAGGGCAAGGCTTAACGACACAATAGCAAGCGTGGTGAATCCGACCAGAACATACCGGCTGTCTAAAACCTTAAGCAAAAACAGTCCGAGGATGCCGCCTGCGGTCATAAATCCCCAAAACCGGGATACTGCCGTGGCACCTGTTGTTTGTGGGTCATAACCGTGATAGGTGGATAGAAATTGAGATATCCAATTTGCTACGCCTTGTTCAGTTCCCACGTAGCAGAAGATTCCGAAAAAAAACAAAATTACAATAGGATTTTTCAGCAGCTGGATATGTGTTTGAAGGGCCCCAACTTCTTCCTCTTCGCTAAGTTCCACTTTGGGGAATCTGGAAATAGCTATAACAACAATCATCGCTAAACAGATGACAGTGAATAACCAGTATAATGAAATCCAGGGGAGACGCTCCGGTACGATTCCCGCAAGTGTGGAAAGAACAGGACCGCTTGTTCGATCTGTATTTTGCAGATTTAGCACCAGGTATGAATAAACCATCGGACTTAAGAAAGAGGCAAGTCCAAAAATGAGCTGCGCCAGGTTTGAGTTGAAGGCAAAATGTTCTTCCCCGCCGGCCGTGCGAAGCAACGGATTGATAACGACCTGTAACATCGCCATTCCCGAACCAATCAAAAACAGGGAACAAACAGCGGTTAGATAATTTGGAAACAGAGCTAAGATCAATGCACCAAGGAAAGCCACCATAAAAGCAGCAACCATGATCTTCTTTTCGCGGTATTTCTCAATTAATATACCCGAAGGAATAGACATTACTCCATAGGCAATAAAGAAGGAAAAGGGCAGCACCGCGACCAACGTCAGACTCAAATCAAAGCCCTTGATAATATCCGGTATCAAGGGCCCAATAATATTTGTGAGAAATGAAATCACAAAGAAAGTGAGCATGATTAGCCCGACGATATAATAATTACGTTTCATAGAATCATAAATGAATTATTGTTAATGACAGTTTTACCGAGCAACTTATCTCCGGTTTCGGCGTGTAACTTCTTCAAGCAACTTCCCGGCGGGGAGAGGATTTTTTCTATCCTCTCCCCGGGAAGCTCTGCTACTGCGCTTTAACGGTCTTAAAATCCCGGATTTTGTTGCATCTGATCCGGAGCTACATCGATTTCACGTTGCGGTATGGGATAAAGCAAGTGAATTGCATCCTGCGATTTCCCCAGCTGAGCAGCCATCACCTGTTTCGCTACGCCAAAGCGTAACAAGTCTTGCCATCTCTGACCTTCAAAGGCGAACTCGACCCTGCGCTCGTGCAAAAGCTTTTCATCATAAGTACCCGGATCAGCAGCACTGATAGGCCCTAAATTAGCACGGGCACGAACCTGGTTGATATACTGGTACCCATCCGGCTCACCCACGGCTTCAGCCAACATCAACAGCACATCGGCATATCTCATCACATACCAGTTATTGTCGGCATCGAGTGGACCAAAAGGCGAGCTGGCATACTTCAAAACCCAATAATTGATAGGATCAGCAGCCGTATCCACAATAGAATCCGACAGACGTGCATCATTAGATTCATAGCTGTTATATAAATCGGTAGTTATCTGCTGAGGGGCATTTCCGCCGCCAACGCCGCCGCTTGTCCCAAGAGGAGTAAACATATCGGTATAACCGCTTCCCTCACCAATTCCACCGGCTTTGAATTGTACTTCGAAGACCGACTCATCATTATTTTCATTGGACGGTCCCCACAGATTGGCATAATCCGGTACCAGTGAATAAGGACCATTGTCAACGACATCCTGTAATGTCGTTGCGGCCTGGGATTTATTTCCCATCGTCAGCAATACCTTGCCCAACAATGACTTGGCTGCCCAACTGGTGGCCCGACCTATATTATCGCCCGAATAGCTCGACGGGAGCAAACCGGATGCCGTAGTCAAATCCTGGACAACCATAGTATAAATTTCATCGGCCCCGACCTGGTTAACAGGATCATTAGGAGTTGAAGTTGGATCTGTCTGTTTTGGGATATTGCCAAACAAAACGGCCATATCGTAGTAAAGCAGAGAACGGATAAAGAGTGCTTCCCCCTTATACTGATCCTTCAGATCCTGACTGAAATTAGCATCATCAATCTGTGCTAAAATCAGGTTACAGCGAGATATTCCTTTATAGGAATCGCTCCAGGTCTGCTCCGGCTCTTCGGCCGTGGTAATAATATTGAACTGATCGATGGCTTCCAGCGAAGCTGCAAGACCACTCGCTCCTCCGCCGTTCGCGGTATTATCAGAACGCATCTCAAACATCAGTACGTAATTTTTACCGTAGGTCCCGTTCAGCTGCAGAGCATCGTAAGCCCCGTTAACTGCGGTGCGGAAATCCGATTCGGATTTATAAAAACTTGCGACGTTTCGCTGCGATATGGGAGATAGATCTGTAAAATCTTTCCCACAGGAAATGAACAAGAACGCCGGAATCAACAATAATAATATTCGTTTCTTCATCTCGATCACCTTATGGTTTTCAATTATCCTTTAGAATGATATGTCTATGCCGCCTGTAATAGTCCGCGACAATGGGTAAGCCCCATAATCCTGTCCCGGCGTCAGACTGCTTCCGGCTTGAAGATTAACTTCCGGATTAAACCCGCTGTAATCGGTAAATATGAACAGGTTCGTGCCTTGTGCGTAAACCCGAATGCTCTTGGCAACGCCCCTAAGCCATTGAGTGGGCAAGTTATAACCCAGCGTTACATTTTTTATGCGGATGTAAGAGCCGTCTTCAACCTGGAAAGAAGAAGGACGGTTGTTATTCCCGTGTAAGGCTGAATTACGATCAGCACGCGGCACCTTTCCATTTCCCGGTTGAGATGGAGAAATCCAGCGGTTGTTTTCGATAGCGTAACTATTAAAGTTGGCTTCGCCATTTTTCATGTGGCGATCCGTAAGGTTGAGAATTTCCCGACCTTCGACCCCTTGAATAAATACGGACAAGTCAAAATTCTTGTAATAAAACCGGTTGGTCATTCCAAAGGTATAATCCGGCTGATAATTGCCGGTAACCGTTCGGTCGTCCGGGGTAATCTTTCCATCACCATTTACATCTTTAAATTTAAAATCACCCGGACGCGGATCAGGAGCCTGGGTATCTACTACCGGATTATTATCAATTTCTTCCTGTGACTGATAAACGCCTTCCACGACATAGCCATAA
This sequence comes from Balneolaceae bacterium, assembly GCA_035267805.1. Classification (GTDB taxonomy): domain Bacteria; phylum Bacteroidota; class Rhodothermia; order Balneolales; family Balneolaceae; genus Fodinibius. The sequence goes on along the minus strand of DATFLI010000218.1, from coordinate 1,648 downwards.
TAACTGCCAATCGGGTCTCCCACTCGGGTAATATGGCGGATTCCAGCGGCACCTGCACTTAGAATGGCATCCCCCTTCGGCCCAAGAGCTAACACCTGGTTCCGATTTGTTGAGAAATTGAGGTCGGTTGACCATTTGAAATCTCCAACCAGGTTCCGGGATGTAATAGAAAATTCGAATCCTTCATTTTCAACTTCCCCGATATTGGTTAAAGCAGTTTGGAAACCAAGAGCCGATGGAATAGTTACTTCCAGCAATAAATCTTTGGTTCGGCTGTAGTAATAATCCGTAGCTCCGTAAATCCGGTCACTCAGGAAGGAGAAATCGATTCCCAAGTCCAATTGCCGGGTTGTTTCCCAGCTCAGTTCACTATTACCCAATGTGGAAGGACCCAGGCCGCTTACTTCCTGGTTATTGAGGATATAGTTGCTTTCTCCAAGCAAACCTACAGAACCGTAGTTTGGAATCAGGAAGTTACCCGTGAGCCCGTAACTGGCCCGGAGTTTCAACTCGCTGAGGAAATCCACCGACTGCATAAAAGGTTCGTTAGCCAAACGCCATCCAACCGATACCGATGGGAAGACACCTGTTTGATTGTCTTTACCGAATCGTGAAGAACGGTCACTGCGAATTGTTCCGGTAAGTAAATACCGATCTTTATAACTATAGTTCACACGGGCTAACATAGAAACGAGAGACCACTGCTCTTCCTGTCCGGAACCCCCAACAATTACACCGCCGTTCACGGTTTTTACCTGATCATCAGGGAAATTCTGGGCGATAACCGAATTTTGCTTGTCCGTCTCCTTCTGAGCGGTGTAACCCAGCAAAGCGGTCAACTGATGATCTTCGCCAAAACTTGCCGAATAATTAAGCGTATTTTCCCAAACCCAGTTCAACCCTTCTGCAGAACTTTGCTGAGCATATGGCTCCCCTGAGGTAGCGGTGCGATATAACAAAGAGTTGCCCCGGTAGAACGATCGTTGGTAGCTATCCAGATCCCCGCCTAAAAAGGTTTTGAAGTAGAGACTGGGAGTAATATTGAACTTAGCATATAAATTACCGAACAACCGGTTATTATCGATGTTATCCGAGACCGCTTGCATGATAGCCAATGGATTACTGGCAGAAGTTGTTCCTCCTCCCAAATACGACTGACCATTGAGCTGATTGGGAGTACCATCACTGTTATACGGCTTAATAACAGGGGAGTGCACCATAGCCGAATAGATGATTCCCGGCGGTCGTGCAAAATACGGAGCACTGGCCGGCAGACGGTCATGCTGGGTGAAAGCCCCATTAATATTCGTCCCAATCTGGAAACGATCCGACAGGTCGGCAACAATATTGGCTTTTAACGTGTAACGATCGAAGCCGGAACCGTCAACAATACCATTTTGGTTAAAATAGCCTCCTGACAGATAATAGGTAACATTATCTGTGCCCCCGGCTACCGAAAGATCATAATTCGAAAGCGAAGCGGGGCTAAGAACCAGATCCAGCCAATTCGTATCCGTACCATCCCAATTCACATATTTATCCGGAATGAGGGCAAAATCATCGTTCGGTCGCCCATTATTATTATCGGGACTATAACTGGGATTGTAGTCCGGGCTGGCCGGATCCGTCGGGTTATATTCCTGCAAGT
>DATFLI010000217.1:0-2508 GCA_035267805.1 Balneolaceae bacterium | reverse complement strand
GTGTCTTTGCGGCACCGTTACCGTGAGTGATATGATAAAACACAGGCATCATATAAGCATGAATACTGTGAATGCGACTCGTCTTCGCCGGATTAACAAAGGGATCAGCCAGCGTATCATCCAGTGCAATGGAAAGGTTGCCCATTCCGGTATTTATTGATGGGGTCACCATAAATTGATCACCGGTGGCTACCGGGGCAGTCTTCAAATTAATGAGTTGGGCCGATGCTTTTTGAGATATAAAAAGTGCTAAAACACAAAGAATGATCGGTAAGACAAAAGATCGCATAGTTAAGTCATTATGTTGTTGATGGCAAACATAAATCTAATCGACCGGTAAAGGACCTTCTTCGCCTATAAATTTAACTTTGCCGGTATTGTATACATTAAATTTCCAGGTATGATTGCTCGTACATCCGGAGGGACAGTCACCAAAACCAAAGGAGAAGTTGTACTGCAGGTAGTTGTTGAAGAATAAAACTGTAATATCACTGCCGTCTCCAATGATGCCGTCAGGCCCCGCGTATTGAATTTCGTCTACCTGTTCGAAAAGGCGTCCTACTGCCGATCCATTAATTGCCCGATTTGATCGGAGGGTGACCAGTATTGAGGTATTCAATTTTCGGTAATCGGAAAGAATGAAATCAAACCGGTTTGTGAGCTCATCTACGGTATTATTGCCGGTCAAAGTATTGCCGTTCTCCCACATATTGGCCCACGGCGTGTTAGTTTTTACGGACACGATAATCTCGCGTGGATCGGGTGCCAGAGCATGAACATTATATAAATTGGTAGCCTCTCGGGCTTCTGGCAGGTCCGAAGTGGCGATATGGACTAAACCATTATAGAATAAACTGATAAGATTATTTGGGATTTCAGTCTGTGTGGAATCCCTTTTGTTTATATAGCGTACCGCAAGAATTTCAGCATCGTTGGTATAACTATCTCTTTGTTGTTGGGTAAGAAGTTGATCATTTGCTTTGGCAATATCAGGACCTTCTTTCCAACTGGAGACCGAATAATAATTTGGTGTAACCGACATATTACCGCAGGAGACAATGATTGTTGCGGCACTTATAACAATGAGGGCTCGAATACCTGTTGCTGTGGTTAACTTCATTGGATCAGTTATAAAATTTAGTCACATTTCCGAAAAAATATCGGGACATAATTTCTTTCAAATGCCCCGATACGACGTCTCTCAGCTAGAAGGATTATTATGAGGTTATCTTCGATTGTAATACACCCAAAAGCGAAGGGATAACTATCCTGATTTTTTAAAAGAAGAGCTATCATTTCTTTGGGAGGCTGTATTCCGGGGATAGGAAACTCACATCTATAAATAAATAGTCGTCTCGACGCCAACCTTTGCCGGCTGAGAAGTCGTTAGTTTAAAAGGGCATTTATTTGTCGGGCGACTGGGGAAATCGTACGGAAAGTGGATTAAGCTTATTTTTCGATACCTCCGCTGCTACCTAAATAAAATGAGGTCGACATAAAGATGTGCGCGCAATTATTTTTTACTAGCCCCGGACTTCAGTTCGGGGCTAAAAAAGAACATAAAAAGGCCCCAAGGCTCTTTTGCGTTCACTTTTCGAAGGTTTCGCCGGGGCTTTCCCATACCCCAACCAACGCCCAACCTTCGACACCTCCCAGCCTTTACCGGGAGGACAGACTCAGGTTTTCTCAGGGGCCTCTCTAATTACCAGGGATTTTATCCGGTTATAAGCCATCAATCCTTATATCATGATATTTCTCATGTCGAACTCACGTTAAATATCAACTTCTACACTAACCGAAGGCGTAAAACCAGGCATTGTACGTTTCCGTATTTTATACTTGGAACCTGCAGAGCCCGTTTGTTCCGGTTGCAGGCTCCAGTCGATGGTATTATGGCGGTCAAAAATATTAACCAGATCCATCCGCAGTTTGATATTCCCAAAAGAAATGTTCGGCTTATAAATGAGCGAAAGATCCAGCTGGTGAAAGGGGCTTAGCCGGTCTTTTTCGGGATGGGTGAACGAGTAATCTCCGATGCTCTTGCTCCCATGATAATAGAGGTAGTTGTAATAGGATTGGCGGAAGCCCCAAGTCCGACCGAAGATGCTCTGCCATTTAGCAACGGCCGTCAGGTTGGGGATAATCCGCCATAAACCCCGCAGCTGGAATCGATGTGGCTCGTTCCAGGGCGTTGGCAGCACCTTGCCGAACTGTGACTCCATATTTATCCGGTTGTAGCTGTAATCATAGCTGAACATCAGTTTCACTCTTGATTCGGCAAAAGACCGGTTGAAACGAAATCCCGCCCCCAAAGTTCTCATTTTTGTGGTCTCGGCAAAAGCATTAAACCCCGACCGGTTGATGGCAGTGCCCTGCAAAAGGTTTTGGTAGGAAACGGTATAGGTGATGGGCTGCCATTTGTAAAAGAGCTCGAGGTTGAAAGTCGTATTTTGTGCCGGTTTCAGCCGGAATGAGCCGGCCAGGTGCCATGCTTTGGGTTTTTTATGA
>DATFLI010000216.1:0-12454 GCA_035267805.1 Balneolaceae bacterium | reverse complement strand
CGAATTTTGTGATCCTGGGTGGCACGAATCTGTTTCGCTCCCGAAACGGCTTTGCCACCAAACCGACCGGTGGATATGACGGCACGCTCAGCTCTCAAAAAGATGAATACTGGATTGGAGGCTATAACAAGAATAATGGATATAGTTCATATCCCAATCAACACCCGGATCAACATTCCATTGCTTTCAATACCAACAATGCCAACCAAATGTGGTCGGGCCACGATGGGGGACTTAGCTATACCGGCGATGTGACGGCAAGTGCCGTAACATGGACGAACGAGAATAACGGATATGTAACTACCCAGTTTTATTCGGCCGCCCTGCCGCAGGACTCTACCGACACCCGTATTATGGGTGGCAGTCAGGATAATGGTACCCCATATTATACCGTAAGTCAGCAGTCCTCAAGTCAATCGCAGGATATTTCTGCCGGTGATGGGGGTTATGCCTATTTCACCGCGAACGACATCTATGTAGAACAACAAAATGGACATGTAATCCGATGGGCTAACGATTTTAATCAACTCTCCTATGTTTATCCGTCCGGGGCCAGTAATCAGATTTTCATCCACCCTTACGCCATCGATCCAAACGATGACAACGTAATGTATTATCCCGATGGTGATCATATATGGCGAAACACCAAACTCGATCAAATCCCCAATACCAATAATGGAAACAGCAGCTCCGGCACTACGGTGGGTTGGGAAGAACTAAACAATGTGACCGCCGGATCGCAATATATCATCTCTGCGGTAGCTGCTTCCAAAGTCCCGGGCAACATCCTTTATTTTGGAGGATATTCTCCAAACTTACAACCCGTTGTTATGCGACTTGCCAATGCCAAGGAGGCCACAAGCGGGGCCACAGATGTTTCTCTTCCGGATAACAGCGCACTCCAGGGAGCATATATCAAAGATATTGCCGTCAACCCGGTAAATGCCAATGAGGTTCTTGTTGTGATGTCTAATTATAACATCACCGGCTTATGGCACACCTTTGATGGCGGACAAAGCTGGCAACCGGTTGAGGGCAATCTGACGGGCAATAGCACCGATCCGGGACCTTCTTTGCGCTCGGCCGTTATAGTTCCTGCTGAATCAGGCACCATTTACCTGGTCGGCACATCCACCGGGTTGTATTCGACCCAACAACTGAATGGCAGCAATACTACATGGGGACAGGAGGCATCCGGCCAAATTGGCCATGCCATTACCGAAGACTTGGCTTTGCGGGTCACGGATGGAAATGTGGCGGCCGGCACCCACGGACGGGGAATGTACATCGGTGACTTCGGAGGAAATACGAATGCTCCGTATATCGTTGCAAACCCCTTGAAAGGACAAGCAGGCAATACGGTCACACTCAATGCCAACGATTTTCAATTTAGCCCTACAGCCACTGATAATATTGTCACGTTCAATAAAGTAAGAGCCAAAGTGCTTAGCGCTTCTTCTTCAAAATTAGATGTAGAAGTTCCCCGCGGCGTTTTAGATCCGCAGGCTACCAGTAATTCTGTGACAATAACAGTTAAAACAAATAACCAATCTATTTTTACCACCTTCCAGATTTTACCGCCGGATAATTTCACGATAGATCAAAATTATCCGAATCCCTTTAACCCGTCTACAAATATTCCTTTCGATGTATCGGTAGACAGCAGGATTTGGCTGGTGATTTACAACATGGCCGGTCAAAAAGTATTGGAGCCGATTCGCGATCAACAATTTAACGCCGGAACCTATAATCAAAATATTGATTTGACCGGTCTTGCCAGCGGTGTTTACATCTACCGTGTTATTGCCGAGCCACAATCAGGTAGCGGAAACAAGCATATTGAGTCCAAAAAGATGACCTATATCAAGTAAACGTTGGCTTGTAAAACACAAAATGTCATCCTGAATCATTAGTCCTGAAATTGAATCTATTTAGGATCTTCATTCTAAAGGTATTTAACCAAATATGAGATTCTGAACTTGTTTCAGAATCTCATAATGGGGGCATTTGCAAAGCCCCTGGAAAAACCGTGATGCGTAATTTAATTAGACGTTATTACAAATTACATATCACAATATTCAACTAGTTTCGATATAAGAATTTAATTTAAAAATAGAATCGGAGTGCGTTTTTGGCGTATAAAATACGTCATCCCCCATTGCCCTCTTCAGTTAGTACAGGTTGCCATAGGTATCGAATTTCACCAAAAGGGGCACTTAACAATGCCTTAGATTTGGAAAGGAGCCTGACCTGACACCGGCATTAGAATCGCGGGCAAAGACCACGGAGTGGTGTTTGAGCAATTCATACCGGTATGATTCCTGTTGCAAGCACACAGCGGGAGGGACCATTGAATTGATCTCGCTCGCAGGTCGGAGCCGGTTCGGGATTCGTAACCGGTGATTTTTTGGTTACTTTTTTGATCGCTCAAAAATAGTAACAGAACGAAACACCCTGTCATGGAAAGGATAATTTTCGACGTATGCCAGGATATAAGGTAATCTGATCTATAATTATCTCGAAATAACCTTATTTATCTCTGCCATTCGGTGATAAGTTCTTCAAATTCCGACTGAATTTCTTCAGTCTTGTTATCGGCATACCATTTATGCAAGTTCTCGGCCCATTCCTTTTTGCTGATATCGGGATCATCTTTCCACGACATTGCTTTTTCCTGGGCAACAGCGGGACGCGGTCCCCAATTTCCTATTTCGTCCAGTGAATCTGCATCAAGACAAATCAATTTAGGGATTGATCGTCCGCCATTGGTAAGATGTTGATCCATGATATCCAGATTTTTATCCCGGAGTATAAAACGGATAGAAATATGATCGTTCTGATCGGCCATCTTAGCCATCACCGGTACATTTTGAGCGGCATCTCCACACCAAGCCTCCGTTAACACCAGCCAGATCCAATCTTCGTCTACGGCTTGCAATCGTTCTTTTAGAGAATCGGAAAGTTCAACCTGTTTGTCGAGGCGGTTCATCCGATGCACATTCATTTTAGTATAATTAATCATCGCTTCCGAATGGTTGGTGCCGGTTGTCTTGCCATCCTCCAACAATTCATCAATCATTTGACGGTATTCATTATAATCCATTGCCTCATCGACAATGTTAGGCGTAATTACCTGCTCTGCGGTACTCATAATTCTGTAGTGATATTTGTTAATATTCGACTATCTGATATCCTGTAATCGGTATATCTTACTTCAGTAACAAATGAATGACCGAAGATATTCCATTGATAGCAGAGTGTTTGATAATCAAACCGATAAGCAGGAATACCACAAAAGCCATGGAAGTGCCATACTTGATGCGCATAACTTTGGAATAGTCTTCTTTTCCCGCTGTCAGTGTTTTCACATTGGATCGCACGATTAAACCCGTTATTAATCCAATGGCACCGAACAGAATCCCCAATAAGGTATGCAGATGAATAATTACGATAGTAATGAGAACGAGTCCACCCAAAAATGAAAGCTCAAAAAATCGAAATACGACAGTCGTTCCATATTGTAGAGTAAATGTTTGATCTCCGCGACGGGTATCTTCTTCCCGTTGATATATTTGCGAAATGGGATATAGACTTAGTAGCAGAAATGCAACTCCCACCCCTGCTATTAAAATAAAAACGGGAATCGTACGATTTCCGGCTGCCAGGTATCCCAGCAATACAGAATCAAACCCCGTACTGATGCCAATTGCTAATAAGCTCTTCAATGGACGGCCTTTCCAACGGGCTATGGGAGAGGAATACAACCAGAATAGTAACATACTCAAAGCATAAAACGACAAAAACAAACGTCCCAGGGGTATCGCCAGTAACAGTCCCAGCATCTGAATGATAAGAGAAGCCGCCCACATCCAGCGAGTCATTTTAGGGGGATGTTTCAACCCGCCTATGGGACCGATATCCCGATCCCAGTACGAATTGTAGGCAGTAGCACCGCCGAACAACAACAATTGCACATTCAAAAATTGGATAATAAACCACTGGAAATGCAAAACCGGGCTCAAGAAGCCTCCCAGTATAAATCCACCGGAAAGAATAAAAAGCTGATAATGCCATCGTAAGTGCAATACAAAATGCCACACCTGCATGGCGCCAGTCGAAGTTGTATTTGTTGTTCCCAAATGCATCCGTTTGTGATACTTGAATTTATAGCATACCAATTTTATGATTATCAATCCAACAAAAGATTGGTATTTTATGGAGCTATGATTTCGACACAAGCCAAATTTCCTGTTTTTATCAATGAAACGCTGTCTCCGGACGAATGGGATCAGCAAATAGCCGACCACAAAAAAGAAATTGGCTCCCTGATTGATGACTATCTGGAACGTCGGCAGCATCAGCAAAAGGATCCTGTGTTGGATTTTCTGTTTGAATATTATGCTTTCCGTCCCTCTCATCTGAAAACCTGGTCGCCGGGCTTCGGACGCTTGCTTATCGACGGAGCAAATCATCAATGGAACTTCGATCAAATGAAGATCCGGGAGGGCAACGCCTACCTCGATATCAAACAATTTCGAAAAGATCGGATTTCATCGCTACGTTGGATTATCAACGTTCTGGAACAGTCGGCCGAGCAAAAGCCGTCTTTTGGTTGTTTCGGGATGCATGAATGGGCCATGGTTTACAAAAAAAGCCAGAATCAGGTTCGTCACAGCCAGATTCCATTGCGGATGGATGAGCAGCAACTGGCTGAATTTGTCGAATCGCGACCGCTGGTCTGCACCCATTTTGACGCCTTTCGATTTTTTTCCGAGGCCGCCAAACCTCAAAACAAGTTTGAACTGAATCGGCAAAAGTTCGCTGAAATGGAACAACCGGGGTGCCTGCACACCAACATGGATTTGTACAAATGGGCGTTCAAGATGTATCCGTGGATTTCAAGCAATCTCATTCGTAAAGCTTTTAAACTGGCAATCAAAACGCGCTATATAGATATGAAAGCCAGCCCCTATGATCTGAGCGAACGCGGCCTGGAACCGATAAAAATAGAAACCGATGCCGGACGCAAGGAATACATCCGTCGTCAGCAAGCAATTTTTGAGCATTCGCAACCAATTCGCCGCCGGCTGATTGAAGAATATCAATTACTTCTTGAGAATCTTTGCTAAGCATACTTTGGAAAAGTTTTTATGGCAGGTATTGCTCGATGTTTTTCTCTTGAAGGAACGAGATAAAGTTTTGGGTCACCGGTGTCAATCTCTTTTCTTTCTTGAACAACATATGCCAGTAAGTCATTATGGGGAAATCCAGCATATCCAAAATGGATATCTTATTTAGATAGAGTTCATTGCCCAAACTTAGCTTGGAGATGACAGATAACCCGATATCGGCCATAATGGCCTGTTTAACCGCCTCATTCGTCCCCAGCTCCATAACCGGCCGGATGCTGATGTCGTGGTCTTTAAGGTATGATTCCATCACCATTCTCGTTCCGGAACCAAACTCACGAAAAACGAAAAGCTCCTCTTTTAGCTGATCAATGTTAACCTTTTTTTCACCAGCTAATGGATGTTCCGGCGGGGCCCCCATAACCAATGGATTTTCCAGAAAAGGGATAGAAGTAATGGAATTATCATTGGGGATCTGGGTAAGTATTCCCAAATCATATTCATTTTGCGAAAGATGGTGTATTACCTCGTTTCGATTAGTGACTTTCAGAGAGATTTTAACTTCGGGATACCGGTTTTGAAATTCTCCCAACAGATAAGGCAAAAAATATTTGGCTGTGGAAGCACACGATACATTAAGACTTCCTTTCAAACCCCCTTTGAGTTGGGAAATCACCGCATCAAACGACTCCAACTCTAAGTCTATATTATGATATGCTTCGTAGAGCCGTTCGCCGGCTTCAGTCAAATACAACTTCCGCCCCACCACTTCGATCAGTGGAATATCCACCGCTTCCTGCAACTGCTTTATTTGAATGGAAACTGCCGGCTGGGTCATATGCAGGCGACGGGCGGCCTCGGTCATACTCTTGTGTCGGGCGACCATTCCAAATACGTATAACTGGTGAAGTGTGAAATTCATATTCATAAGTAATAGTTAATGGTTATGATTAAAAATATTAATTATCACTTATAGAAAAAACACTTTATTGTGTGGGGCAAACTTCACAGCATCTAACAACTATGGCAATGCCCTAAGATCGCAACAGATATGACTACTAAATCAGACACCTCATTAACCATGAACAAAGACTCGAACCGAAACTATTCGCTCGTTAAAGGTGCGTTCACTGCTGATGAAGCACGAGAAGTATTAATGGCACTTATCGAAAGTAAAATAACATTTCACAGTCTCAAAAATCTTAGATCATTTGAACAATCCGGGGAAACAGACTCTAAATCTAAAAAGAGAATTGAGGAGCTGGAAAACATGCGCGAAGAAATGCTTGAATTAATAAAACAGGCCCGAAAAACAGGTTTTCAGCTACAAATTAAGTCCACAATTGATATTACAATAGCGGATAATTCTTCCAACGCGTAAAAAACCTATCTGCCCTGCAACAAAATACAAGCTTCATATCGTCCCGGTATATGGATTCATCTCAATCCATGCATTCATGCAATCTTATTTGGTGAGATCTTCATGGCAACACATAAATAATTATTTATCTAAAAAATTAGATCTATCAATTATAATTAATCTTAAATTTTCCGGTATTAAATCGAGACACTATTTCAATCAATAAAAATGACACTCTAAATGACCTCTCAAGAAATTCCTAAAAGTCTCAGAGCTAAAAATCATTCTTTTGCAAAAACAGTTGTTCTGCTGGCATGGTCTCTATTTATACTATCCTTTATACTGCTTGGTATCTCTTTCTTTCACCCTATTCACTGGGTCTTCGGCCATTTAATTCTGGTAGATGAGTTAAGCCTGGTAATGAGTACGGCTGTCACTCTGTTTAGCAGTATTGTGCTCACGTATTCCGCCAGGTATTTGGCAGGATATGCCCATCTGCCCCAATTTATGATAAACGGTTTGCTCTTTTCTCTGGCGGTTATCCTGATGGTCATCTCAAACCATATTGTACTCTTCATTTTGGCCTGGATTTGCATGGGACTGTTGATGGCCAAACTCATTGGAGGCTATACTCACACCGAAGAAGGGGATGCTTCGCAGCGAACCGCTCGCAATTACTTTCTGATCAGTGCACTATTTCTTTCCGCTGGATTTGTTTGGCTGGGCTACTGTACGGGCTCATGGAACATCACCGACATCGTTAACGCCGGTGCTTCGGGGTATGAGGTAAATATGCAGATTGGCGGATTACTATTTATCATTGCTGCTATCGTTCAATCCGCTCTCTTTCCCTTCCATCGATGGCTGATGTCTTCCATGACAGCCCCAACTCCTGCTTCAGCCCTCATGCATGCGGGATTTGTTAACGCGGGAGCGGTGTTACTTGCCAGAGTCGCCCCTATATTATTCGACAGTCAACTACTTTGGGTGCTCGTATTGGCCGGCGGCATTGGAGCCCTCATCGGAAAATTTAGTAAATTTGTGCAAGCCAATGTGAAACAAAAGCTGGCGTGTTCCACAACCGCTCAAATGGGATTTATGTTGTTGGAATGCGGCCTCGGATTTTTTGCTGCAGCCATTACGCACTTAATTCTGCATGGCTTTTATAAAGCCTACCTTTTTCTCTCTTCCGGAGACACGATAAAACAAAAACCCCTCATTAGCGATGAGATAGAAGGCTGGAATAAATGGCATCTTCCGGTTATGCTGCTCAGCGGAGCTGTGGGCGGACTCATATTTGCCTACACTACCGGCAAAGGCTTACATCTCGACAGTGGATTATTCCTGACGCTGGTCATCGTCTTAACCGTAATACATGGAAGCCGCGACATACTCAAGTATATCGAATTACCTCGTGCAACCCGTCTCATAACACTTCCGGTAATCATCATCCCGGCGCTGCTGGCTTATGCGGTGGTATTTGACGCTATCAACACTTTATTATCCACAATCCCAATGATTGAAGTTGCTACCCCCATCGGATGGGCACAAATATTTATTGGCGTATTATATCTGATTTCGTTCGTTGTGATTGAGCTCGAGCTGTATAAAAAGTTCAGTCGCCTATACGTCTATCTGCTGAATGTATCACAACCCAAATCCAATACCATCCTTCATTAAAGACCTCACCGGAGACTCATGAAAAAAGAAGCAATTTTAGGTACGGTACAAAGAATCTCTGATCACCTGGTAAAGAACTGGCCGTTATACTCTTTTGTGACTTCAAATCCATTGTCCGGGTTGGAAGAACTCCATTTTGAGGAAGCCATAGAAGACATTCGCAAGTATCTGAATATCAACGGCTATCCTTCGGCGAAGGCATTCGAACAAGCTTGGGCTCGCGGTGATATCGACCGCAATATCCTTGAGGATGAGCTGGAGCAAAATGGAATAACGCTTTCTGTGGAGGAATCATTACGCCAGATGCACAAATTTGATAATCATGATGATGCACGATCCAAATTAGATGACATTGACCGTAATCTGATAAAATGGCTTAGCGTCTTTATGGATCAGGGATCTACGGAATGGCCAATGCCTTATCGCGACCAAGGATTCTATAAATCATGGAAGATGAATGCACGACACGATCACAACCTGCCCAATCGTGATCTCATTGATACTTTGCCCGATAATCCCCTGGATGCTCTGCTGCAATTATTAGAATCTGCTCAACAAAACGATTTGGAAGCTATATTCAAGCATCATTTACTGGCATTACCCGGATGGACCGGATACATCAAATATCGCACGGAAAATACTACTGACTGGCAATTGGCCTATCCCATTACCCTGGTTGGGTACCTGGCAGTTCGCCTGAACCTTTGTCTGCAGTTCGGAGAAGATTTCCTCAAAAATGAATCTCCTTCATCCAGCGTCTTTAATGAAGAAGATGTGGTCAAATCGACATGGCTGCGAGCCATGGAGCTTACCTATCAGCAAAACCTGACGGAGAAACTCGCATCTCAGACAGCTTCCCATAATCAATATGATGATAACAGGCCTGAAGCACAGCTCGTATTTTGTATAGATACCCGGTCGGAACGTATTCGAAGAGCAATAGAACAAACCGGAGACTACGAAACATTTGGCTATGCCGGTTTTTTTGGGGTCCCGATGGAGTATTATCATCCGGAAAAAAATATCAGTAGTAAGTCGTGCCCACCGATTGTAGATGTCCAATTTGAAGCAAGGGAACAAATACGCCCCAACCAACAGCGGGAAGCCGAGAAATTTAAATTTTACAATACCCTGCACAAGGCATTTAACGAGTTCCGATTCACACTCAAAAATAATATTCCCGCTTCGTTCGGATATGTCGAATCCGCAGGATTTTTCTACGGTTTGAGTATGATTTTCCGAACACTGCTCCCGGCTTTTGTATACCGCTTGGCAGCAAATGCAAAGCGTTGGAAAGGCCAGCCTGAAGGATTCAGTAAAACCGTATTATCGAATACGGCTTACGCTGATTCAGGCCATAGCAATCATTTGTCGATTACCCAGAAGACGCAGATCGCAAAAACAGCCTTTGACTTAATGGGATGGGATCATTTTGCCCCGCTTGTGGTTTTTGCCGGACACGGAAGCCAAACGGCTAACAATCCATTCGGATCGAGCCTGGACTGCGGGGCCTGCGCCGGAAATAAAGGCCGCCATAATGCTCGCGTAATTGCCGATATTTGTAACGAAACAGATGTTAGGTCCGCATTGGCAGAACAACATGACATTCATATCCCTGAAGACACCCTGTTTATAGCAGCAGAACACAATACTACATCCAACAATTTTAAATTCTTTGACCAGCATATACCCGATATTAAGCAAAACCAGATCAAAGAATTGAAGCAAAAGCTAAATGTAGCTCAACATCTGGCAAACCTGGAACAATTTAATTTGGCAAATGCAGATACAACAAAAACATTAGATGAAGCCCACCGACGCACTTCTGATTGGGCCGAGACGAGACCTGAATGGGGGTTGGCCGGCAATGCTTCATTTATCGTCGGACGCCGCAGCTTGACGGCCGACCTTAACCTTAAGGCACGCAGTTTTTTACATTCCTATGACTGGCAAAAAGATCCCGACGGTAAGAAACTAGAGGCTATTTTGCAGGGTCCTATGGTTGTTACACAATGGATCAATAACCATTATTACTTTGCTGCCGTTGATAATGAAATCTTCGGAGGCGGTACAAAAACCACACAAAATGTTACCGGCCAATTTGGCGTAGTACAGGGTAATGGCGGTGATTTAAAATCCGGACTGCCACTCGAATCCTTAAGAGAAGATGATTATCAGTTACAACACCTTCCTCTGCGGCTGGCGGTCTATATTCAAGCGCCTCAATCACGAGTAAAATCGATCCTCGCTGAGCATCCAGAAACACTAGCTAAACTGGTAGAGAATGAATGGATCTACCTTTCTGTAATTGATCCCACTATTGGAAATGAGATCATAAATATGAAAACCCAAACAGAATCTTTTGAAAAAGAGCATTAATAATCAGTCGTACCTTTGGAATTACGACTTCCCTTGTAATTTCAAATCTGTATTATTCCCATTGATTGACTAATACCTATTGCGTATTGTTGAACAAATAAAATTATAATTCCCAAGAAGCAACAAGCAATAATGGCGGAACTAACAGATGCCGATTACGAGGCTTATGAACAGGATATTGAAGTTTTAGTTGACACTCTTCGTAAGTGTTTCAACGCTGAAAAAGCACGCTATAATGTAGTTGGACATCAGAACACCCTTTTTATCGAAATCAAGGGATTGGAGGAGTTCTCTCCGGAAGAGATTTCCGAAGTTGCCGAACCGGTTCTCGACGAGCTGGATTTGGATTTTGAAGAGATTTCGCTACTGCCATTCAACAGTCCCGATAAGTCTTAAAGGAGATATTATTCCCCGAATCTCTCATCATGCATGAGACAAATGAAATATTGCATATCTTCTAATCGGGGATTCGACTAAAACCAGCTTCCACCTATTTTTGGTAGCGGTCTAAAAGCCATTTTCTGAGATCGGTATAATCATTTTGCATTGGGATACTTTGCTTGTCTTTATCCAGGCAGACAGCAAGGCGATCCGGGATATCAACTTTTTGACCTAACACAGGCTCAATCACATCCCCAAACTTAGCCGGATGTGCCGTTGATAAAATGATAAACGGTGCGGAACCGTTTTCTCCAAAATAGCCTAAATCATCCTTTCGATATTGGGTTGTCGCCAGATACCCCACTGCTGTATGCGGATCCATCAGGTAATCATAATCTTCATATACTTTCTTAATGGCATCGCGTGTTTCGGCATCAGAAAATGAAGCTCCCCAAACGTGGTGTTTTACCTCCCGGTAATCGTTATCGAAGAGGTGCAAAATCCGGGCAAAGTTACTGGGATTTCCCACATCCATTGCATTGGAAATGGTACGCTGAGAGGCCCGGGGATTGAATGACCCGGTTCTAAGATACTCCGGAACCACATTATTTGTGTTGGTTGCCGCGATAAATCCGGCTGCTGGCATCCCAATTTTTTGGGCCATCAGTCCAGCCGTCAAGTTTCCAAAATTACCGCTTGGCACACAAAAAACAGGCTCTGCTTCGACCTGGAGCTGCGCAATAGCATACAGATAATAAAACATCTGTGGGATGAGTCGCGCAATATTGATGGAATTGGCCGAGCTAAGTAATAATTGCTTGTTGAGTCTCGAATCAGAGAAAGCCCGTTTTACCATCTGTTGACAATCATCAAACGTACCTTTTACTTCCAGTGCCGTCACATTTTGCCCGGCAGTTGTCAATTGCTGCTCTTGAATATGACTTACTTTACCACTCGGATAAAGCAGGCATACCCGGATGCCCTCGACCCCCAAAAATCCCCGGGCAACGGCACTGCCGGTATCACCGGAAGTAGCCGCCAGTATAATGAGATCCTGATCCGTGTTCTCTCTCAAGGCTGAAAAAGTACGGGACATAAACCGTGCCCCGAAATCTTTAAATGCCAGCGTGGGGCCATGAAATAATTCCAGGATATGAAGATGATCGTCAAGCTGAACGAGCGGGGCCTCAAAATTTATGGCCTGCTCCACAATCTTTCGAAGTGTATGAGAATCCAGCTCGTCAACAAACAACTTACTCACTTCATAACTGATATCCGGCAAACTCTTTTTCCGGATATTTTCGATAAAGTCCTCAGAAAGCTGAGGCCATTGATCGGGAATATACAATCCACCATCGGGGGCTAACCCCTGCAAGGCCGCTTCCCCAAAACTCACAGGAGCAGCTTTCCCATTCGTACTGATAAATTTCATCTTTACGCTTCCTCTAAAATTCGAGGTCCTTGTTTATTGACCGGGGATATATACACCTCATTTTCCAACCCGATACTGTCAAATGTCTGCTGC
>DATFLI010000215.1:0-5028 GCA_035267805.1 Balneolaceae bacterium | reverse complement strand
GAACAACAGCCTCGTCACCCGAAGCATCCGTACGGATAAGCAAATCCTGAGGGGAACCAAACCGTTTGACCAAGGGCTCTTTGCCAAGTGTTTTGGTAAGTACAGAACGTGTTTGCGTTACGGTAACAGGTTTTTCGAATTGTATGATGTATTCTTTACCACCCTTGAAATCGATACCGAACTGAAGACCACGAACCATGATTGCAATAATGGAAATCAATATTAGTGATCCGGATATGGCATACGTAATCATACGTATGTCAATCATTGGATAATTAGCATTTTCAAATATTCTCATAATGTTTAACTACTAACTTAAAATTCCTGGATTAACCAAAGTTTACGACTGCATTTTTATCTCTCGTCATGTAATCGACTACTATCCTTGTAATCACGATAGCAGTAAAGAGAGATGATACGATACCTGCCATTAATGTTACGGCGAAACCTTTGATAGGACCGACACCGAAACTATAAAGGATCACACCCGTTAAGAATGTCGTGATGTTAGAGTCGAGGATAGCACTCATGGCGTTTGAGTATCCACTATCAATAGCTGCCCTCATACTCTTACCGACGGCTTGTTCTTCACGTACACGCTCAAATATTAGTACGTTGGCATCTACCGCCATACCAATGGTTAATACGATACCGGCAATACCGGGCAGGGTAAGGGTGGCTTTAAATGCAGCCAGTATACCAAGGATGAATATCATGTTGAATATGAGCGCCATATCAGCTATGCCACCGCCTTTGTTATAGTAAGCAATCATAAACAACGCAACGATGATCAATCCGATTATGGTGGATGAAAATCCGGAATGGATAGAAGCCTGACCCAATGTAGGACCAACCGTTCGTACCTGTACGATATCGAGCGGTGCCGGCAGGGCACCTGACATCAGAATATTTACAAGGTCTTGGGATTCTTGAACACTTCCCAGACCAGTGATGGACGATCGTCCATCCGATATTTTGGTCTGAACGTTGGGATAGGTGTATACATAACCATCGAGGATGATAGCAATCGGTTTGCCGATGTTAGCACCGGTTATACGAGCCCACTTTCTTGCTCCTTCCCGGTTCATGGTCATCGATACTTCAGGCTGATTGGTGTATCGGTCGAATGTCGGACGCGCTTCGACAATCACGTCACCATTTAATTCCACCTGCTTTTTAACACCAATCAAGTTGAAATATTTTTTCCCGTTCTGACCTGTAAATCCTGGTTTGGCAGTCCACAATAAGGTTACATCCCGAGGGAGCATTTGGCGAACGGCGGGTTGCCCCAGCAGAGAATCGACCATGGCACTGTCGGCTGCAGTTGCTGCTCCGAAAACTACCGAGCGACCCTCCGGAACCATAACCTTTAATAAAGGGTTATTTTTCGAGGCTTGCTGAGCTGAGGTATCCACCTTGGCTGTTGTGTCGGCGTTATTATAATAACTGACTATTTTTTTGAGGGAAGTTTGTAATTCCTGTGGATCCGCACAGAGACGAAATTCGAGTCGTGCCGTTCCTTTCAAAAGGTTACGAACACGCTCCTCATCTTTAACGCCCGGCAGCTCAACCGCAATTCTGTTTTGTCCTTGTTTAACAATAGATGGCTCGTTTACACCAAAACGGTCGATCCTTGTCCGGATAATTTGAATAGCCCGCTTAACTGCCGAGTTTCGTTGTTTCTGAAGATATTTAACAACATCCGCATTAGAAGAACGGCGAGTAATGTTATCCGCTTCCGAACGATAATAACGGCTCAGTCTCGCATTAGGATCACGGGTTTCGAACGTCTGAACGAATTCGTCGACCACATCGGTATTATTTTTTCTGGCTTTAGCGGCTGCGATATCCAATGCATGATTCAATGTAGAATCGGCCCGTTCTTTAGCCAGGTCTTTAAGTAATTGTTGAGTTTGTAACTGAAGCGTTACATGCATCCCGCCCTGAAGGTCAAGACCTAAATTTAAAATTTTAGGGCGAAGGTTATCAATCTGTTTCTGGTGTTTTTGAACATATTCTGTTTTCGCTTGTCCTTGCAGATTTTTTTCACGACCGGTTAATATCCAATACCGGATTGAAAACTGCAGGTAATAGACCGAAATTACCAGAAACGCAATGGTGAATCCGATTTTAGTTCCGTTACCTTTCATAGATTCCGATTAAAATTTGATTTTTAATGATATAATGATACTCCATAATGGAGTTATTAAAAGTGAATTTCGTAATAAAAACAATAAATTATCCGATACCCAGCATAGCGTTTTGAGTACGCATATTTATTCCAAAATTTGTTTAAGATAAGAATGGATAAGTCTATGGAGCACCAATGGCAATTCCCCCAATTAACGGAATTGCGGAGTGAGGTTTAAATGAGGAAGGGGAAGTATTGATTTCAATATTCCTTGTGGCATAATGATCTGAAGAAGGAGGAATAGTGGCTGTACGTGGTGAATGAGGCCCTTTTTCAGTATTGTAAAAAAGCTGATTTTTAGACTGTTCAACCGATACCGCATTTCCTGTCGTTGTTGATTGATGATAAATATTCCACTCTACAAGTAGAACTTTATAAACATCTTTTTCCGACGGTTTCTTATTCTTCAGAGGAATATTGAATCGGTCGGCATTCTTGCTGATCAGCTCAGAAGCTTTGACCATCAACTGGGAGATTTCGCCTGAGTCCACTCCCAGGTTTTCAACTTTCTTTTTTACAGTGTCATTCTTCTTCCCTTTCAAATAGCTTGACAGCCAATTGGTAAAAGTACGCGTAGTTCGATGGCGTTGCTGAGTCGGAAACAAACAAATCATGAATCCGAGTTGCAGCAGCAGAATGACACCTATTTTGATAATATGTTTTCTGAAAAATGACACCGCGACAAAATAACGACTTTGTTGTCAATCGACAAGGATTCTCTTATTTATATTCAATATTTGCAATAAATAAATTCAAAAGGGGAGGTTCAACTGTTATCTACCGATGCTTTAGTGTTAACCCGGTCAAATTCTTTTTTCAAATACTGTCCGGTATAACTATTCTCTTTGGAAGCCAGTGACATTGGTGTTCCTTCCGCGATGATATAACCACCCTTGCGCCCACCTTCCGGCCCCATGTCAATAATCCAGTCTGCGGCTTTGATCAGATCCATATTGTGTTCGATAACGATTACGGTATTTCCCTTGCTCACCAATTGCTGAATGACATCCACAAGCATCTTAACATCCTGGAAATGAAGTCCTGTGGTTGGTTCATCCATGACATATAGTGTATCGCCGGTACTTACTTTTGACAATTCTTTTGCTAATTTAATACGCTGTGCCTCACCACCGGATAACGTGGTACTACTCTGTCCGATCGTCAGATAGCCCAAACCTACTGAATTGAGTGTTTCCAAAACGCGTTTTATTCGGGGAACCGCATCAAAAAATTCGAGGGCCTCTTTAATGGACATATCGAGCACATCGGCAATGTTTTTCCCTTTATAATAAATTTCAAGGGTTTCCCGGTTATAACGACGACCATTACAAGTTTCGCAAGTGACATAGACATCGGGCAGAAAGTTCATCTCAATTTTACGCAGGCCATCTCCTTTACAGGCTTCACACCGCCCACCTTTAACATTGAAGGAGAAACGTCCCTGACTGTATCCGCGAATTTTGGCTTCTGGTAATTCAGCAAATAATTGACGGATATAATCAAAAACCTTGGTGTAAGTTCCAGGATTTGAACGCGGTGTGCGACCTATCGGACTCTGATCTATTGATATGATTTTATCGATGTTGTCAATTTCTTCGATATCATCGTAAGGAAGTGCCGCAGCCTTTGATTTATAAAAGTAGGATGTTAGTATGGGAACTAATGTTTGATTAATCAGCGAACTCTTGCCACTACCACTCACTCCTGTCACACAAATGAATTTACCGAGGGGAAGCTCAAAATCTGCATTTTTCAGATTGTGACCTCTGGCGCCTCGTAATGTGATGGATTTCCCATTCCCGTCTCTGCTTTTCTCAGGTATGGGGATGACGGATTCATCACTTAAAAAACGGGCTGTCATCGAATTTGGATCCAATTCTTCGGGCTTTCCCTGGGTAACAACATAACCACCGTTGATTCCGGCACCGGGCCCCATATCAATTACATAATCAGCGTGTTCGATGGTTTCCCGATCATGTTCCACGACGAGAACACTATTTCCAAGATCGCGCAGGGTCTCCAGCGAATGTATTAATTTCAGATTGTCCCGCTGATGTAATCCGATACTGGGTTCATCCAAAATATACAAGACTCCGACCAGTTGTGTACCAATTTGAGTCGCTAAACGAATACGCTGTGCTTCGCCGCCGGATAAGGTTTGTGCTTCCCGGTCTAAGCTTAAATAGTGTAAACCGACATTTATCAGGAAGTCCAGTCGATCACGAATTTCTTTCAATACCTGACTTCCAATCAATCGCTGACGTTCCGTCAGATTCAACTTGGTGAGATTTTCACGAAGACTCATGATATCCATGGAAACCATTTGATCGATGGAATATTCGTCGATCTTGTAAGAGAGAGCCTCTTTGTTCAAACGTCCGCCATGACAGGTACTGCAGACCACCTTATTCATGAAGGCTCTGGCTTTCTCACGCTGTTTGGCTTTCCCTTTTCCTTTGTACTGTTTACGGATGATGGTGGCTAATCCTTCGAATTTATGCTTATAGGTGACGCTATTATCATTGAAATCGTAACTCACATCGAATTTTTTATCACCGCCACCATAAATCAGAATATCCAATACCTCTTCAGGATATTCAATTAAAGGAGTGTCAAAATCGAGATCATATAGATCGAGAATAGATTTGATCTGTTTGAAGATAAAAATGCTTCGTGGCTGACCCAGAAAACGGATAGCTCCTTCATTGATGCTGAGTTTTTTATTAGGGATGACCAAATCGGGATCCACATCGTATTGATATCCCAGACCATCACACTTCGGACAAGCTCCGTAAGGGGAGTTAAAGCTGAAAAGATTGGGAGCCGGGTCTTCATAT
>DATFLI010000214.1:0-3215 GCA_035267805.1 Balneolaceae bacterium | reverse complement strand
GAAATCGTAAGTTATAACACCTACAAAGAAGATCAAGTTAGTATTTTGAAACACGAGCGTTGGTGTTTCGTATTTGCATTCTTAATAAACTAAAAAAACTAGGACCTATTCGATGCAGAGATCATTCATTTATATCGTTACGCTGGGTGTGTTACTTTTAATGTCGGCTCAACAAGCCTGGGCGCAGTCGTCAGACGGATTTAATAAGCAAAAGCTAGATGCCTATATCGATACCCTGTTTCAAAATCATAAGGTAATGGGATCGCTAGAAATCGATTCAGCCGGTCAAACGGTCTTTGAACGAACCTGGGGATTTCGGGAGTTACAGGATGATTCGTTGAGATCGAACATGGAAACGGAATATCGTATTGGGTCAATCACCAAGATGTTTACAGCAACGATGATTTTTCAGCTCATTGAAGAGGGAAAGCTCAGCCTTTCAACGAAATTGTCAAAATTTTATCCGGATATCCCCAAAGCAGATAGCATTACCATAGGAAATTTGATGCATCACCAGTCGGGTATATTCAATTTTACCAATGCTCCGGATTATCAGAATTACATGACGGAGAAACATTCCGAAAAACAGATGCTGCAAATCTTTCGGGGACAAAAATCGCAGTTTACTCCCGGTTCTAAAACCAGTTACAGCAATACCAATTATGTGTTGCTGGGCTATATTATTGAGAATCTGACGGGGGATTCATACGCCGATCAACTCCAAAAACGCATCGTAGACCCATTGAAACTGAAACACACTTATTACGGAGACGACATCGATCCTCAGCAAAATGAAGCCGCCTCCTTTCGGTGGCAATCAGGCAAATGGCAGAAGATGCCGGAAACAGATATGAGCATTCCCGGCGGGGCAGGCGCCATTGTTTCTACGCCCGCTGATTTAATCCAATTTATCCGAGCCCTTTTTAATGGCAAGCTTGTTTCAAAGAAGTCACTAGATCACATGACTAGCTTCGAGTCGGGATTGGGAATGGGGATGATGAAAGCTCCTTTCGATAACGAATTTGCTTATGGACATACCGGGGGTATCGATGGATTTCAGTCGAACTTGTTTTATTTTCCAAAAGAAGATGTGACTGTAGCTTTTACGGGCAATGCGATGGATTATAGTATGAATTCGATGCTAATTGGCGTTTTAAGTATTTATTTTGGTAAAGATTTCACTATTCCCACATTGGCTCATAAAGAGATCAAGCTTAACCGAAAAGAGATGCAGAAATATGTCGGGGATTACAGCTCGTCGCAACTCCCAATAAATATTAAGGTTTTTGTTGAAGATAACACATTGAAGGCGCAGGCTTCAGGTCAGTCTTCATTCCCGCTTACGGCCACAAGCAAAACAACCATGCGGTTTGATCCTGCGGGCATTGTCATGGAATTTGACAATCTTAAAGGAGAAAGTTATCAGCAGTTTACGTTAGAACAGAATGGGGGTAACTTCGTTTTTAAAAGGAAGTAAGATTGTACCTCGAAAAATTTATTTAACACAAAATTAAAGGCCTAATGTTTAGGTTTCGTAGCATTAATCCGTATTTTTGGGGCTTTAAAACCAATCCCCGAAAATACTTCTCCACGTGAATTATCTTCGATTTGCCCGTAAAGAAAAGCGAATTCTTTCTTTCGGCCTATCCTTTACTTTTATGTCCAGCTTTGGACAGACGTTTTTAATTTCACTGTTTGTCCCCTATTTCCTTAAGAGCTTTTCACTGTCCAATGCCACCTTCGGCAGCATGTATTCAGCGGCAACCCTGATTAGCGCCGGCACCCTTCCCTACGTGGGTAAATGGATTGATCATATCCCGTTAAGAAAATACAGCCTGACCGTCGCCGCTGGCCTGCTCGTTGCAAGCCTGACACTGGCCTTATCCTGGCATATTGCCATCCTGTTTGTGGGCATTGTCTTGCTACGAATCTCGGGGCAAGGCCTTAGCAGTCATACGGCGCGGACGACCATGGCCCGCTATTTTGAGCACCAGCGTGGCAAGGCGCTTAGCATTGCCAGCCTGGGATATCCCATCGGGGAAGGCATTTTGCCGGCTACAATTACTGGGCTGCTTGGCGTTTTCAGCTGGCATGAAACCTGGGGACTCATCGTGTTATTCATAGGTATTATTTTTCTGCCTTGGGTTTGGTTTATCTTGAATAAGCGAGAATATTCCCTCGTTGAGGATGAAGATTCGGATTCAGACAATAATGAAAGCAGCTGGCCTATCTACCGTATGCTTCTGCGGGATTACCGGTTTTGGCTGGTTACCCCGGCCGTGTTGCTGCCTCCTTTCTGGATTACCGGGCTCTTTCTGTACCAGGTATCCGTAGCGGCACAACTCGGCTGGTCGGCCGCATTGATTGCCTCCGCTTTTGCAGGCTATGCCGTCGGACGTGTTACCAGTTCCTTGACAAGCGGCCCGGCGATCGATCGGTTTAGCGCAGAATCTATTTTTCCATTCTACCTACTGCCGTTTGGGATAGGACTGCTATTCGCCTTGTATCATCCCGGGAATTGGTCGGCTTTCGCCTACATGATTTTTGTGGGAATCACGCTTGGGATCGGCAGCAACATAAAATCGGCTTTATGGGCAGAACTTTATGGAACCGAATTTCTGGGAACCATACGTTCTCTATTCTCCTCCCTGATGGTATTCAGCACGGCGTTAAGTCCTTTTTTGATGGGCTGGGCGATCGACAACAATATGGCCATGGAATCCATCATAGCCATAGCGATTGTCTCAATAGTGGTTGCTACGCTGATGGCATTTGTAGCTTTTTACGGCAATTTTAGAGAGGTAACATTGGAGCAGTGATCGCTTCGCTGCCACATAAATTTCTAAAAAAGGGTCTAAGCGACTGGATTTATTCAACAGGAACTGTTTTAATACCAGTTACATCCAACCATTAAAAAGTCGGTCCTTATTTAAGGGTTGATTGCCAATTGTTTATACGAACTACTAATGGTGTGGTAAAGGAGAAAATTGCGAATTTTAGCCCCAAGCCTTGGGTTATTTATTTCATTTGGTATTGTTTACGATTGAAACCACCTTCTCATTAAATTTTTGTGCTTGTTCCTCCGGTATCTCATGCCCGGACTTCTCAAACCAAATAAATTCTTTTTTGGGAGCACTTAATTGGTCAAAATAGTTCTTTGTGACTTGTCCTGGGATATTCCAGTCGTGTCGACCTGCCATAAAATAAGCCGGGAT
>DATFLI010000213.1:0-4747 GCA_035267805.1 Balneolaceae bacterium | reverse complement strand
TATCGAATTTTCCCCGCATATCTTTGCCATAAAAACGAACCCGTGCTTTAAGCCCATCCTGATCTTTAAATCGCCTGTTAACCACAGCCAACGTAGAATCATCCAAATTAAACTGGATGTGAACTGGTTCTACCGCTCGTTTAGTAAAGTAATATCCCGCATTGGGGTTCAGGTACCAGTCGTAAATCTGCCATACTACACTCGGCCAGGCAGCATTCAGTTTCCAAAGCAACACACCGCCGGTATCTTGTAGTTTCGAACCGACGGATTCGAAAATAGCCCGGTAACCGTCGGCGTTTGCCAGCTGGGCCTTGGCGCTGTAATCCTTATAACTTTTTGGGGGGCCGTATCGATCGACAATGGCTTTATAATACGTATCGTATTTACCGTTGCCGGATGCGGCATCGTGATAGCCCCAGGTATCGTTCAACGGGAACGGTTCGGTGGTATCGGGCACCAGGTTCGGCACAATTTTGGGCAGACTGCTGTAAGCCGGTTGCGAAGGCATGCCTACCTCATCCTTCCAGACCCAGTCTTTGCCGGCATCCACCAGATCATAATAATGCGACGGTTTTTGCCACGAATATGGTCCGCCGCTATAGACTCCTCCTTTATTATTATCGGGCCACGAGCCAGTCCATCCTTTCGGCAGTTTAGCAAAGCCGGAAGAACTGGGAATAAACGGACGGGTGCCGTCGAGCTCAGCCACATTGTGTCGCATGGCGTCATATAGTTCTTTACGCGCATGTCCCTCATTGCCGCCCGTCCAAACCAACAGGCTCGGGTGATTCCGGACCCGTTTTATGGTATTTTTCATATTTTTAATATATACATCACCCTGCAATGGCCAGTCGGCAGAACCTTTAAACTCACCATTGGTATCTCCGGTTATCCAGAAATCCTGCCAGACCAACAAGCCGTGACGGTCGGCTTGGTTGTAGAACTCATCCGGCGGGGCAATGCCTCCGCCCCAGATACGCACAGTGTTGAGGTTCGCGTTTTCAATCAAGCTCATCTCCTGTTCGTATCGCAACGAATCCCGCTGCAGCAACAAATCAGGGACCCACGCGCCGCCGGTTAGCTTTATATTCCTTCCATTTACATAAAAATCCCGTCGTGGCCATCCCTCCACATCCGTAACCTGGCTACTGACAGTCCGAATGCCGAAGGTTATCTTTTTCCTGTAGGATATTCTGCCATCCACCGAATAAACAAGTTCCAGGTTATAGAGATTGGGACGGCCGTAGCCATTGGGCCACCAGAGTCTGGGATTCTTAATATTGAGCTGCGATATATCCTGATAGTTAAGCGTTACTTCTTTAGTCTGATTGGCACTAATCTTTTGCGAGCTACTGAACTGAATGGGCTTTCCTTTGAAATTTTCGGGCGTAATCTTGAGATTCAGTTTTCCATCTTGGGAATGGGAGCTGTGGTTGTCCAATCTCATGCTAATATTAAGTCCTGCTCGGGAAGTGTCCGGCAGATCGGGTAACTTCGTTACGATATGAGGCTCGTCAATGGTGACAGGTCCGCTGGTGCTGATATACACCGGTTGCCAGATACCCATCTCGCGGTCCCGGACGGCGGGCATCCAATCCCAGCCGATCGAGCAAAGCATCGTCACGTTTTTGCCAATGTCCCCGGTGGGACCGCCATTGGCATAAAACGGTCCAAGGGCTTTGAGTTGCGCAGGGGCAGGTAGGCCGGGATAATCCAGCGGGTAAATTTTTACGGCCAAATAGTTCTTGCTGTCTCGGTTGATATAATCAGTGATGTCGAATCGGTACTGACGAAACATACCCGCCATATCCGTGGAATCGGCCAGTTGGTGCCCGTTAATCCAAACGGCGGCCCGGTAATTAATGCCCTTGAAATTCAGGAAAATTCGCTTCCCCCTGTCATTCTTCGGCAGCCGAAAACTAGTGCGATACCAATACGGATCTTTCCATGGGTTTTTCTGATTTGGCAGGTAGCTGTACCGGCTGAGGTTGTAGGCTTCATTTGTGGAATCCGAAGCATCGGGAATCCGCATGTTGTTCATCCCAAAATACGGGCTGGGATACACATCATTGGCCACCAAACCGCTTAGCACCGTTGACGGTATGGTAACCGGAAACCAGTAATTGTCGGCTTGGTATTTTGCGGTGGATAAGGTCGTTCCATCCTGCTTAATAACAGCAGAACTTTGAAGCTTGAAATCTTTAAGCTGGTAGCTAGATTGAGCTTTGATACTCCGAATACCGATTATAATGAATAAAAGAAAGAGCAAATATCGCTTCATGCCAAAAATTGATTAAATGATTATCCCCAGGAATCACTCACAACATAATGATATTTATGATAATCCGAAGCAGAGTAGATTATAATGCCATGAAGAAATAATACCCCATAAATACACAGGCAATAATTTTTAATAAAGTGCTCGTTAGAAATCCTAAAAATGAACCCAGGGCGGATTTGAAGGCGCGCTGCGAATTTTTCCCGGCTAATAATTCCCCGATGAAAGCTCCGGTCAAAGGTCCAATGATAAACCCGAAAGGAGGAAAAAAGATACCTATCGCCAACCCAAGCATGCTACCCCCAATGCCCCAGGGAGAACCCCCGGATTTTTTGGTACCATAAGCGGGAATAAGATTATCGAGCACCAACAATAGAAGGGCTGCAGCAGCCCAAAATACAAGGAAGCCAAAACTAAATGGTGGGTGCTTTGTTAGTTGCAGCGTTAATAATCCCAAAAAACTAAGCGGAGGTCCGGGAATAAGAGGTAAAAAGGATCCGATAAACCCGCTAATAATCAAAATGACCCCCAGAATAATCCAGATAATGTCCATAAGTATCGATAAGTGTTAACTTATATTTGTTGGACGAAAATTATTTAAACCGGTTTCATTGTAAAAAAATCCTGTGGAATTATTTATCCTATCCGCTCTTTTAATTACTTCAGGTAAAGACTGTATTTCAAAATGTAAAAGGATGTGTTCGTACTTGAAGTAATACTGTTAACTGTTTAATTCATGGTGGGCAACAAATTGATGGAAAGCGTCTTCAAATTAATTTTAAGAGGCTTTTCAGGAATTGATGCTCTAGAATTCTGCACAAAATATAAAATATTAAATCGGAGGCTTTCTCTATGAATTTAACTCGTTATAGCAAGTACATCGTTTTTATGCTTGCACTGGTTTGTCTGGGATGGAATGTGCCGGCACAGGCCCAGGGAGAACAACAAGCGGCTCAGCATAAAGACAAAAAGACGATCCCGACTCCCAAGGATCAAAAAACCGAAGGCAGCGTGACGGTAGGCGGTCAAAAAATTGAATACACGGCGGTAGCAGGTACGGTTCCGTTATTTAATGATAACCGGGACACAACGGCTCATATTTTCTATACTGCCTATTTTAAAAAGGGAGTCAAAAACCGTTCTCAACGCCCCGTTACTTTCTTCTATAATGGAGGACCCGGATCGGCAACGGTTTGGCTGCATATGGGATCTTTTGGTCCGGTACGCGTAGGCACAAAAGATACTACACACGTCTCAGGCGCCCCTTACCAGCTGCTAGAAAATCACCAAAGCTTACTGGATGTCACAGATCTTGTTTTTGTGGATGCACCCGGAACCGGATTTAGCCGCCTGACGAAGAATGGTAAACCGGATCATTTCTTTGGAGTCGACCAGGATGCCAACGCTTTTGCCGATTTTATTACGGGATTCCTGACCAAGCACAAACGCTGGAATTCGCCGAAGTATCTTTTTGGCGAAAGTTACGGTACAACACGTTCGGCAGTCCTTTCAAATATTCTGACGACCCGCAAAAATGTGGATCTCAATGGGATTATCCTGCTTTCACAAATTCTGGATTACGAAAATTCGGTTGATTATCCCCAGGGGAACCCCGGGAATGAACGTCCCTACGAGCTGGCTTTGCCAACCTATGCGGCAACAGCATGGTATCACGATAAACTGCCGAATAAACCGGCCAAACTTGAACCTTTTTTAAATGAAGTAGAGAACTTCGCCATGGGTGATTATGCTAGTGCACTTGCCATGGGATCAGAATTGAGTGATGCCAAGTTTAATGAAATTGCCCAGAAGCTGCACCAATACACCGGACTTTCAGTCGATTATCTCAAAAAAGCCAATTTAAGGGTAAGCGGTGGTGAGTTCGAAAAGCAATTGCAGATTGATGAGATGCAGACCACCGGACGGTTGGATACCCGATTTGAAGGACCGACGATGGATCCTCTCAGTCAGCGTTCACACTACGATCCACAATCAGCTACCATCAGCTCTGCTTATATCTCGTTGTTTAATGATTACGTGCGGAATACGCTACACTTCGGTCAACATATGGATTATCGTCCCTCTTATCGCAAGCACTGGGATTTTGACCATGGGTATGGCGTAGGCATGAATGTGATGCCGGATTTGGCACAAGCCATGAAATATAATCCCAAGATGCATATTCTGCTGACCGGCGGATATTTCGATCTGGCAACTCCTTTCTTTGAAGGCATGTATGAAATGCACCACCTGCCGATCGAAGATCGATTACAGAATAATATCTCATATCACTACTTCAAGTCCGGACACATGGTCTATGTAAATCCGGATTGTCTGCAACCATTCCACGACGCGGTAGCCCACTTTATTCAAAAGACGGATAATGTTGATTAAGAACCGATTACTCGCATTTAAAAAGGCCGCGGGGAATGAACCCTGCGGCCTTTTTTTATTTGCAACTCGGAAAGA
>DATFLI010000212.1:0-6913 GCA_035267805.1 Balneolaceae bacterium | reverse complement strand
CCAAAGAAATCAATGAACTTTTTAAAGATCTTCTGATAAGCGTAACAAACTTCTTTAGAGATCCGGAAGCTTTTAAAGAACTGGAAAAACAGATTATTCCAGAATTGTTTGAAGGAAAAGGTCATAATGACCAAATACGGATATGGGTTATTGGATGTGCAACCGGTGAGGAGGTGTATTCACTTGCCATCCTGCTTCAGGAATATGCATCTAAACTCGAAAAGGTTCCCCAGATCAAAATTTTTGGGACCGATATCAGTGAAGATGCTCTCAAAATTGCCCGTAAGGGATTCTATACCGCAGCCATAGCCACAGATGTATCTAAAAAAAGATTGGTTCAATATTTTCATAAAGAGGACGGGGGGTATCGGCTCCGTCGCGAAATCCGGGAGATGGTGCTAATTTCTAAACACAATGTTATAAGTGACCCGCCCTTTACCAAGCTGGATTTAATATCCTGCCGTAATTTGTTGATTTATTTTAACAATGACTTGCAGGCTAAAGTATTACGGGTTTTACAGTATGCATTGAAAACGGGAGGGTTTTTATTTTTGGGGAAATCGGAATCAACAGTAAGCGCTAACCAGCTTTTTGATCCAATTAGGGGTGCCAAGAATATTTATAAAACTAAAAAGATTTCCTCCCGGAATAATGAATTGCCGCGCTTTTTACTTTGGCAGAATATGAACCGGAGGAAGTATATCGAGGGGGATTCCAACAAGAGCGAAGTTCAATTTGAGCAAGTTCACCGATCGTTGTTAGCCGAGCAATATGGTCCTGGCAGTGTGATTATTGACGATTATAATAAGGTCGTGCATTTTTCAAAAGGGATAAATCGCTACCTGCAATATGAAGAGGGTGAGCCCACAAACGACCTACTCAAGCTGGTTATTCCTGAAATACGTCGTCCGCTGCGCACTATTATTTTCCGATTTAACCAGATGGACAAACCACAACCAATATCCAAAGAAATTAAAGTTGAATTTGCCGATGGTATCCATCTTATCAATTTGAAAATACAACCTATCGAAGTAGAGGGATTTCCCGAGGGATATCGGCAGGTTGTGTTTGAGGAAATGAGTAAACAATCCTCCGAAAAGGATCTGCTTATCGAAGATCAGTCGGTTGAAGACTCTGAGATTGTCACGCATTTGGAAACGGAGCTAAAACAAACCAAGGAACAGTTGCAGCAAACCATCGAAGAGTATGAAACTTCAAACGAGGAATTGATGGCCTCAAATGAGGAGTTGCAGTCCATGAATGAAGAGCTGCAAACCACTACCGAAGAGCTTGAGACCAACCAAGAAGAGCTGCAGTCGGTCAATGAGGAGTTACGGATTGTCAACCAGGAATTGGAAGTCAAGATTGAGCAGCTTCAAAAGGCGAACGACGATT
Source organism: Balneolaceae bacterium (assembly GCA_035267805.1). Taxonomy (GTDB): domain Bacteria; phylum Bacteroidota; class Rhodothermia; order Balneolales; family Balneolaceae; genus Fodinibius. The sequence goes on along the minus strand of DATFLI010000212.1, from coordinate 5,518 downwards.
TAAAGAACCTTATGGAAGCTACTGAAATAGGAATTATTTTTGTGGACCAAAACTTGAAAATCAGGCGGTTTACCCAAAATGCCTCAGAACTATTTAATTTCATTGATTCTGATGTGGGGCGCCCCTTGTCAGATGTGACACATCAGCTCAAATATGAAAAACTGGCTGAAGATGTACAAAAAATGTTAAAAGATTTGAAGCCGGTGAAAAAGCAGCTTGCCAGTAAAACGGGCAAATGGGTGGTCATGCAACTCAGGCCGTATCAAACTACCGAAAATGTTATTAAAGGAGCCGTAATAACCTTTCTGGATATTACCGATCTGAAAAAAGCTGAATTGAGACTGGAAGAAAAAATTGAAATGCAAAAGCAGCTTCAGCAGGACCTGCTGCGGGTAGAAAAGAAAGACCGCTGGAGTATTGGCCAGTTTTTACATGATGAGGTAGCACAAAACTTATTAAGCGTGAAAACATTGCTGGATGCAAAATCCAAACAAATAAAAAAATTGGACAAAGAAACTCAGGATGATCTCGGAAATTTGAAAGATATGATTATCGAATCGCTCAAAAATATCCGCGACCTTTCTCATTTTGTATTGCCTTTGTCTGAGGGAGTTGAAAACGTTACTCATGCCCTTGAATTGCTTGTAAAGCAGACAGAAAATGTATATGAGGTAAGATGTTCGTTAACGTCGGATGAAAAAGCAAAGAAAATAACAAATAACTCTTTAACAACTTCCATTTATTATATTGTTCAGGAAGCGATTAGCAATGCGGTAAAACACGGGAAAGCAAGCAAGATCTCTATCGATCTTACAGGTGATGACCAGTTTTTATATTTGGTTATCGAAGATAATGGTACAGGTTTTGAGTCTAAAGGAGATGGCAGGGGAATCAAGATTATGCGATACCGAACTGAGTTGCTGGGCGGGGAATTTGAAGTCGATGGTCATCGCAAAAATAAAGGTACACTGGTGAAATGCACGATTCCTCTAACAAATAAAAAGAAGAAGTAGGGCAATCTCCCTAAATTCCGTTTATCCAAGGAGGGGTTTTGACTAGTCCTTTTTAATTTACGAGAGAATTCAAGATAATTTTCACTTTTATATGTCAGGAATTATCCTTTCCGTGGCATTTAGTTCTGTTTTTTTATGCGATCAAAAGAACCCTGAAATTATGAGTTTATCCTGGAATGGATCTGCTATTTCTGAAAGAAAATGAGGTCTCCGCCAGTGATCTCAAGATCGGTATCCCATTGCTTGCCGAGCCATCGAAAAGTCGCTTTGCTAAAAAAAGAGACATGAGTTTCATCTCGAATATAGTGCCATTTTTTAAAAGCTGATTTGCTGCGAACCATTTTGGTCATCAATCCCAAAAACCCACTGGGCTTCAAACATTTCCACAATCGATTTAACTCATCCATGGGCTGATGCAGGTGTTCTACGACCTCGGTAGCACAGATAAAATCATATTTTTTATCGAAAACCGACCGATCATCGGCAAAGAAAAGATCGTAGATTTCCATAGAATGGCCGGCTTCCTCGAACATCAGGTGCAGCGTGGGACCGGGGCCGGCGCCAAAATCGAGTCCTGTGGAATTGTCCGCAAGTCTTTTATTCATGGGATCGAAAAATCGTTTTAAAAACCGGCGATACCCTTGATCAGCAGGATGATTTTCATGAAGCTCGTAGCGTGATTTCTCTTCTCTGCGGGACAAATGATACGTTTCAGGCACAAAAACCAATTTGCATTTTTTGCAATAACAATAGCTTCGGAACTTATCTTTATGATAAGGCACTGTGTTGCCGGAATTACAGAGCGGGCACACGTTCGACATTTACGGGGTTGGTTTTTTTTGGTTAGTCAGGAGTCAATGAATTTAATTATCGGTCCGCCGAGCAATTCCATAGACAGCTAAAAAAGGATTATCAAAATGCCTGAAACATGAAAGCGTTTCTTTGGATTTCGGTTTGCTATATCCGGATGCTGCATAAAGTGATTATCGGGATAATTACTGGGAATTTCCATCATTCGAATAGAATCGACCTTCAACCAGGGAATCCTCCAGTCCCCGAAAACGAATAGGGATTGAATGGTTGCCCACCATGACTACGAAATGGAGATGAGGACCGGTAGTGTAGCCTGTATTGCCGCTGAATGCGATTGGCTCTCCGGCAAAAACGCGATCCCCTAATTTTACTATCGCCCCGTTATGTTTGATATGGGCATATGCCGCAATGGTACCGTCGTCCTGGCAAATAGCAATTTGATTCCCCTTGTCCATCAGATTTTTGTCATTTCCTCCCCTGGAAAAACGTTCTTCCACGTAAACAACCACTCCGCCGCGGGCAGCCGTGATAACACTTCCTATCGGCATTTTAAAATCGAAGGCGTACTGCGAGCGGGGTTCATTGTGGGTGAAGCTGCCATTGTTGCCCTGGATGAGTTCGTGCGATTGCCCGACAGGAAATGGTAAACTGTATCTATATTGGTTATCAGGTACCACCTTCGGATCTCCCAGTATTAAGCTGTACTTAAGTACGTGGTCAAGGTTTGATACCTGTGACAGCGAACTGTCAGGCAGATCTATCAAAATGCGTTCGCTGTGTTGGGGGATGTATTTCTTGAATTGCATATCCATACTGTCGGCTGTAGCTATAATGGTAGCTGGGCAGTGCATGTTATTGAGGGCCCAAAGAACGTAATCTCCATTTTTGTCTTCGCGATGTACGATCACTGATTGGGCCGGCGTCCATTGATAGATCGATAGAAAAAACAGAAAGATTACGAGTTTTCGCATAAGCTACTCACCGCAGAATGTTTATTTATTATTTAAGTATACATAATTGATTTTATTTTTGTTACAATCATTTACGGAAGCGTTGGTCCGCTCTTAAGATTTGCTATTTGCGAATCGCAAATCTTGTAATTGGGTTAATCAATCCTTATCCTGAATCGATATGAAAGAACACAAGGGAATGCGTCCACAGGATGTGGTTATCTTACTGAAGATAATAGCACTAAATGGAGAGGGCTGGTATAACAAAGATGTGGCCGGTCAACTGGGGCTAAGCAATTCAGAAGTAAGCGAATCACTCAATCGTTCACGGATAGGTGGGCTGATTGAGGACGATAAACGAGTCGTTCGAAAGGAGAAACTCGTTGAATTTTTAGTTTATGGGCTCAAACATGTATTTCCGGCTATACCCGGTCAGTTGCTTCGCGGGATGCCGACTGCTTACTCGGCTCCTGTTTTGAATGGTGGGTTTGTCGTAGATCATCCTCATGTGTGGCCTGCCAAAGGGTATTCAACAAAAGGAGTTTCGATAAATCCGCTGTATGATACGGTTCCCGCAGCCTGCGATGAAGATTCCGAATTATATGATTTGCTGGCCCTTACGGATGCTTTGCGAATTGGAGAGCGCAACGAATATGTAGTTAAGTTATTAACTAAGAAAATATACGGTATCGAATAAAGCAATCACTTCTATTGTTGGCTGTCGATCCATTGAAAATCATCCGTGCGGGGAAAGCGATAAATAACTTTGAGCATTTCTTCCGGGGGTGCGCCCAATTTTCGCGTATCAAGGTTAAGCCATGCCCCGTCGACGGTAATTTTGGCCGCTTCAACATCATCTTCTTTTATGATTTTGTGGATGAAAGTCCAGCGCGTTCCGTCTTTTCGCATCGCAGCAACGGCACAAGTCACCGTAATTTTGTCGGACAGGTTGATCTCTCTTAGAAAAGTGGTCTCTTCGCGGAACAAAATGGGCCCGAGGCGCCATTCGGCCACTTTAGCGAGTGGCAATCCATAATCCTGAAATAAACTTACCCGCGTCTGGGCGGCATAATCGTTATAAACCGAATGACGCATATGGCGATTGGGATCCATATCGGCCCAGATGACTTCATATGTTTTTTGATAGGTGTTCATCTGTCAGCTAAGTATTGATTTAAAGGAACGGAATAGCGTACGGCAATGTAGGCTTACCAGAAAAATCCATTTCCAAAAAGGATATCGGTTAATAAAATATGCAAAAATAGAAATACAATGATCAATCCTTTATTAGTTTTTAATCTTGTCGTAGGTTTCAGGCTTCCAATTGCTACAACGAACACTAAATTATGAGACCGACTGATACTTCTATTAAACGAACACTTTCTTTAAGCGACGATACCCGTCTCAGACGACGTTTTAAACTGATTGACGAACCTATCCCCGGAAATATGCGATGGGGGATGTTGCTGGAAAAGCTTGACAAACTCGCCGAAGATGTGGCCCTGAACTATGTGCATCGCTTCAACGAAAATGCGCGTGTAGTTACTGCAGCTATTGATGATATTGCGTTACATACCCCGGCCGATATTACACGAGACGTTGAATTTCGGGCACGTATCAACTATGTGGGGCGAACTTCGATGGAAGTGGGTATACGTGTGGATCAGGACGGGCCGGATAATCCTTCGCTGGCCTCCTGCTATTTTACGATGGTCGCACGAATCGGTGAAGGGAAGCAGGCCGAAAGCATGCCCATCGAACCGTTGACGTATGAAGATGAGCTTGAAAAGGAGCGTTATGAGGCGGCCATAGAACGTCGCAAGGATTACAGAAATCAGATGAATGCGCTGCAGGAGCCGCCCAGCAAAGATGAATACCAAATGCTTCGAGAGCTGCACCAGGCCCAGGAAAAGGATGACTTTAACGGACTCCTGGCAGGGGATTTGGTCCGCAGCAGCTGGGAGCGCATGTTTCCGGAACAGGAAAATGTACCGGAGAAAATATTCGGCGGTTATGTCATACGTCGTGCTTTTGAGCTGGCGATGATGCATGCCGAAGAAATAGCTCCCGAGCGCCCGGTTTTTGTTCGCGTAAATCGTATTAATTTTTGGGAGCCGGTGCGCATCGGCGATAAGCTGGATTTTGAAAGCCAGATTATCTATACGGGCGATACCTCGATCAGTGTGGAAATCAATATCGAACGCATAAGTCGTGACCAGGTAACACGCGCCCTTTCGAATACTTGTGTGTTTACTTTTGTGAATGTCGATGGAAATATGCAGCCGCAACCGGTGCCGAAAGTGTATCCCACCACCTATGCCGAAGATGAGCGTTACCTAAAATCTCATCGCCGCCGACTGGAATACAAACGATATAAGCAGAAAAGATCCGTATAAGTATGGAAGAAACGCCCATTTTGCAATTTCACAACGTTACGGCATATCGGAATGATACGCGGGTGATGGATCAATTTTCGATGACTATCAATCCTCTTCAGCATACAGCTATTGTGGGTCCCAACGGGGCCGGGAAATCCACATTTATTCAACTGTTGACGCATCAGCTTTATCCGCTGGCTCCCCAAAATGATATGCCTCCCATTCGTGTATTCGGTGAAGATCATTGGAATGTTAGCGAGTTGCGCAAACGAATCGGGATTATCTCGGCAGATTTGGAATACGAAATTTCTCATAACCTGAATCACGGCCATTTAAGTGGTCGTGAGGTGGTATTGTCCGGCTT
>DATFLI010000211.1:0-13625 GCA_035267805.1 Balneolaceae bacterium | reverse complement strand
TTGGTAATGGATGAAGCTACTTCTGCACTAGATAATATCACGGAAAAACAGATTACCCATGCTATTGAATCATTGAAGGGAGAACGGACATTGATCATGATTGCCCATCGACTGACCACAGTGAAAAATTGTGATACGCTTTATTTCATGGAAGAGGGAAGAATAATGCAGGAGGGAACATATCAGGATCTTGTATCCTCTAATATACATTTTCGGAAGATGGCTCTGGAAGGCTGATTTAATTTGTCGTAGGTACTTTATTCCTGGAAATAGGTATGAAAGCCATCGTGAATAATTTATAAATCAGGGAGTAAAATTTACCCAATTATTTAAAAATAGAGACTCCTTGAAAAGATATCTTTTCAACAGGATCACATATCCCAGTATTTCATCCAGTTAATATCATTCGGCACGTTTTTTGAATTTACCGTTACAACTCTAATGTAAATCAAGTTGGACGGTATATTATCCATATGAAAATTCTAGTTACGGGAGCGGCTGGGTTTATTGGCTTTCATCTTATGAAGCGTTTAAGCAAAGAGGGCTTCGATATTTTAGGACTCGATAATATTAATGACTATTACTCGACCAATCTAAAATACGACCGGTTGGCTCAATTAGAAATCAACAAGAGTGATATACAAGAAGAGAAGTTGGTTGAAAGCCGTACTAATGAAAAACTGAAGTTCATCAAAACGGGAATGGAAAATAAGCCGGTTATTGATAAGCTGTTTTCGGAACAGGATTTTGATGTGGTTATTAATCTTGCAGCCCAGGCAGGGGTTCGTTACAGCCTCAAAAATCCCTACAGATATATTGATAGCAATATCTCAGGTTTTTTGAATTTATTGGAAGGGGCCAGACATCATTCGGTAAAACATTTTATCTATGCTTCTTCCAGTTCGGTATATGGCGCCAACACGAATATGCCTTTTTCTACAAGTGATAATGTTGATCATCCGATGAGCTTGTATGCCGCGACTAAAAAGTCTAATGAGTTGATGGCACATACTTATTCAAATCTTTTCAATATACCTACAACGGGTTTACGCTTTTTTACGGTTTACGGGCCATGGGGGCGTCCGGATATGGCATTATTCCTGTTTGCGGAGGCAATGATGAAAGATGAACCTATCAATGTATTTAATCACGGGAAAATGGAACGTGATTTTACCTATATCGATGATATTATTGAAGGGATTTATCGCTTGATACCCAAACCGCCTACTCCGAATTCCGATTGGTCCGGTAAGAATCCGGATCCTGCTACCAGCTTTGCTCCATATCGCATTTTTAATATCGGAAATAGTAATCCGGTGCAATTGATGGATTTTATTAGTGAAATTGAGAAACAGTTGAATATCAAGGCTCAAAAGAAAATGCTGCCGATGCAACCGGGAGATGTTCCTAAGACCTGGGCTAATGTAGAAGATTTGTTTGATTACATAAATTTCAGACCACAGGTGAGTGTTGAGGAGGGGATTAAAAATTTCATTGATTGGTATAAGGGATATTTCATATCCAAAAAGGGAGTGAAACCCATTCTTGATGTTTAAATCGTGTTATCAAGAGAATTATTTTAAATTAAAAAAGGGAAAGCCTGAAAAGCTTTCCCTTTTTTCTAATAAATTCTAGTAATGGTTAGATAAAATGATAATACCCGTAGATCAGTACGGCCAGAACCAAGAAGTTTACGATACTGATAGGCAACAGTCGTTTCCAACCTAGCTTCATTACCTGGTTGTATTTAAAGCGTGGGATCGTCCACCGGACCCAGATATATAAGAAGGCAAAAAATCCGGTTTTGATTACAAACACAGCAATATCAAGTACGGCCTTCCAGGTAGCACTCATTTGAGGGACCCAATAGCCTGCAAAGGGGAGGTAATACCCACCGAAGAAGAAGGTTGTGATCAGCATGCTACCGATCATTACGTGCATGTATTCAGCCAGGAAGAACATGCCGAATTTCATACCGCTATATTCGGTATGGAAACCGCCTACAAGTTCCTGTTCGGCTTCAACCAAGTCGAAGGGCGTTCGGTTCGCTTCAGCAAATGCAGCGACAATAAAAATCACGGCAGCGATAGGATTGCGAAAAACATTCCACCAGTATTGTTGTGAATGAACGATGTCGATCATGCTAAGTGATCCTGCAAACAGAACACAGGAGGCAACGGCCATACCCATCGGCAGTTCGTAGCTGATCATCTGGGCTGCGGCGCGTAATCCGCCGAGTAGAGAATATTTACTGTTTGACGCCCATCCCCCGAGCGTTACACCATAGACACCCAGCGAATTAACAGCCAGTAAATAAAGAACCCCGGCATTGATATCTGTTGCATATAGGCCATCGCCAAAAGGAATAACGGCCACGGTCATCAGGGCCGTTACCACCGGTATCATCGGGGCAATAGCGTGAATGGTTTTATATCCCTGGGCGGGAGTAACATCTTCTTTGAGCAGAAGCTTAACCACGTCCGCCAGCGGTTGAAAAAGTCCTTTGGGGCCGACCCGATTTGGTCCTAGTCGGTTTTGAATAAAGGCTGCTACCCGTCGCTCTGCATAAACGGCAATGGCTGCCGAGTTAAGCAACATAAACAGCGAGACTCCTAAAACTATATATGAAGTAGTTGTTACGGGCTCCATCGAGTATATTTATTTAATAGTTATTCCCGAAAAGTGGAAAATTAAAAATTATGATTATTTCGTTTAATCCTGCTTGACTTCTTTCTGCTGGCCGAGTGATAACTGAACGCCTTGTTCTTCATCCATACGTTCATAGGAAACATCATCAAGGGTCTTGAATTTTTGGCTAATCTCCTCAAAAATATCACGTGAATGATCAAAATGATAATCCAAACCGAGTCGATCACCGAGTCGGTTCAGGAATTCCCAAACAGGCAAACAATCAACTTTATTTTCTTCACTGACCCAGTTGTCGAAATTCGTACCGAAACGATCCAGGCGACCTTCAGACATCTCCAGATTCAGTCGACGGTTGGTATATTTCGTTTCTTTGGCAGGGAAGGAGCGCTGAATACGGCCATCTACATTTACGTAGCTTGCCGCATGTTCCGCGACACAAGTTATAGGAATGATCAGATCCGAAGCCTTCGTGGTATCGGAGTGATTGGTTGCCAGTGAGATAGTGTATGGCTCTTTCAAATCATTTTCAGCGAGCATGTTCCGTCCGACCAAGTCGTCACTTAAAATGATTACAACCTTGGCTTTTTGTACTGCGGATTGAAGACTTTCTTTGTCTGATTCATCCAGATCGATTAGTCGGCAACCATTCGTATTTGGAGCCTGATCATCGGTAATCAAAAATCCGTCGCCGCTACCCGAAATGATATGAGGTACAAATTTAGCATTCGAAGCGCCCAATAAGTTAAAGAATTTATTGAAGCTATAATTTTCTTCGACAGAAGCGTGCGGCGTGCCAATAACCAAAATATCCTGAGAATCATTAGCCTCAAGTACTTCAGCAAACGTTTCTAGCGCGTTATTCCAGGAAGTTTGTGTTTGGTTATCCCCGTCTAATTTAATAGAAGGACGTGAGACACGATTTTCGTTAAATAATTGATATGCATCCCGGCCGGCATCCGGCATCCAGTAATCATTCACTGCATCATTTTGACGCGGAGTGATACGAAGCACCTGATTGTCACGGGTCCAAAGGTCAATATTGCAGCCTTTGCCGTTGGTAATGTCGATGCTTGGGGTTTGATCCATCTCCCAGACACGGGCTTTGAATCGGAAGTCTGTAGCCGTAAGAGCACCAACGGGACAGATGTCCACTGTATTCATGGAATAGGGATCATCAAACTCTTCGCCCGGCGCGGTCATCGGATAATTTTTATCGCCCCGGGAAACAATCGTGAGCTGCTCGGTCTTACTAATTTCTTCCGTAAAACGAACACAGCGGGTGCAATTAATGCAACGTTCTGCATCCATCGTCACGCGTGGTCCCAATTGGACACGCTTAGGTTTGTGAACCTTTTGGACTTCAAAACGGCTGCCTTCCGGTCCATATTTATAGGTCTGGATTTGCAGCGGACATTCACCGGCCTGATCACAAATAGGGCAGTCAAGCGGGTGGTTGGCCAGGATAAATTCCAATGTATCTTTTTGGGCACGGGCTACTTCATCGGATGACTCTTGAGTGAGAACAACCATTCCGTCGCTAATTTTGGTAGCGCAGGAAGTTTGAAACTTAGGGAACCAACGTATTTTCCTTTCACCGTTTTCATCCAGTTCGAATTCACCGGTTTCCTGATCCTTAACCGGGGTTCCGACTTTTACCAGACACTGTCGGCAGTTTGCCGGGATAGACATCGCCGGGTGATAACAAAAGAAAGGTACTTCCAAGCCCTGATCCATGATAAACTGGAGCAAGTGATGTTCTCCTTCATATTCGTAACGTGTACCGTCTATAAATACTTCAGGCATTTTGTAATTGTTGATTTATGATTGCTGATTTATGATCAGCTTCAATCATTTACGCTATTATTTTGCTGTTTCGTTTTTCTTGAAGTAATAAATATCGAAGCCAATTCGTGTGCTCCATTTTTTAGTGATTCAACCAGATTTTGAGGCATGAGATCTTCATCAATAATAAATTCAAGCCAAAATTCAGCTTCATCAGCTTCTTCAATTACAATACTTAATTTCGGGACAAAGCTTGCCTTGCTCAGAGCTAGACAAGATGCCCTATAATTCGCAGCAACTGAAGTACTACATCTAATCAGTTGCCCTTTAATATGATTACCTAAATAAGTCTTAGGCAAATTTATTGACAATTTAACGCATCTATGAGCAAACTCTTTAGTGCGCCTTAGTAAATCTTTTTTATTCATGATGATAGTTTAGATTGTTTATTGAGATGTTTCTCAATCTAAAATCTTCAATCATCATTCAAAATTCAGATCACGCAACTGCGTGAACTGATTTCTTACAGCGTGCTTCAAATTCATCTCTAAAACGGTTGATGGTATGACGCACCGGCCATACTGCAGCATCAGCAAGGGCACAAATCGTGCGCCCCTCCATTTGCGTACCCAGATCAAGCAATAGATCCAGATCCTTAATTTCACCTTCACCGTTTTTAATCTTTATCAATACTTTTTCAAGCCAGCCGGTTCCGTCACGACATGGCGTACATTGACCGCAGGATTCATGATGATAGAAGTGGGCAATTCTCCACAAGACATCAACCATGTCGGTGTCTTCGTCCATCACAACCATTCCCGCCGTACCCATCATCGAGCCGGCATCACGGAGCGAATCCGCATTCATAGTAACGCCTTCAAGCTGATCGGCACGAAGTACCGGGGTTGAAGATCCACCCGGTATAATGGCTTTCAATTTTTTCCCGCCTCGAATACCTCCGGCCACATCATTGATTAAGTCCATAACAGGAACACCGGTAGGATACTCATAAACGCCGGGACGGTTTACATGACCGGAAATGCCATAAAGAACGGGCCCGGGATGCCCTTCGGCGCCAATATTGCCATACCACTCGGCACCATTATTGATGACCAGCGGTACATTGGATAGTGTTTCAATATTGTTGATCGTTGTAGGGCGGCCCCATAATCCTTTTTGAGCAGGGAAGGGAGGCTTCGTCCTGGGATAGCCTCGTTTGCCCTCCAGCGATTCCAGCATGGCTGTTTCTTCGCCGCAAATATAGGCGCCGGCGCCATAGGTAATTTCCAGATTTATATCGATGCCTTTACCAAGAATATCTTTTCCCAGGTAACCTTTATCGTATGCATCATTCACGGCATCTTGAAACATTTCAACCCAAGAGATGTATTCGCCTCGGATGTAAACATAAATCGTATCCACGGCCATGGCATAAGCGGCGATGGTTGCCCCTTCAATAAATAGGTGAGGGTTAAATTCAAAAATCTTTCTATCCTTAAATGTTCCCGGCTCGGATTCATCCCCGTTGCAGGCCAGGTAACGAGGTCCGCCGTCGGGTTCGGGCATAAAGCTCCACTTAAGTCCAGCATTAAAACCGGCACCGCCACGACCACGAATATTGGCTTGCTTTACTTCGTTAATAACATTCTTGCGAGACCAACTTTCCTGGTCGTTTAATACTTTTTTAAGAGCGTCATATCCACCATTTTCCTCATAGACCTCAATCTTTTCCAGATTAGGAATATCAGGAATAAGCAGTGGTTCGAATGATTTCCAGTCTTGAGCCATTATTCTGAGGCAGCTTGATTTCGTTTTTCCAATTCCGGCATAGCCATGGATTCAAATTCAGGCATCTTGCCGTTTTTCAGATTTTCAATAAGATTATCGACCTTTTCTTCAGTCAAGTTGTTGACGTAGACGCCATTTGTGAGCTGCAGCATGGGAGCGTATCCGCATGCCCCGAGGCATTCAACTTCCTGAATGCTGAACATGCCGTCATCGGTTGTTTCGCCCGCTTTAATCCCCAACTTATCTTCCAGGTGATGAAGGATGTCGTATCCGCCACATAGCTGGCAACTCAGGCAGGTGCACACATCTAACACAAACTTGCCCTTCTCTTCCTTATAATATTGGGTATAAAAACTGGCAACCCCGTGAACATGAGCAGCCGGTACATCCAACGTTTCTGCCACGAGTTTCTGTACTTCAGGTTCTACATGGCCATATTTACGTTGAGCTACCCACAAAACCTGCAACGTCGCTGCTTTAGCCGTGGGGAACTTGGCCTTAATCTTATCAATTTCTTTTAAATCTTCTTTCGTAAATGACAATTCAGCCATCAATCTTTAGTCTTGAGTTCCGAGTTATGAGTCATGAGTGTTTTACTCAAGACTCCCAACTCACTACTATTTTCTTTCTACTTGTCTGCTTCACCCATAACCGGATCAACACCACCGATAATTACAACAGTGTCAGCAACCATTTCTCCATCCAGCATATCTTCCAATGCCTGTAAGTTTTTAAAGGATGGGGAATTGATCTTCAATCGCCATGGGTGCCCGGTTCCGTCGCTTTGGATATAATAACCCAATTCGCCTTTGGGGCCTTCAACAGCATGATAGCTTTCGGCACCTTCGGGCGGACAGATTCCGGTATCAGTCATCATAAAATCATGAATCATTCCTTCCATCGAATAATAAACCTCATCTTTGGAAGGATACGCCTGTTTGGCATTGTCGGTGCGGACCGGCCCTTTTGGAAGTTTGTCAAGGCACTGGCGAATAATACGGATGCTTTCATGCATCTCTTCCATCCGCACGTAATAACGAGCCAGGTTGTCGCCCTCCAGACGAGTCGGTACTTCAAATTCGACTTCATCGTAACGAGCATAGGGCTCAAAGTCGCGTATATCATATGCATATCCTGATCCTCGAAGGGTAGGGCCCGTTGCACCAATTTCAAGGGCTCGTTCTGGCGTCAAAACGCCAACTTCCCGGTTACGATCGAAAAAAATACGATTCCGATCGAGCAGCATGTGAAAATCTTTAAGTTCCTGGGGGAAATTATCTACAAAATCTTTGATCATGGCAATCGCATCATCAGTAAGGTCATTGGCAACTCCACCGATGCGAGAGTGCGAAATCGTAAAACGGTGTCCCCCGATATGATCAAAAATATCATAAAGTTTTTCGCGCTCACGGAATGTCCAGATAAAGAATGAAACGGCTCCGGCATCCATTACCATCGTTCCCAACCATAACAGGTGAGAGGAAATACGTGCAAGTTCACAACCGATCATCCGGATATAATGCGCCCGTTCCGGGACTTCCACACTGGCAATTTTCTCTACAGCCGTACAAAGAGCCACGTTATTACTGTAGGGAGAAAGGTAATCCATGCGATCAGTGTAGGGCATGAATTCCTGGTAAGTCTTGTTTTCCGCAATCTTTTCGACACCCCGGTGCAGGTAACCAACATCAAGCTTGGCTTTTTCGATAAGTTCTCCATTGAGCTGCAAGGCCAAACGCAAAACGCCGTGCGTAGCCGGGTGTTGCGGACCCATATTCAGGACCATCTCGGTACCCAGGGGGTCTTCGTCATCAAGCATTTCGATAGTCGTGTGCTTGTCTTCAAGGGCTTGATAAAGTTTTTCCTGGTGCTCCTTAAAAAACTTTGGATCTACCTTATTTTTGAGATGTTTTGTTTGCATAATATCTGGTTACTCAGTGTCAGGCGTTGTATTTGGCAATTCGATTGAGCCGGGAATGCCCAACAGTGGAAATTCTTTACGAAGAGGATAATAGTCGAAATCTTCCGGCATATAGATACGGCGGAAATCAGGATGGTTTTCAAATTTGATGCCAAACATATCAAACACTTCACGTTCCATCCAGCTGGCAGACTTCCAAACGTCGGTTATCGATTCAACAGTTGGATTTTCCTCGGGAAGGCGTACTTTAATAAACAGACGTTCGCGGTCACGCAAAGAAACAAGATCATAAACTACTTCAAAGCGTTCTTCCGAAGTAAAGCGGTCAATCCCAAATATGTCAGTCAAATAAATAAAGTGCTGTTCATTTTTGAGGTACCGGCAAATGTCAACGATAGCTTCGGCTTCGACTCGAACAAAAGTATCGCCGGTTGATTGATAAACGCCGATAAAGGTTTCCGAAAATTCGGATGATAATCCATCGACAACTTTTTGGAGAGTTTCAGATAGTTCTAAATCCATATTAGGTATCGAGCTTTACAGAGTGTTCTGTGCGTATTTTGTCCTGAATCTTCATAAGGGCATGCAAGAGGGCATCAGGGCGTGGAGGGCAGCCGGATACATATGCATCCACCGGTAAAAAGTTATCACAACCCTGGACAACGCCATAGCAGCGATGCATCCCACCTGTAGAAGCACAAGCGCCCATGGCGATACACCATTTGGGATCGGGCATCTGATCCCAAATCCTCCGGATGGCATGCGACATTTTATAATTAACCCACCCTGCCACGATCATTACGTCGCTTTGGCGTGGAGAAAACCGCATTACCTCCGAACCGAATCGGGCGGCATCATATTTTGGACCTGCAAAAGCCATCATCTCGATAGCACAGCAAGCCAATCCCATAGGCATTGGCCATGCTGCATTTGAACGAGCCCAGTTTGTTAAGGCATCAATTTTAGTGGTGAGATATCCGTCACCGAGAGAACTTTCAATACCCATAAAAGTACAGGCTAAATTTAGTTAAACATTCCTTTTTTCATATCCCAGTCGAGCGTGCCTTTTTTGATCAAATAGATCAGACCTACAAAAAGCTCGAGCATAAAAACTATCATCGACACGAGCGTTCCAACTTTAAAATCGAGAAAACGTACCGCCCAAGGATAGACAAATACTACTTCCAGATCAAAAACAATAAAAGCGATGGCAACCAGGTAGAAGCTGATAGAGTAACGTTCCCGAGCTTCACCCACGGGATCCATCCCGCTTTCATAAGGATCTAGTTTGTTTTTATTAGGACGGAAGGGACCAAGAACTCGTGATAAGACCATTAGCAGTACGGCCAACACAATGGCGATACCACCAAGAATAAGAATCGGTAAATAATTACTAAACATTAGTCGAATTTCGTTGATTTAGTCAGTCGGAAATTAGGGTCAATTGCCCGCAATGTCAATGAAATTAAGGCTAGGAATATAGGACTTATGAAATTGAAAACACACAAAATTAAGCAACCGTTCTTATTTAAAATGAGTTTAAACTACTAAACTGAGCTTGGGTGTGCTTTGTCTTCGGGCGCAAGACTTAAGACCGATTTATATCCCTGATTGGTAATAAGGTAAGTCTTTACATTTTGGAGTACCGAATCATTCAGAAAGGGAAGCAGTGGTTGAGCGACATCGTCGAAATATTGAAGCGCAGATTTGACCTTTTGATCCCATTCTATATAATAGTCTTCCAGATCGGTACCGCTTACGGTGCCCCGACAGCCTGATTTTGAGCATTTTAGATCGAGCCTGTAATCAAAATTGAACATTCCGTACTCATCGGTAATTTCTTCTCCGGCACTGATATCTCGAATGGCAATTTCAAAACCGTAACCGGTGCTCATGGTATTACAGTGGCAGCAATGATTTACATATTTGGCGTGATCCCAGCTGACAATGCGCATACCTCGTTCATCGATATACGAGTAGGTTTCTATAATTCCTTTTAACAGTGGATCATTTAGGCGGGGATCATCCGGGCCGATTTCAATTTCCAGATCATCTTTTACATAGGTAAGCGTTCCCTTGGGGATCAAAGACTTCGCAAATATTCCTAATCCTTTATCTTTATTGACAGGACGCAGTTCGGTGGCCGGATGAATCATGGTACTCCCTGATTATAGATGATTGCTGTCAGGACTTTATGTTTTCCATATTTGGTTTTCGGGACTTGCGGGGACGTCTTCGTCCATTGGTGCCTCTCCAGATTTTCCCTCTCCGGGTTTTCCGATCTCCTTTACCCATTTTCTCTCCATTTAATTCAATAACTGTTTTAAAAATTTAATAAAAAAAGGAGTAAAGTGTTTTAAAAATATGTAGTTATAAAAATCTATTTTTGGGATTTGGTTTTTACGCTGCAAACCAATTACAGATTCTGAAACAAGCCTGCCCCGATATAATCGGGGTTCAGAATAACATGGATATGATGTGCAAAATATAAAAGTCCCTGTGTTTCGTCCATCAACAGGTCGAATGAATCAGCGCACCCACCGCATGATCTTCTGACAGTTCATTATATTTTGCCTTGGCTTTTTCGGTCTGCAGAAAGTAAAATTTGATACCCTTATTCTTCAGCATCTGGGTAGTTTCTTCACAGACCTGCAGCCGTTCGTGGAAACCTTTTGAAAGAACAATTACCTTGGCACCGTGCTCCAGTAATTCTTCTACATCGGCCGGCTGGATTCCGGGGACATGATGCGTCCCGGTCTCATTCCAATCCCATGCTCTGGAACCGCCCGGAAATAATTTAGCATCCTTATATTCGGAGCCGTGTTCGGTAATTACCTTTCCCCACGAAATGGAATTAATTTTAGGTGATAAGTATTTATTTTC
Organism: Balneolaceae bacterium; assembly: GCA_035267805.1. Taxonomy (GTDB): domain Bacteria; phylum Bacteroidota; class Rhodothermia; order Balneolales; family Balneolaceae; genus Fodinibius. The sequence goes on along the minus strand of DATFLI010000211.1, from coordinate 2,602 downwards.
CATCCTGTGCGTACATTAATTCGCATTCATAGACTAAACATTTGGATGGAAAAATACGTTTATTTAGAGATATGTTGAAAGTTTACGGGTAACGTAAAAATCAGTAAATTTAAAATCAGAATTAATTATTACTCAAAAGTAATTTTATACCATTGGATAAAATCAAGATGGACATATTAGGGCTCTCCACCAGTCCAAGCAGTGGAGGAGCTTATGCACTGATATTAAATGAAATAGAAGGGAATCGTCGTCTGCCAATAATTATCGGCACCTTTGAGGCGCAAGCTATTGCACTGGAGCTGGAACATATAAAGCCGCCTCGACCGATGACGCACGATTTACTCAAAAATATGATTCAAAATTTTGGAGCCAGTGTGAAGCAGGTTTTTATTAATGATTTAAGTGAAGGTACCTTTTTCGCTAAAATTATCTATGATAATAACGGGCAGAAAATGGAGCAGGATGCTCGTCCCAGTGATGCGATTGCTCTGGCTGTTCGATTTAACGCATCCATTTATGTGGCCGGAGAAATTTTAGATGAGGCCGGCATTGTTTCGGAAGGGGAGGAAGGAGGTGAAATTACAGCCACTTCTGAAGGCCAAGAACAAACCAAGGAAATGAGCAAGCTCGAAAAGCTGGAAAATGAACTCCAAACAGCGATCGATACTGAAAACTACGAAAAGGCTGCCCGTCTCCGGGATGAAATCCAAAAGCTAAAAGGCTAGGCATTGCAACTCACAAATTATTCGTTTCAACAGCTACCATTTTCAAAATTATTTAAAACATACGTTGACCAATTTCAAAAGCTTGGCAATTTCTATTCCATTGATCCTTTTGATGAGGATGCGATAGCCCGGAAAATAAATAACTATGAGTTTCCCGGTGACCGCTCGCGAACGGTAGAATTGCTTAGAGATTTCAATAAACAGTTCGATGTGGAACAGGCAGCCCTGGATAATATTGAGCGGCTCAAAAAAGAAAATGCAGTCGCTATTGTCACGGGACAGCAATTAGGCATTTACGGCGGGCCGTTATATACGATATTGAAAACGCTCGGTGTCATTCATCTGGCCCGGAAATATGAGCGCAAGTTAGATCAACCTGTCGTACCGGTATTTTGGCTGGCGGATGAGGATCATGATTATGATGAGGTTCGCAGTGTTCATGTTTTAAATGATGATGAACTAAAAGCTTTCGGGCTCCCCTCTAAGTCTGATCACCTTGAAGCGGTTGCCGAAATGAAATTGCCGAATGAACTTCAATCGCTTCGCGACGATCTTAAAGACTCATTATTGGACACTGATTTTTCGGATGATCTCTGGGATATACTGGATACTTGTTTTACACCCGGCAGAACTTTTCTGGAGGCATTCGGTCATTTTATATCCCGCCTTTTTTCCAGTCGGGGATTGGTTTTGGCCGGCAGTAATAATAAAAAGGTGAAAGAAGCTACGAAGGACTATCTAAAAATATCCATCACCAAAGCAGATGAGATTCGGGAATCATTAGAATTGCAGAGTAATGCGCTTGATAAAGAATATCATCAGCAGGTTAAACTTTATGATTCCAATCTTTTTTACCTGGATGACAAGGACGGACGTGCCAAAATCAATCGCGGCGGTGATGGCTGGACGACGGATACCGGCAAACAATGGCAGACAGATGAACTGATTGATGAGATTGAGTCCCATCCCCAAAAATTTTCACCGAATGTTTTTTTACGACCTATTTTGCAGGATGGGTTACTGCCTTCGATTGGGTATGTGGCAGGTCCGGGCGAAATAGCTTATTACGGGCAAATGAAGCAGATGTATAGCTGTTTTAATTTGGATATGCCGGTCATCTTTCCCCGGCTCAGTGCGACACTTATTGAGCCGGCCATCGACCGCATTTTGGGTGAATTGCCTTTCAAATTTCACGAATATAGCAAACGAATTGAAGACCTTGAGTCGGATTTCGTGGATCGTACCGAACAGACTGATATTGAAGCGATCTTTGGAGACTGGAAAGAAAAAATCGAAGGGATTTCGGATCCCAAGCGAAAGGAAATTGCAGAGATTGATCCTACGCTGGATGGCGCGGCCGGTAAAGCTACGGCAGCTTATTTTAACGAGCTCAATAAATTGAAAGGTAAAGTCTATCGGGCAGTTAAAAGTCAGGAGGAAACTCAACTTAATCGAATCCGGCGAATAAAAGCCAATCTTTTTCCCGGAGACGGTCTGCAGGAACGTTTGATTTCTGGCATCTTTTATATGAACAAGTACGGCCTTGATGTTTGGGATAAGGTTCTGAAGTCGCTTGATGAGAATGAACAATTTGATCATCATAAACAGATCTACCTGTAGTTTGGATATTCACCAGCAAAAAGAAAAAATGCGCAGAGAATTGCTGAATCGAAGAAAGGCAATTCCCTTCCATGAGTTTGAAGAGGCTTCGGCTTTAATTACGCATAAGCTTATGGAATCCGCAGAATTTAATGATGCCGATACAGTGCATTGCTACGTTTCTATGAACAGGCGGAGAGAAGTAAATACGCATGGGCTCATTCGTGATATGTTTTCGTTCGACAAAAGGGTAGTGGTGCCGGTCACAAATTTCAAAG
>DATFLI010000210.1:0-33180 GCA_035267805.1 Balneolaceae bacterium | reverse complement strand
TATGATATCCCCATTGACGAAAATCCCAAGACCTTTGAAGAACTGCTTAAACTTCTGGCATCGGAAGTAGACCGGCCGGGACTCAATCCCGCATCAGGCAAACATGCCGGGTACATTCCCGGCGGCGGATTATATCCCTCGGCCATTGCCGATTACCTGGCGGCAGTCACCAATCGCTATACCGGTGTCTTCTTTTCGTCGCCGGGTGCCGTTCGCATCGAGAATATGTGTATCCGCTGGATGTGTGATCTTATTGGCTATCCTGATGAGGCGGCCGGCAACCTGACCTCCGGCGGATCCATGGCAAACCTTATTGGCTTGGTTACAGCCCGGGATGACACCGGCATAAAGGCCAAAGATTTCGATCGGGCGGTAATATATACGACGCACCAGGTACATCATTGTGTGATTAAGGCTATTAAATTTGCCGGGCTGGGTGAGGCCAAGATTCGAGAAATACCGATGGATCAGGGCTACCGGATGAAATCCGATGAGTTACGAAAACAAATACGCGCCGATCAAAAAGAAGGACTTATTCCCCTGACGATCTTTGCTTCTGCCGGAACAACAGATCTCGGGGCCGTGGATCCGCTCGATAAAATTGCCGCCGTTGCCGAAGAACAAAACCTGTGGTTTCATGTGGATGCTGCCTATGGTGGGTTCTTCTTACTTACTGAACATGGCAGAAAAGTGATGAAAGGGATACAGCAGGCGGATTCGGTCACCATCGATCCCCATAAAGGTTTATTTTTACCCTATGGATCGGGGGCGGTACTTGTTCGGGACGGGCAAAAACTGTATCAATCCCAACACATGACGGCCAACTACCTGCAGGATGCACGCAAAGCGACCGAAGAGGCTTCGCCTGCCGATCTTTCTCCTGAGTTGTCGAAACATTTCAGGGGCCTGCGGATGTGGTTACCTCTGCAGCTTTTTGGTGTTGCCCCGTTTAGAGCGGCCCTGGAAGAGAAACTGTTGCTGGCTCGTTATTTCTATGAAAAAATACAGGAAATTGATCGAATCGAGGTGGGCCCGGATCCCGAGCTTTCTGTCTTATTCTTTCGATATGTTCCCGAAAATGATGATCCGGATAATTTCAATAAGAAGTTGGTGAATGAGATCCATCGGGACGGACGGGTTTTTCTCTCATCCACTAACATAGATGGGGTGGTTTATCTAAGGCTGGCGGTGTTAAATTTCCGTACGCATATGGAAGACATCAACTTGATCCTTTCTATATTGAGGGAAAAGATTAATAAAGTGGCGGGTGTGGCATCAATATAGCGTGAATTTAAAATTTCACCGACTCCATACGGAAATCCAAAAGACCGATTTGATCCAATAATTGCTTGAATCGCATGTCATACCTGATATCATCCCAAACCGGATCGGATTGAATAAACATAACTCTGCCAATTTGGTCCTCCACTGCGCGTTTCAGATAGAAGAACGTCTCGTCATATTTTTTTAATGCCATATTAATGAGCGCAAAATCTATGGCTGTCGCCTTGTAACTGTCATCAATATCGCCCAGCTGCAATACCTCCAGAAAGTGCGTAGCAGCATCTTCCATTTCCATGCGTGCCGCCACATACACCAGCTGTGGGATATTCTTTTGTTCCTGTACAACCAAGTTCTGGAAGATCTCAAAAACCTTGTGCGCCGTTTTATATTCCTCCATGGCCGCATAAACCCAACCCTTGCCATCTACCGCCGGCAAATAGGAGGAATCCAGTTGCAAGGTATAATTATACTGTTCAAGGGCCTCGGTATAACGCCTTGCAAAGTAATAAGCCCGGCCTAATTCCGAATTGTAAATGGTATTTTTCGGATCCTTTTCCAATGCCCGCTCCAACCACTGAATAGCTTCATGATTTTTGCCAACCACGTTCAAAAATTGTGAATACTGGTGAAAAAGATGGGCTGAATTACCATCCAACATAAAGGCTTTGGCAAATGCCTTATTTGCCTCCTTTAAATCCATGTTAAGGAAGGTCTGTATACTGCCCAGCGCCACGTAAGTATCAGCAAACGAGTCGTCGATCCTTACCGCTTTTTCCAGCAATTCTTTGGAACGCTTAAACGCCAACGGTGAAGACATTTGCCCCATAAATCCTAAAAAAACATAGCAGAAAGCTGCATCCGTGTAGGCGTAAATCAGCCCCGGATCCATCTCGATTGCATTTTGGAAGCATCTCAGTGCCTTGTTGACCGAAGAAATTGTCCACTTATTCCACAAGAACTTACCCTCCAGGTAGGTATCATAAGCCTTTTGACCATCTTCCCTGGATTTAGCCACCTTCTCTTCAGCCGATTTATGCTCAAATTTATTGAGGATTTTTTCGCTTATGGTATCCTGGATTTCGAATATATCTTTTAAATGACCATCGTAGGTCTCCGACCACAAGTGAAAGCCCCCGCCGGTTTCGATAAGCTGAGCCGTCACACGAATTCTATCTTCGCTTTTACGAACACTTCCTTCCAGCACCTTGGATACCGATAATTTCTCTCCAATTTGCCGGATGTCTTCGTTATGACCTTTGAAAGCAAAAGCCGATGTTCGGGATGTCACATCCATCCCCAGCTTGGTTAGTCCATTGATGATTTCTTCGGTCAAACCGTCACTAAAATAATCAAAGCCGAGCTCATCACTCATATTGATAAAAGGCAATACGGCAATTCGATTGGATATCATGCCGGTTTTGCTTTTGATATCTACCGCAGAGGGGACGCTGATTCCGCTATTGCTTACCGCAAAAATATGAATGGGATGCTTCACGTTTTTCAATTCAAAAGATCCCAAAGAAATAGTCTCGACAAGGGGCTGATTATTGATTTCATCCTTTATTTTTTCGGAAAGCAAAATTCCACCTGCCACCGAAAGCGTTTCCAGGCGGGCGGCGATATTTACGGCATCTCCAAAAACCTCTTGATCATTATAAGCGATATCTCCCATGTGGATACCGATACGAAGTGGCAAAAAAGGCTCTTTAAGATCCTTTTGAATCTTGATAGCACACATTACGGCTTTGTAGGCACTGTTAAAAATAGTGACAGCGCCGTCTCCATAAAAATGAAGTGTCTTCCCCTCAAACTCTGTAGCACGTTTTTCCAGTATTGAACGGTGCCGCTCTCTCTGCTTATTTGCTTCTCGCTCATCTTCCTGCATCAATGCAGTATAGCCTACAATATCAGTAAACATAACAGCAGCCAGAAGACGATTATTTTTGCTACCCATTTTAGCCAGAATTTAATTGCACTCGGGGTAAATCAAGTTCGGGGTATTTATTCCCTAATGATGTCCTTACACTTTAAATTAAACAACGGTTTAGAGAATCTCGGTTAGAGTGTATTAATAATATTTAAGAGTCGCTAATATAGCAGGACAAGAGATGTAAAAAAGTGGGGAATTCTCCTACAGAAAGACTTTGCTATTAAGCTGTCAACCAATTTAGAATAGTGTCTAAAACCAGGCCTTTTCTCTGTGTTTGTTCCTTTGACAGAGAAGCTCCCAAGAGGGATTGATTCACGGGCGTCGCTATTGCCGGGTAATAGCAAAGCGAAAATATGTTAAGCATCAAATTGTCGGCTGATACCGAAGCAATCTCGTAATTGGAAGCGGCTGTCTCAAGCTCACTGTTAAAGCGATTTAGTTTAAGATTGATTTGTTCGTCAAAAATAGGCTGTAACCAGTCACGCTGGCGATTACTCTCCGTAATTACAAACGACAATACGTTGGGCAAAGACCCGGACTTCTGCAAACAGTGCTCGACCAACTGCTCAATTTTTTTAAAAAGCGGAACGTCCTGATCCAGAACCTCATCCAGCTCTCCGAATATTTCATCCACCGACTGCCGGTACACTTGTTCGAATAGTTCTTTCTTGGTATTAAAATAATAGTGAATCATTGCCTTTGTGACACCAATGTGATCCGCTATTTTTTGTAGCCGCGCCCCCTCATATCCATGGGCAAAAAATTCTGATCGGGCGGCTTCTATGATCTCTGAACGAGTATCTGTTGCTGTTTCAGCCATAAAACTAATTAGTTAGTTAAATTTGAACTCTTTAATTATAAGAATGATTTTGTTTGCTGACAACCGGAATCAATCTTTTTGCAGGCAAAAAAATTCTATAATTAATTTTAGCCGCCTATTGCTTGGAAAGCGCTTTTTAGTAACATTTAAATATGTTCCTATTCATCACCATATTGCTATTTTCCATTACTGCAAGTGGCCCGCTTGCGCCGGATAGCAGTGCGTCCGACAATAAGGTTGTTCTCATTTCGGTTAAGGGATCTATTTCTCCGACCGCAACAAATTATATTCAGCGCGGAATAAAGGTAGCTCGCAAAGAAAAAGCGGAATGCCTTATCATCCAGCTTGATACTCCCGGCGGCTTGCTGGAATCCATGAAAAATATCGTTCAGTCATTCCTTGATTCTCACGACCTCCCTATCGTTGTTTATGTTGCTCCGGAAGGTGCTTCGGCGGCCAGTGCCGGCACATTTATCACAATAGCGGCCCATATTGCAGCGATGGCTCCCACCACAAATATAGGAGCGGCTTCTCCCGTGCAGATGGGCGGAGGCACACCCGATTCGGTCATGCAGAAAAAACTCTTCAACTATTCCGAAAGCTATATTGAAACCATTGCGAATCGTAGACATCGAAATGCGGAGTGGGCAATCTCGGCGGTACGGGATGGCAAGTCGGTTACGGCTGAAAAAGCCCTGGAACTTAATGTTATCGATTTAATTGCCAAAGACCGCAACCAATTACTTCAAAAAATTGACGGTCGAGTTGTAGATAACGATACCCTACATACTAAAAATGCCGTCATCGAGGAGTTGCCTACGAACCTTACGGAAAATTTTCTCGCCTTTATCATGCGTCCGGAAGTGATGCTCATTCTCACTTTGATAGCCATCTACGGGATTATCGGAGAAGTAACAAATCCCGGCGCTATTATCCCCGGAATTTCAGGGGCGATTGCGCTTATTCTTGTGCTTTATGCTTCGGCCGCTATGCCCATAAATATTGCAGGATTTGCCCTGATCGGACTGGCCATCATCCTGTTCATCGCCGAAGCGTTTACGCCTACGTTCGGGATTTTAATTGCCGGCGGCGCAGTTTCGTTCTTTCTGGGTGCTTTGATGCTTTTTCAGGACTTGCCCGTAACCATGCGACCATCCTGGGTTTGGTTGATTCCGGCTACTATTTTAACAACATTATTCTTTATCTGGATTGTAACCCAGGGGATCCGTGCACAATTTATATCCCCGAAAACCGGGTTAGAGGCCATGATTGGACGCCGGGTTAAGGTAATCGAGAAGGTTCAAAGTGATAAAGGACGAGTATTCGTAAATGGAGAATACTGGAATGCTGTGAGTGACAACGCCATTGAGAAAGGAGAAGAGGGCGAAATTACCGGCATAAACGGGTTAACGCTGACAATCCGATCCCTCGACAAATCCGATCAAACTAAAATTAATAGTACCTCATAAGAATCTTATACGATTAGAGGACATTGTTCTCTACAATTAAAACGAGGTTATTATGGAAAACAATACCACCATCTTCAATACGCTAACCTGGGTTATCACTATTGCTGTACTGGCGGCTATCCTGCTGCCGCAGATGTTCAAAATACTGCGAGAATATGAAAGAGCGGTTGTTTTTCGGTTGGGCAAGTATCTTAAAACCAAAGGGCCGGGACTTATTTTCCTAATACCATTTATCGATAAAATTGAACGAATAGATCTGCGGGTACTTACCATCAATGTTGATAAACAGGAGGTGATCACTAAAGATAATGTGACGGTCAGTGTGGATGCCATTACCTTTTTCAGGGTGGTGGATGCCCGTGACGCCGTCATACAGGTAGAACGCTATATTCAGGCTACCTCTATGCTTTCTCAAACAACCCTCCGAAGTATTGTGGGACAAATTGAGTTGGATGACCTTTTGGCCAATCGGGAAAAGATTAATAAAAAGATTCAGCAGGCGATTGATGAGCAAACCGAACCGTGGGGCATCAAGGTCGTGGCTGTTGAAGTTCGGGATGTGGGACTCCCCGAAAATATGAAACGGGCCATGGCTCGACAGGCCGAAACCGAACGTGACCGTAGGGCTAAGGTTATTAATGCCGAAGGCGAATACCAGGCTGCAAAACGACTGGTGGATGCTGCCAAAATGATTCAAACGGCTCCGGCCGCTCTGCAATTACGCTTTCTGCAGACATTGACGGAGGTCTCGGAAGAGAACTCTACTTTTGCCATGATTCCTTTACCGATGGATCTGCTCGAGGCCTTTAAAGGCTTTGCAAAAAATTTAAATAACAATTCAGATTCCGGCGATAAATCACCGGACGAATAACCCATTGTTCACCGGGAAAACTATTACAATTATTATGTCATCATGAATCTATATATGCAGCTGACATAGGCTTGACTCACTTCTATGTGCTCCTGAAACCAGCCTCGAATGATAGTTTGGGTACCTATCCCCGAAATAACTACTATGTCATCCTGAACAGCCCGCCCGGAATCCAGAAGTGACCCGAAAATGTGACGGCCTGATTCAGGATCTGTTGCACACTCCAGGAAAAATAGCTTACCTGCCAACCATGGCTATCCTGCTTTATTTCTGTTCACCAGTCGATGGCTCTTCCAATCGCTATTCAAAACCATTGCTGTAGATCCCGGCTCGCAGGCCGGGATGACACGGCAGGGAGTTTTTGAGGGCAATTAACTGCAACAAGTCCCGGAGGATAACACAGATTAATAATTAATTTAATGCCTTGTTCAAAAATCTAAATACTCTGTCACATTGAAAACCAGCACGAAATGAAAATAGGGGACCTATCCCCAGAATAACTACTATGTCATCCTGAACAGCCCGCCCGGAATTCAGAAATGACCCGAAAATGTGACGGCCTGATTCAGGATCTGTTGCACACTCCAGGAAAAATGGCTTACCTGCCAACCATGGCTGTCCTGCTTTATTTCTGTTCACCAGTCGATGGCTCTTCCAATCGCTATTCAAAACCATTGCTGTAGATCCCGGCTCGCAGGCCGGGATGACACAGCAGGGAGTTTTTGAGGGCAATTAACTGCAACAAGTCCCGGAGGATGGAACAACGTTACCTTTCGATGCCGTTCATGACTGCGCCCGGCGCAGGTAAATATTCCCGCTCACCGATTCCAGCGAGACGCTCGGACCCACGCCCGTTCCTATATTCCCTCGCAGTTTATAGCCAACAATCGGTATATGATCTTTTTTATTCTTGAACTCTAGCCCCTTCAAATTGGTGTAAGCTTCCCCGGAAACGGTTTTTAATGCAATATCTGCAGGTTTTCCGGCCGGCCAGCTCAGGTCCACAAAACCGCTGATCGATTTCGCCCGAATCGGTCCCGCCAAATTCACAAGTTCGATATTGCTGCTGATGGATTCTACATCCAGATTGACCTCTGCAGGAACAAATATTTCATATTTAATATGGCTGCATATCATGTAATTTTTGCCACTGCTACCGAAACTGCTCCAGTGCTGGTACGTCGAGTCATCACCGGCACAATCACGCACATTACCCCGGTGAAGAAGGGCTTTATCATAATCCGAAGCTATCTGAAGCTGTCCGTTATTCCGATCAAAACTCAGATCAAGTGCATCATTTAGTTTACCGTTATTAATTTTGATTACAGCCTTAAACGCCACCTCATCCTTATCCCAGGATTTAACGCTTATCATATCTCCAAACTTCAGCTTTAGCCGAAGGTTATCGGTGGGCTTTATAGAAAATGATTTCTCCACCACGCGATCTTGTGCTTTTGAGTAACCGGCTAAAAGCAGCAACGCGCAAAAAGTGAATACTAACTTCTTCATAATATTTTCCTCAATTCTTTATTTAATCTGAGTTCGATATAAGAAATGGCCTGCATCAGGCTCCCCTTTAAGGGGAGTGCTCTCGTGGTTTTCCGAGAGGGAGAGGTGTCAGCGTGCCGAAAAAAACACCTCCCGACCCAATTTGGTCCAAAAACGGGCCCGATTGCCCCCCCTCCTCGAGGAGGGACTTTGGGGCAGCGGCGATCAAGAGTATATCATCTTATCTCGAACTGCCGTTAATTTAATTTTCAAAGCTGATTAAATTGTCTACTTTGAATTTGCCTTGCGCAGGTAGATATCACCGCTGACCGACTTCAGATCCATCTCAACGCCACCGCCGTTAAGAGAACCATCAATCTCATGACCGCCACCGAGTCGCATCATATCTTTTTTATCGCCACTGGTCGCAATATCCATATTGGTATAAATTTCACCCGAAATGGAAGAAAGCTTCAGGTTCGCTTTTGTTGAGGCGGGCATGGTAATATCGATATAGCCGCTAACCAACGAAATAGAAGTCGGATTCGCCTTTGAGACACTTGAAAAGGTAATATCCGCATCACCGCTGGTACTGCTGGCAATCACCGGTCCGGTTACATTACGAAGATTGATGTCACTGGTTTTTGACTTGATCTCAATCTCTCCGTCATGGTTCTTTACGCTAATGTCACCACCGCCGCCCCAATTTACCTGCTCAATACTTATGCGCACTTTATTTGGGATTTTAACCACAAAGTCGCCGCCATTCGAAGAGGCTTGGACCACCTTTAACACCCCGTCATCATTTTCCACCGACAGACCGATACCGGTATTGTCTTCGCCGCCTCCATACAGCGGATGCAAACCTTTGGCCCGCTCGGGTGGCGCTTGGTAATCGTTATTCTTGATGACCACTTTATCGCCACTATATCCCTCTACCGATATCTGGCTGCGTGATATTGAAAATTCAACCGCCTTATTCGAAGAATTTCCCAAGTTGTATTCAAAAGACTGGGCGCGGGCTGCCTGGAAGGCAACACTCAATAATAAGGCCGCTAATAATGATGTTACTTTATTCATGAGAATGTTGGTTTGTTTTCGCGTTTCAATTTCTTCCGGAAGAGCCCGCCGGCAACGATTTTGTCACCGGCAGGCTTTTTGTATTGATCAAGTTCTTAGTTCGGCAATCCCCGCTTTCAACTGTTGTTTCACCACTTCCCGTGTATCCGAGTTTACCAACAGTTTATTCATTTCATTAAGTGCTCCCTTCGCCTTTATCTGCACGAGCATATTAATCAGTGTAATTTGCATTTGGGGATCTTCTTGCTCGCTCAGCGAATTTACCAGCGCTTTTTGGATCAGGGGTTCGTTACGGAATCGGAACAAGGCATCAGCCGCCGCCATCCGTACATTTACACTCTTATCGTTATTCATCGTGTGGATTAAAATCTCCGTTATTTCCTGATCCAGCTTTTGGTTATTCGCGGGAATTTTCTCGGACAAATTCACCGCCGACAGCCGTTCCCCGGCCGACACCTGAGAATAATTTCCACTGTACATCAAGGCCTGCTTCATCTGTTGCACTTCATCATGCAATGCAGCCACTTCGCTGCTCGAAGCACCGTTATGATCTCGCAAAAACTGTCCCGCCGAAAATCCGATCAGCAGCAATATGAATCCGGCAGCAACACGAAGAGTCCATATCAGAGACCGATTACTTCGATGGGGGGCAATACCGTCCTTACTAACTGATTGGTTATCACTTTCAACCTCCTCAGCATCGATTTTTGCAAAAGGATTGAACTCTTCAGACTCGCTTTGACGGCGTAATTCCTTGAAATATTCAAAAGATGCAGCATACGACTTCAACTCATCTGGAATATTCTCGTCTTGTAAATAATCCCCAAGCCGGCGTTCCTCTTCCAGCGAGGCTTCGCCCTCCAGGTATTTTTCAATTAACTGTCTAACTTTTTCGATGTTCATAATTTTGTTTCTTTACGTATTCCTTGCGGACGCTCTTGCGTGCCCGCGACAGTGCTACTCTTATGTTGTTGACTTTCAAACCGGTTATTTCGGCAATTTCTTCATAACTGTATTGCTCGATATCCCGCAAATGAATCACCAGTCGCTGCTGATCGGGCAGCCGGGCGATAATATCACGCACATGCTGCAAGCTTTCGTTCAACTCCACCGTCTCTGCAGGATCATTTTGCCCCGCCGACACCAGCTGCATGTGTTCCAGTCCGCCGGCATTCCTTTTTCGATTGCGATACGACCGCAGTCTGTCAAGGCACAGATTTTTTGTTACGGTGACCGCCAGTGCTTCGATACTGTGATACTCCGAGAGTCGCTCTCGCATATTCCACAGCTTTAGATACACATCCTGGATGGCATCTTCCGCTTCCTGCCGGCCGTTCAACATGGTTACAGCCAACTGAAACAACTTGCCTTTTACCGGCAACACGCGTGTTTTAAATTCTTCTTTTGTCATTTCTGTAGGATAGACGAGTGACGCAGCATTTCATTACAGCAGTATACTATTTTTCTTTTGGAAGGTTGTGTACAACGATAATTATAAGGCCACGCAGGATCACATAGAAAATGGTAATTAATACCTTGGCCCCTCCTTGCTTGCAGGAAGGACAGGGGTGGCTTAAAAAAGATGGAGCCCATAACAGTACGAGAGGCGGCCGCATCAGATGACCTTGCGTTTTTGAAGCACAGCCAAAAAGCAATAAACCGGTTTTTCCGTAAGTCTGAACCTACGGGGGCTAATACATCCTATTTAAGTGGGTTTTTACTCCAATATATTTCTTTGCTTTCAGCTGGCAAGGTTACAGTATAAACAGGCTATTACGTTCCGTTAGTATTTACGATCGCACCGGTTTGGAAAGTTGCAAATTATAATTAAATACGTTTCCCTCCTTGCTTGCAGGGAGGGAACAAGGGTGGGTCAAAACGATGCGCTTGAACTACCAAACTGTAAGAGAGTTCTACTCCCGAAACTGCCAGGCTTTAACCTACCATCTCAATAAGCTTGGAGAAATATTCGATTCTTTTATGTTTAAAAGACGAGTAGAGTTTTAAATAAATAATTCAAGTACCGACTAATCATTATGAAATCACGAAAATCCGTAAGAGAACTGCTGCTGGAACAATTGGAAGGACGAAATGCTCATGTCGATTTTGGCCGAGCCGTTGCCAATCTAACACCTGAAGACGCCGGGGCAACGGTCGAAGATCTTCCACATACCATCTGGGACTTAATCGAGCATATCCGATTGGCCCAGGAAGACATTATTGACTTCAGTAAAAACCCCGATTACGAGGAGCGGGACTGGCCGGATGATTATTGGCCTGAAAAATCAAAACCGGGTAGCAAAAAAGAACTGGAAGATACCATCCAGTCAGTCAAAGACGGCATTAAAGAAATGGCCGATCTAATCCGCGACGAAAAAAACGACCTGCAAACGCCTTTTGCACACGGTAGCGGGCAAACTCTTTTTCGGGAGGTCCTGCTCATAGTGGATCACAACGCGTATCATATCGGGCAGATTGTGCAACTCCGTCGTCTTTTAGGATGCTGGAAATAACATCCCAAAAAATTAACGACCGATAAACAAATACCTGCTTCAAAAAACGGATTGATTGAAATCCTATTAAAGGTGGGCTTAAAGCCGTCTAATTTGTAAATTAAACCGTTTGCAGGATGGTCACCTGTGAGAGGCTACCATCTAAAATTGTCATTTACTGTTTATCAGGTATGAAAGAAATTCTACGCTTTTTAAAAGAGGCCCGGATTGGATATCTGCTGTTTACCTCACTCCTTATTTTGGGGTTGTTTTTTGGGATCACCGAGATCGTTAACCAAACGTTGCTTTCCGATGCATCCCCGGTAACAATGCGTTGGATGTATTTCAGCCGCGGCGTTATTGTGTCGCTGGTGCTGATGCTTTGGTCGGCCTGGACGGTCTATAATTACCGCGAGATGTATGAGGAAAGGCTGGAGACTACCGAAGGCTATTATCGCGATATTGTGACTCACTCTGCCGATGCTATCGTATCACTCGATGTGGGCGGAACCATCAGATCTTGGAACCGGGGTGCCCAAAAGATGCTGGGATGGGAACCGGAAGAAATCATCGGAGAGCCCGTGCAAAAAATCATACCCCCGGATTTGTTGGAAAAGGGAGAATTGGAATGCATCCGTTTTGGGATGTACTATAAAGGAGAGATTACCAATTATGAAACCGAACGTCTGCATAAAAACGGTAAAAAGGTGTTGGTTTCGCTCACAGAATCCCTTATTCACAACCAGGATGGAAAAACTATCGGACGATCCAAGATCCTGCGGGATTTAACCGGCATTAAGATGCAAGAAGAACAGATTCAGCAGTCCGAGCGATTGGCTACGGTGGGACATATGGCTGCCGGTGTTGCTCATGAGGTTGGCAATCCGCTGACTGCCATTTCATCGCTTGTACAGGTTTGCCAGCGTAAGACGGATGACCCGTTTATTCAGGATCAACTTAAAAAGGTGCGCGATCACATCCAGCGCATCAACAAGATCGTACGCGACCTGGTGGACTTTTCCCGACCTTCCAGTATGCAGACCGAGCAAGTTCAGGTTAATGATCTCATAGAATCGGCCGTAGGATTGCTACAACATGACGCCCGGTGCCGGAATGTGGATTTCCAGCTCCATTTGTCAAAATCATTGCCTCGTATTTCATCCGTGCCCGATCAGATCCACCAGGTGTTGGTCAACCTGCTGCTCAATGCGGTGGATGCCATGAAAGGGGTTAATGATCCCCGTATCATCATCCATACCCAAACAGAAGACGATTCTATTGAACTGTCTATCGAAGACGTGGGAAAAGGGATAAAAGAGGAACATAAATCCCGTATATTTGAGCCTTTCTTTACGACCAAGGATGTAGGCAGCGGTACCGGCTTGGGACTTTCGGTCAGCCATGGTATTATCAACAAGATGAATGGCTCCATTCAAGTGGAATCGACCTACGGCGAGGGCACTACATTTGTAATTCAATTACCGATTAATCAATCATAATCTATGAAGGGATCTATTTTAATTGCGGATGATGAGCCCGAAATCAGGGAATCATTAGGCATTGTATTGGAAGATGAAGACTATAATTGTACCGTCGTAAAGGATGGCGAACTGGCGATTAAAGCAATGGAAGAAGCCAGTTATGATATTGTTATTACCGATCTCAAAATGCCTAAGGTGGATGGGCTTGGGGTACTGGAATATGTGCTGCAGCACTCCTCGGAAACACTTACGATCATCATCACTGCGCATGCCACGGTAGAAACCGCTATCCAGGCCCTTCGAAAAGGAGCCGCCGATTATATCCTGAAACCACTGGATTTTGACGTCGTATTAATCCGCATTGAAAGCCTGCTGGAACACAAGAACCTGGTGCAGGAAAACAAATACCTGCGCGAGCAAATAGACCAGGAATACAATTTCAATCACATCATCGGTGAAAGTCCTGCGATGAAGAAGGTGTACAAAATGGTAGAGCGGGTCAGCCAGGCAACCAGCAATGTGTTGATTACCGGGGCCAGCGGTACGGGAAAGGAACTTGTAGCTCGAGCCATCCATTTTAACAGCCCGCGAAAAAATAAACCTTTTCTGGCCATCAACTGTGGGGCGATCCCGGAAAATTTGGTCGAATCGGAGTTATTCGGCCATAAAAAGGGAGCTTTTACAGGCGCCACAGCAGATAAAGAGGGGGTATTTGTAGCCGCTAACGGCGGTACGGTGTTTTTGGATGAAATAGCAGAGATCCCCCTGAATCTACAGGTTAACCTGTTACGTGTGCTTCAGGAACGAGAAGTAAAACCGGTGGGATCGAACCAGACACTGGGTTTTAATACGCGCATCATCTCTGCGACCAACAAAGACCTTGAGGAGGAAGTTGAAAAAGGTAATTTCCGGGACGATTTGTATTATCGCCTTAATGTAGTAGAATTGTCGTTGCCTCCCCTGCAGGACCGGCGTGAGGATATCCCGCTGCTGGCGCATCACTTCCTCCAAAAATACAGCAAGGAGCTAAAACGAAATCTGAAGGGTATTACCAGTGAAGCTATGAGTGTGATGATGGCCTACCAGTGGAAAGGACAGGTACGTGAACTGGAAAATGTTATTGAACGCGCCGTGCTGCTTAGCGACAATGAATACCTGTCTGTTGATGACCTGCCGGGAGCCATCCGCAATGTTACCGGGGCCGAAAATTATGAGATGGACAGCAACAAACTGGACGAAGCGGTACAGGTGTTTGAAAAGCATCACATTCAAAGCATCTTGAAACGCACCGACGGAAATAAATCGGAAGCCGCTCGTTTGTTGGGAATTGATCCTTCTACTCTTTATCGCAAAATGGAAAAACTCGGGCTTTCGGAAGGGTGAAAATTAAAAAATACTGGTAGTGAGGGATTCTTAGCTGAGAGGGAATTGTAATGCCAAACCATCCAAACGTTTCAATCTTAACAAGCAGGAACAGAACTTCTTTTAGTTTAAATCCGCATTTCTTAGAACCGGTTACTTCGCTACATCACCAAGCGTCACAGTTACATCGAAATGAACAACCAGCTCTTTATTTGCTCTGATTAATCCGAACATCGCGCTGGGCGGTTTGATGTCGAAGGTATCCATATTTAAGGATTTGCTGCCCTTCACATGAAACTGACTGTCGCCGAGCACCTTACCTTTAACGAAGATAGTCGTCGTATCGCGAACCCCGGCGATCTCCATCACGCCAAGGGTCCGGATGTCCATCCAGCGGGCCAGGGTATCTGCAGATTGATGTTTGGCCAGTTTTACATCCAGCAGTTTATAATGAATGGAAGGGAATTGCTTTGCTTTAAGGGCATTATACATATCGCTGTTCATTGCTCGCTTGCCGCAATCGAGCGAGTGCACCGGCAATGATACCGAAAGGTTGACCTTTCCATGTCCCCGCACGGTAGATTGAGGATTCTCTGTGTTTTCTATTTCGCCGGTACCGTCAATTTTCTCGGCCTCACATTTGTAGTGAATAAGCCCTGCCGAGCCTTCTATCCAAAGCTGAGACCCGTGTTCTATTCTGATATCCCCGGCAATGGTCTGCGCATTACCATAAAAAGAAATTGCCAGTGTTAAGAGTAGGGTTAGGGAGCATACCCGAAAACACTGGCAATTCTTTGCTTTAGCTAAAAAATATGTAGCTAAATGCGTCATAAATTTAATTACGATTGTTGTTGTGAAACATAAATATCAAAAGAAACAGTAACTTCATCACCGCTCTTGATCGTGCCAAAGATAGCCGACGGCGGATCTACTTTATAATCTGTCATCTTTAATTGATATTTGCCACTGAATTTATAAGATCCGTCGCTTTGAAGCTGGCCTTCAACGGGAACAGTTACTTCGCGACTAACTCCTGCGATATTAAGCATACCGGTAGCGGTAAGCTGAAAATCATTCGCCGAAAAAGTAGAGTCGTTGCTTAGTTCTGTTTTTGATAATGTAAAAGTAATATTGGGATACTTTTTCTCTTTGAGAGCCCCGTAGATTTTGTTATTCATTCCGCCCTTACCACTGTCGATTTTTTTAACAGGGATGGTAATAGAGAGTGAACTAACAGGGCTGCTTTTGGTATCTCCGCTTAATGCATTGGCATTGAAATCGATCGTTGACTGGATGCCGCTTACTTCTGCTTCCCAATCATGAATTGTGGACGTTCCCGTAATTTCCATGCTGCTCTTGTCAGAAACTACATAGTTGTTACTTGTTTGTGCCACGCTACTTAACGCGGTTAAGAAAAAGATTAGTATTGTTGTTAAAAGAGATTTCATAATGAGCCTCGGTTTTTGAATTTCGTTATCACGTTCTGTAAGTGATAATGCAACCAGCGTTCCAAATTGATTAGTTTTAAAAAATAAATTTCACTTTTATTTACCTGGTTAATTTTGAACTCGTAGAGGCGCTTTTTTAGTCCTTCCAAAGATAAACCCTTTGATGATAACGAGCTGGGGTAATCATTGTTTGCAAAGCTGCAACCGTCAACAACCGGCTTATTGCAACAATGCAACATGGGATATTTGCGAATAGTTTTCATAATCAAAAGTAAATAAAAAAAGGACGTTTATTTACTTTAAAAGGCATTTCTTATTAGCTCATTTAAAAAAATGATTGATCGAAAAATTATGGCCCCTTAATTGCATTGATATAGGTAGAGTAGAAATAATAACGCAGACTTTCAGCAATACACGCATGAAATCCCCCACCATCCTCATATTTGATTATGAAGAAGCAGTACGGGAGTCCCTTAGGCTGGTGCTGGCTGAAGAGGGATTTCAATGTTTTACGGCAACGAACGAATCGGATGCGTTGCATATATTATCGTCTTATCCGATCGGCATTGCAATTCTAGATACCCAAATACCCGGTCTCTCATTGATTCTGGAGACGATCAAAACAAAATACCCCTATTTAAAAACGATACTGCTCAGCTCCTATTCTGAGTTCGAGGTTACCCAGCAGGCACTGGCAGCCGGGGCCGATGACTACGCACTCAAACCACTTGATTTTGAGGAACTGATCGTTTTAATCAAGAATATTTTTCCTATCCCCGAATAGCAGTTACTAACACCCCTCGATTTGACCGGTGCTATTCGTTTAACATCAAAGTATTTTTTTAGTACATTGGCTTTATATAAACCTTAATAAAATAAGGGGTTATTATGAAAACAATTAAAGGTGTTAACTTTAAAAGTTACATTGCAGCAAGCCTCATTGCAGGGTACGTAATGTTCCAGGCCGATAAGTTTTTGGGAGGCACACTGGGACTCTTCGGCTTTTTCCCCGGGACCAAAGACTGGGGATGGATGCTGGCTCACCACGTAGATTCTATTATTTTTGCCTTGCCGTTTGTATGGCTTCCACTGTACAATAAACTGCCGGGAAGCGGCTGGCTGAAAGGGGTAGTCTATGGATTCCTGTTTTGGTTAGTTATGGATTTGATTGTGGGATCTATTGTCGCGGGTCTGGGTTCTACCTACTTTCAAGCTATGGGTACCCCCACTTTCGGCGTCATCATCTCCTTTATTCTGCTACATGTTATTTGGGGATTCATGCTGGGCGTCCTGTATAATCCACCGGAAGCCTCTACCGCTGGCGTCTAATCATAGAGATAAAATTTCAATTAAAAGCCCGTCATAACGGCGGGCTCTCTTATTTGTGACCTATTTCTTAATCAAGAGTAGAGACCCTGTTGCTTCTCTTTGCCAATTATAGACAACGATTTAATATTAGAGTGGAAGCCAGTTTAATTCCCTGTCATCCCGAGTGGAACTTGATGAATAATGTAAGTTCGATATAAAGATAGAAGACCAATCCACTCCTCTGTCATCTCGAATGGAGCCTGCGTAATGAGAGATCTTTGTTACAACAATCTCTCTCTGGCGGTCGAGATGACAACCCTAAATAATAAAGAAGCTATAATCAATACGGTCAATTTTTATCTCGAACTCACATCGAATAAATATATCTACTGGCGAAAAGCACAAAACTGAAAATAAATACCTTTCCCTTACGGTCGAGCGAAGCCCTTGAAAATCGAAAAGGAGTTAACCATAGTTTAGATGTATATGGAATCTACGTAAAGCTTAGAAGGTGTGAGTAAACTAATCGAAAGATGGGCTGAAATAACAAAAGCTCCATTGTCTGGAGCTTTATTTTCAAGTAGCTATTTACAATTTATGAGTATTACCCCATACGGATCAAGTATTTCTTTTTTTAGGTTTTTAATATATAAGTAATATATAATTAATAGTAATTTATCTATAATCTATACTTAATCTTTGTTATTATTCCGGTCAATTAAAACCCTAATAATAAAGCACAAAAAAGGGATTTCTGTGCGATGTGTTACTGATAATCTTCAAACAGGCTTACCAATATACCACAAACAAAAACTTTCAAGGTAGGTACAAAAAAGAAGCGATGCTGTATTTCACTACAGCATCGCTTAAGGGTATCTATGCTTAGGTGATGTTTCTTAGGATTAGAATGCTACAACAGCTTCTATCATAACGCCATTGAATTTTGCTCCTTGATAAATGGAAGGAGTGGTAGGGTCACCAATTTTGGTGGTAAAGCCGTCATAAGTTTGGCTTACATATTCAATTTTTGTTTCAACATTTTTGGTCATAAACCAGCCGCCGCCGATGTTTACGCGATCAATCGTAATATCATCGCCGTTGATCAATTTACCATCTACTACGTTATAACGACCGCCCAGATAAAAGTCGTTATTAGCACCGAAACGGTAAATCAACTCTCCGGCATACTGGTTAAAGTTTCTTCGCTTGGGCTCGGTAGAAATTTTACCGCTGATATCTTCAAACACTCCGTAGAACTCCAGCCCCTGGTATTTGATGAACGGGTTTATCATAAATGATGTAATTTCGCCGGGTGCAGAAGGTTGTCCATAGCCGGGAGTGAATGTGGGATAAAAGCGACCGGCATGAGCATTGCCTGCATCAATCACGTGATAATAACGGGTACCGGCACGGTCTCCATCATAGAGGTGAATCGCACCACTTTGCGAATTCGTATAGAGGGAACCGGTCAGACGGAAACGAAGGCCTTGCTGGGCATGATTGTCATATCCCAATTTTGCAAGAATTGAGGCATGAGTTTTGAAACCCATATCAGCTTTATCGGTTACGTTCTGGTTCATTTTCCCGTTCGTTACGCCAATCATGCCGAATACGTTTCCACCATAGACGTAGAGTTCGCCACCGGCTTGAGTCACGAAAGAATCCATGATGTAGTTACCGACGAATGGGTTATAAAGCGCCATCCCGTTATCGGTGCGTCGGAAGTGGTTGTCGCCATAGTTGATTTCCATCAATCCTACTTTGATACGAATGTGATTGCTTAATTCTGACAAAAAGCCCTCTTTGATGAAATCAAAGCTGTCCAATTGCAGATAGCCACCTTTTACATATGCTTCGGTGTGGTGTTGCGAGGACAGGTAGGTACGCAGGTGCATACGCAAGCCTCGATCCAACTGGGCATCTATATCAAGGTTGGACTCCGGAAGGTTAAAGTTCGTTTCCAGCTTGGGTATAGCGTTGGGATCGGTGGGAGCCGCATTATTTTCCTGGCTCAATCCCTGAAACTGAATGGTGTTTGCAGCGCCAATGCGGACAAAAAAGCCGTCGTATTTAACATTCGTCGTAAAAGGATCTTCAAAAACATTCAACCCATCTTGGCTGTAAGGCCTCCAATATTGAAGATCTTTATTCGTGGTAATTTGTTGGCCGAAAGCCATCATTGGCAATATGCTCAACGATAGAACTGCCAGAACCTGTTTTAATATTTTGTTAAAAGTTTTCATGATGTACACCGTTGTAGGTTTTGTTGATTCTGTTTGTTGAATTAAATGGGCTGTAAAAATTCTTTTAAGTGATTTATAGCTCCTTGTAATGTTTCAGTACCAGTTATTACAATATCCATTCCAATTAATGCCGGACCGGGAATATTTTTTAAATAAATTTTGAAATAGCCCTTTAAACTCTGTCAAAGACCTTTTATCTAAAAAATTATTCCCGGGTAATTGATTGGTTTCCAAATGGCAAGCATTGCAGGGATGCAAGACGGCCTAAGCGCAAGATTGCAATATTGCATCCATGAAATTTCGTGATGCATCGGAAGAAAAATTTAAAAACAGGAATAACATCGGGATCTGTTGAAAGGCACGTCGGAAATCCCGCCCCAAAAAAAAACGGTACTGCCAAATATGACAGCACCGTTTTTATCAGAGCTATGGTAAAGATACGAATGTATCTCTATATCTACTTAAAAACTGATGACAGCTTCCAGCATGAAGCCATGGAACCTTCCGTCGGAATAAATGCTGGTATTCTCGAATCCGTTGTACTTCTGATTTACGTATTCGGCTTTTGCCAGGATATTTTGTGTAAGGAACCAGCCACCGCCGACGTTGATACGGGTAATATCGATGTTGTTGCCACTCTGTTCTTCACCTTTTACCATATTGTAGCGGCTGCCTACATAAAGCTGTTCCCGAGTACCAAATCGATAGAGTAACTCAGCACCGTATTGATTGAAGGTACGGGTGTTGTTTTCACTGAGTGCCTTACCTGTAGCATTTTCGAAAACCCCGTAGAACTCAACGCCCTGATATTTCACAAAGGGGTTGATCATGAACGATGTCAGTTCGTTACGGAAGCCGGGATCATAACGACCTGATCGGAACGGGGGATGATCTGAAGTATTCGATCCGAGTTCTTCAAGAACATAATAATACCGAGATCCGGCACGGTCGCCGCCATACAGATAGGTGCTAGCTGATTGTTTGGTTGTATAGATGGAACCCGTCAAACGAAAACGCAGATCGGGATTGATTTGCGAATCAAATCCCAGTTTACCGACGATGGATGGTTTGGTATTGGGCGTACCGTTACTGGATTCAATCACACTTTGATTAAGTTTCCCATTGGTAAGGCCAAACATGGCAAGAAATCCGCTGTTATAATAATAGGCTTCTCCACCAACTTCTGTAGTAAACGAATCCATGATGTAGTTACCGACGAATGGGTTGAAAATAGCCTGGCCATTATCACTTCGACGGAAATGGTTGTCGCCATAGTTGATTTCCATATGACCCACTTTCAGTCGTACGTGATCCATCACATTCGAAAGAAACCCTTCTTTGATGAAGTCCAAGCGGTCAACCTGGAAATAGCCGTCTTTAACGTAAAACTCGGTGTGGTGACGTGAGGTCAAATAAGCCCGCAAGTGCATACGCAAACCATTACCCAAAGCGGCATCGAGATCCATGTTTGAGGTGGCAAGGTTAAAGTTCGGACCAATATTTAACAACTGTACGGCTCCGCTGTTGCTGTGTTCTAGTCCCTGAAACTGTAAAGTATTGGCGCCGCCGACTTTAAATTCAACTCCATTAAACTGAACATTTGTTTGAAATGGAGCTTCAAAGACATTCAGGCCCCGCTGGTCCTGGTATCTGTAATATTGCAATTCACTCGTGAATTGAGCGAATGCACTTCCGGCTGAAAATAATCCGAGGGCCAGAATCAAAGCGATAAATTTTGTTGTACGTTTCATGATGATCTCCCTTATGGGTTTGATTGTATCGTTATATCGTATTATGTGGTGTTATGATTAAAAAACTGAGAGTCTTACCAATAGCTCTTAAGTTGTGTTATAATTAAGAATTAAGACTCTTAAATATTATTAACAATATCCGGGCCATTTTTTACCGGAAAAAGGTTTTATTTATTTAGAATTTTGAAAGTGGCTTAATCAGTGTAGAAATGAGGCTTTTAAGTTAAAATTTTTTATAAGGATCCGGCTAAATTTTAGCCTTTGGGGCATTCCTTCTTGCAAAAATGCAATACCTGCTTTGCAATCATGCATGAAAACCCGGGTTCTTGGAATGTTTCCTTCGCTCTCAATGAGCAAAATCGACTCATACAACAAGAAGATTATAAAAGGTGTAAATAAAACAGTTATTTAGCCGTTTGGTTGTCAGTAAAAGCTTAAAACTAATATCTTAATGGACATTATAATTCCACCCATATTTGATGGTTGCAGTGATAAAAAAGATAATCAGCTTGTGGATTTGGAGCTTGTGTTTGCTCTTTATATTTCACACAAACAGCCGCGGACAATCGCTTGATACCCTGACTGCAAATATTCCAAGAAAAGTTCAGGCCCTGCCTCTGAAAAATCAGAATATAAATCTTGACGGGAAGTTGAACGAAAAGGTCTGGAAGCAAGCTAATTTTACTACCGGCTTTTTACAGCGATCTCCCGACGAAGGGGACCAGGCTACGGAAAAAACAAAAGTTGCTTTTTATTACAGCAAGAAGGCCCTGTATATCGGTGCCCGCATGTACAGTTCTCATCCTTCCCAAATTCACGCCCAGTTAAGCCGACGCGATAATCTGGGAAATGCCGAACGTCTGATTATCAATCTGGATACCTATCTGGATCGCAGGACCTCGCGCAGCTTTGCTGTATCCGCCTCCGGGGTACGCGCTGATTATTTTCAACCTCGCGATGAGATGAATCGTCATTCCCGTGATAAATCCTATGATCCCGTTTGGACAGCCAAGAGCCATATTGATTCATTAGGATGGACGGCAGAGATGCGAATTCCTTTTACTCAATTACGTTTCCGAAATCGCAAAGAACAAGTTTGGGGATTAGACATCAACCGGTATTTGCCAAACAAAAATGAAGACGATTACTGGGTGATGGTTCCCAAAGATTCTACCGGCTGGGCCTCCCATTTTGGCCTGCTGACAAATATCAATAATGTTGTCCCGCATAAAAGACTGGAATTTCTGCCTTATGTTGCAAGCGACGCCTTGCTTAAGGGGAATGTTGATCCCAAGAACCCCTTTGAGAATAAATTAAATTGGACCGGTCGCCTCGGCGGTAACATCAAAGTTGGAATTGGCCCCAATATGACATTAAACGGAACAGTTAATCCCGACTTTGGACAGGTGGAAGCCGATCCGGCCCAGGTTAACTTGTCAGCCTACGAGACCTTTTTTGAAGAGAAGCGTCCTTTCTTTACCGAGGGTCAACAGATTTTTAGCGTACTTCACCATGAAAGTTATTTCTACTCGCGACGTATAGGGGCCCCGCCATCGCTCCACCCCAGTGCCGATTTTGTGGATGAGTCTTCTAATACTTCAATTATCGGTGCTTCAAAAATTACGGGGCGAACGCCCGCAGGACTCACTGTTGGCGCCCTGGCAGCACTGACAGCAAACGAAACTGCAAAGACATATAATTTAAATACCCAAAAAATGAATACCATCCGGGTTGAACCTCTAACCGGATACAGTGTTTTGCGGCTACAACAGCAATTCGGACCTAATTCCTCAACCGTGGGAGGTATCCTGACCGGCGTTTATCGCAACCTTCACAATGGGACACAATTATCTAATGTATTGAACAACTCAGCGGTAACGGGCGGAACGGATTGGAACCTGCGTTTTCAGGGAGGAAAATATCAATTCTCCGGAGATGCCGGTTTTAGTCATGTAGCAGGAACGCAGGCAGCCATCACAAATCTGCAGGAGTCAAGCGCCCGTTACTACCAGCGCCCCGACGCCTCTTATGTAACCTTGGATTCCACCCGGACTACGCTGTCAGGTTATCGCGGGAGTTTGCGATTCTCAAAAAACAGTGGCCGGCACTGGCTCTGGCATATAAGTGGCAGTACTCAATCTCCCGGTTTTGAACTGAATGATATTGGTATCCTGCATAGTACTGATGAAATCAGATCGGGAGCACAACTTACTTTTCGGGAGAATACTCCAAGTTCATGGTACCAGTCGTATCGTTTAAATGTCGGAATTGACAGCAAGTGGAATTACGGTGGAATACGTACAGGCACTCAATTTCAGCTCGAGGGCAGTATCGATTGGGAAAATTTTTGGCACACCTTTATCCATTTTGAATATGGGCCCCGCTCGTTGGATGATCATCTTACCCGTGGTGGACCGCTAATGGGTTCTGCCCGTCGATGGGGCTTTCATTCCTATATGGGAACAAATAGAAGTAACAATGTCTACACAGACCTGTCTCTTGATTATAACAAGGACGAATTTGGGAGTTGGAATTACCGAATAAACCCCTCCGTAAACGTACAGACCGGCGGCCGATGGGGTTTTTCGATCGAACCGCAGTTTAAGCGCCAAACAGAAACCCGACAATATGTAACGACCTTATCAAACGGTCCGGCCGCTACTTACGGGAAGCGTTATATCTTTTCCAATATCGACCGGACAACTTTATCGATGCAATTCCGTCTCAATTATGCCTTTTTCCCTGGCTTAACGCTCGAACTATATGCCCAGCCCTTTGTGGCAAGTGGCAATTATTATCATCCCGGAGAATTACCCCGTCCCCGCTCGTATAAACTGGATTATTTTAATGTGACAGGGAAAACCCAAGATGGCGACTTCATTGTCAAAGAAAATAATGAACAGTTTCAGATTCCCGATAATGATTTTCTGGTCAAATCTTTTCGAAGCAATCTCGTGCTTAAGTATCAGTGGCGCCGAGGAAGCACGTTCTATCTGGTATGGTCACAAAATCGATTTGCAAATACAGAAAGGAATCGTTTTGTAAAGCCGGGGGATTTGGTCAATGCTATCGGGCAAACGGGCGATAATACGATTGCAATAAAATTTACCTACTGGTTTCCCGTTGAATAAAATCAATTCTTATTTCCTGTAAAATATTTATTTGTTGTTGACTAAGTCAATAATAAACAGAATAATAAGAGAAGTATCTTCAACAAAAAAGATTAGCTTTCTTAATAAATAAAAAGGAAATAAAATGGCTTATATCGAATTAGAAAATCAGATGCCGGGTATTGTAGGCTTGTTAACCCAATTCAAAGAAACGGCCAAACCGCTGACAGAACTTGCCCAGGTTTTGCTGCGGGGTGATTCAACTATGTCGGCAGGGGAACGGGAGCTCATCGCTGCGCTCGTTTCGTCTCGTAATGAATGCCAGTTTTGTATGCGTTCTCACGGGGCCACTGCAAGTCACCTGCTGAATGGCAATAAAGAACTGGTTAAGCAGGTACAGCAGGATTTCAGATCTGCCCCGGTGAGCAACAAGATGAAGACCTTGTTGAATATCGCAGCCAACGTGCAGGTAAGTGGCAGCGCGGTATCCGAAGAAGATATCGAGGCGGCCCGAGATGAGGGAGCCACCGACCGGGAAATTCATGATACGGTTCTTATAGCCGCCGCTTTTTGCCTGTATAATCGATATGTCGATGGGCTGGGCACATTTGCTCCTGATGACGAATCGGTTTACGACGAGCACGGCAGGGAGCTGGCTAATGACGGCTACCTACAGTTTAATTAGGGGATCAAGTTAATCGTGGTATCGCTGTCATACCCCAAATCCGGGACTGCTACAAATCCTGAAACAAGTTCAGTTTTTTAGTTTTACCAAGGGCTTCCGGGCGGTTACTAATATTTCGAAAAATCGTTAGCTCTCAATCCATCACTGGAGTTTATGAGATACTGTTTGGAAATAAGAAGCCTGATAAGGGCTAAACGGTCTTCTGCCAGGTCATCTCCTCACCATTCCCAGATTTATTGTTCTTTTAATATGTCTTGAATTACCATCGCAATTGATAGGGATATTTCCTTCCGGCAAATCATGGGCAATTGTAGAATCTTCATAGACAATCTTATGATACGCGTACAAATGAATTCCCGTTGAATCACAAGTATTGTATAGTTCTGTGGACACATGAATATGATAATCACCAGTACCTGTTGTAAAGGTAGTACCGGAAAATGTTCTTTCCAGCAATTTTTCACCTCCCCAAAAATTATCTCCCCAAAGTTCTATTAAAGCTCCGTTAATGGGTGCGCCGGACTCTTTTTCATACACCATTCCGCTTATGTCAATATCCAACTTGGAATTAGCAGAGAAAAGATTACATCCAGCCAATATAATCAGACTTGTAAAAATAAGATCTCTCATAATGAATATTTCACCTTTATTTTTCAGGTATCACTCATCAAGGTTTTTAGAGTTTACCTTTCCAATTCAATGTTGAGCTATACCTCATTCCCATCTTCCTTAATGATTAATATTTTCAATTATCGTACGTAGCTTTATGGATCTTTCTTCTCCTTAAAATTCTATTGTCAGAGTCACCCCCAGCTGAATGAATGGTACAGCGCCCACTATAGGACTGTTGGTTACAAATGATAAGGCCAAACCCGTACTTGCGATTCCGTATGATACTAACAATTCTTTACCAAAATCGCCTTTTCGACCATTTCCTAAATGGACACCAAGAGGTATTCCGAAAGACTCTCCAATCAACCCTCCGATTATAAATCCTCCAATCCCACAAAACCATTCGTCTTCATCACAATTTTTGGAATCAATTAGATCTCCAAGCTCACCTCCAGCTACAAAGCCCACGATACCTCCCAGGAATCCGAACGAAGCTGCACGTTTCATATCATTATTTTCAGTAATATTCGGAATTGCAGGGTAACGACCAACGTAAATTTGACTGTACCGGAAATCTAAAGCTGAATCTCTATCATGATAAACGGAATAACTCTGCTAAGCCTTTATTAGCTGTGTACTTATAAGAAAGAGCAAAAAAACTATGAAAAAGCAACGTTTGTTCATCCTCTCCCCACACGTTATTCACCCTGGTATGTTAAATAGTTAACTAGTAAACTGATGAGAGGCAAGCACCTTGATTTATGTAGGGAGAAATTGCAGTGTAAATGAGAAAAAACAATGCCCCCTGAATCCAGGTAGAATGCGTGACGCTGAGTTAGGTCTTATCCAGTGCAACTGGAATCCAATCATTCGGGAAATATCATTTCGAACCGAAGCACAGCTTAGTAGAAATAACGGCTACCCACCAAAAAATGAATGCAGCTCTTGGTTATGCCTTGGCCGGTTCTACCGATTCACTGCTCTTGCCAAACGGGAACCAACTTTTGGCTCGTATTTTTTCCAGTGCATTCTCGGTCGTTACATAAACAACCGGTATAAATACCAGGGTAACCAGCGTTGAAGCCGTTAATCCCCCAATAACCACGCGGGCCAGGGAAGCCTGGATTTGGGCGCCGGTTCCCCATCCGAAAGAAAGCGGTAAAAGTCCGAGCACCGTAGTAAGCGTTGTCATGAGGATGGGACGGAGACGCAGTTTGCCGGACATTATAACGGCTTCCCGCACACTCATGGCGTGCTTTCTGCGCATCAGGTTGATATAATCCACCAGCACGATAGCATTGTTTACCACGATACCAATCAGCATCACCATCCCCATCAGGCTCTGCATGTTCAGCGTCGTTCCGGTAATGAGCAGGGTGGGCACAACCCCAATAATAGCCAGCGGCACCGAAAACATCACGATGAGCGGATCTATAAATCGTTCGAACTGAGCCGCCATCACCATATAAATCAGGATGAGTGCCATAATGATAGACATCTTAAAGTCGTTGGCTGCCTTCTGTTGCTCTTCGTATTCACCGCCATAGACGATCGAAAAGCCATCCGGCAGCTGCAGGGACGAGAGCTTGGCCTGTATTTTCTGTACGGCTTCACCCAGCGGTACACCGCTTTTGAGATTGGCCGATATATAAGACACACGCTGGCTGTTGACACGGTTGATATCTGTAGGACCGCGTCCCATCACTTTCTTGACGACCGCCGAAACAGGAAGTACTTGTCCGGACGGCGTTCGTATCGAAATATTTTCCAGGTCCGTAGGGCTTAACCGGTCCTTGGGCTGCAAACGAACCATAATCGGATATTCGTCGCCGCCATCCCGGAAAACACCTGCCTGGCTACCTCCCACATTCGTCTGAATCACACGTGCCACATCACTGACCGAGAGGCCCAGATCAGCAATTTTCTCCCGATCAAAAATGATATTCTGCTCGGGGCGTCCTTCGCGACGGTCGATACGAACTCCCGTCACCTCGGGGATCTCTTCCATCATCAATTTAATTTTTTGGGATATCTGGGTAGCCCGGTCGAGGTTGTACCCTCTAAGCTGTAGCTCCACCGCATCGCCATTCCCGGAACCGAAAATCCGGCGAAGAATCCATAAGCCCGACTGTGCTTCCACACGAATATCTCCCCCGGGAATACGTCCTTCAATTTTTGCCCGGATTTCATCGGCTATCTTCGATGTGCTTTGGGATCGTTTGGAAGCATCAACCATCGCTATTTCTACTTCAGCACGACCATCTCGCACGTCCGTGGTAATATGCTTCACGTCATCCATATTGAGTGAAGCCCGGACGTCTTTTTCCAATTCCTTCAGGTATTCGTTCTGGACGGCAATGTTTGTCCCTTCCGCCATCATAAAATCAATATCAATCTCATCGGCATCGGACTGCGGAGCCAGCTCCATCGGGATAATTGGCACCAGTAGGAAACAGCTGATTACCACTACTGTCGTAATGCCGAAAACCCTACTTTTATGCTTTAAGGTAAACGCAATCAGGTGCGAATATTTATCTTCCACTTTGTTAAAAAATCGCTGAAAACGCCCCTTTTTCTTTGCTCCCTCGCTATTATTCGGCTTGATTGTCAAAAAACGACTGCAAAGCATCGGTACCAGGCTTAAGGCTACAAAAAGCGAGGCGAAAAGCGCAAAGACAACGACCAATGCCAGCTGCTGAAATACAATGCCGGTAATAGTCTGCATAAACACGACAGGCAAAAATATTACCGTTGTCGTTAGGGTGGAAGCTATAATGGCTCCGGTGACCTCCTTGGTGCCGACAAGCGCGCTGGTTTTCAGGTCCTTACCCTGTTCCTCCCTGAGCCGGATAATATTCTCCAGCACTACAATGGCATTGTCAACGATCATGCCCACCCCCAGGGCCAGTCCGCCGAAACTCATCTGGTTGAGCGTCAAACCATTAAAATATAGCAAGGCAAATGTTGCAATGATGGAAATGGGAATCGCCAGCGAAATAATAAAGGTGGAAGATCCATTCCGAAGGAAAAGATAAAGAATGATGATCGCCAACAGCGCTCCCCAAATCGCCGAATTTTTCACATTATTCATGGAGCTTTGAATAAACTCGCTCTGGTCGGTGGTGACAAACAGCTTCAGGTCGTTTCGCTCTTTGTTGATCCGGTTGATCTCCGCTTTAATTTGTTGCGCCACCGCTACCGTATTGGCTCCCGACTGTTTTCGGATCCCAAAGCGCACCATCGGTTTCTTGTCAATCGTTACCAGCCGATTAACATCCTCATATCCCCAGCTTACGTCCGCTACATCTTTTACGCGGATCGGTTTGCCTTCCACCATCGTGATAATGGTATTGGCAATCTGATCAATGGATTTGTATTCGCCCAGCGTGCGGACATACAATTCCTGTACTCCGGAGTTGACATTTCCACCGGGCAAGTTCACGTTTTCGTTGGCGATAGCTTGCTGGACCTGGGCTGACGACAATCCGCTGGCAATCAATCGATCTCGTTTAAGTTGTACATGCACCTCGCGATATACTCCCCCCCAAACATCAATTGATCCAACGCCGGGAATCTGCTCAAATCGTTTGGTGACTTCCCGCTCCAGTATCTGCGTGAGCTTCTGAAGATCCATGTCCGAGTTGGCCCCGACAATCACAACCGGGAAATTGTTGGGATCAAATTTCCAGATCTGGGGCGGTTCGGCTTCAATCGGCAGATCATCCCGCAGGCGATCCAGGGCGGCACGCACGTCGTTGGCGGCAACATCCAAATCCGTACCCTGGGCAAATTCAAGCGTAACACGGCTTCGCCCTTCACTGGACGAAGAACGAACACGATCGACACCCGGCACTCCGGCAATGGCATTCTCAACCGGCTTGGTGATAATCTGCTCGATTTCTTCGGGACCGACATTTGAATAGTTGGTAGAAATGGTAAGCTGCGGAAATTCAATGGGCGGCAACAAGTCAACCGGCAGGTAGCGGAAAGAAATTACTCCCAGTACGATGATGATCAGAAAGATCATCATGGTGGCAATCGGTCGTTTAACGGCAGTTTGAGTGATAGGCATAGCTTAAGGGAATTAAAGTGACGGTTGTGATGCAGCTTTATTCTTTTGCTCGTCATCCTGTTTCTTAAGCACCCTGCGAAGCAGATCCTGTCGCTGGAGTCCCTGGAGAGCCAAAATGCGATCCCAGGTAACCGCTCGAACCCGTGCCTGACCGCGTCCTCCGGAAAGTAAATCCTGTCCCACGGTTACCACCCAGCTACCCGGATTAATGCCGCTTATGCCCAACTGCATCCGGCCGCGTGCCAGTACATTAACAGGCTGAAATTTCACTTCAATGGCATCGGTGAGCGGCGGCGGATTATCCGGATCTACGCTTTTAGCCGGCTCCACTTCCATCCCCAAGGTCGTTGCCACATAAATGCCTTCTTCGCCGGTCTGGGGATTCGTATAGAGCGCACTCGTGGGAACCAAAGTGGCTTTATCGCTTTCCCCGTATAAAACATCCACCGGGACAAACATGCCGGGACGCAACAAATTATTATCGTTATTTACATCGATTTCTGCTTCGGTACTGCGCGTCGTGGTATTCAAAAAGGGAGAAATGCGAGAAAGTTTGGCAGATATCATTGTAGGATTATCCGACTGTTGGCCAGCATAAATGCGCACTGATTGACCGACTTCGATATTCTGAAGCATCTGTTCGGTAAGCACAACCTCCACACGCAGGCGATTCAAATCACCAATCGTAAAGACCCGAGTCGAAGGATTCAACTGCATGCCGACTTCGGCATTGCGCTGGCCGACCTTGCCGCTGACCGGAGCCTTAATCACAGTCTTGGAAAGTACATCCTGGCTCTCTTTCACATTGGACTGTGACTGCTGCACCTGGGCTTCCGCCAACTCCACATCGGCCTGAGCCGACTCCATCTGGGCTTCCAGCGTTTCCATCTCCAAATCACTGGACAGGTTTTGTTCGGCAAGTTTCTTTGTCCTTTTGTAGCGGGCCTGCAGCTCATTCAATTGCGCCTTGGCCTGCTTAAGCCGCGCATTATTAATACGCAAACCGGCCTCGGCCTGTCGAACCTGCTGCTGATATTGATTATCCTGAAGTCTTACAAGCGGATCGCCTTTCTTTACTTCCTGCCCGTTTTGTACTAGCACTTCATCAATCTTACCGCTGATCTCGGGATAGAGTTCTACCTGGTTTTTGGCGATAACCGTGCCACTGAGCCGCTCCGAAAGGGGCAGCGAACCATAACGGGCCTGCACTGCTTCGACAGCAGGAATGGTTGCATCCCGATTGGGTTGTTGATTCCCATTCTGGCCGGAAGATCCGCTGCAGGAAGCCAGCGATAATATCAAAAAAAATAAAGTGACTGCTGGAAAAGCGATATCGATCAGGAAAGATTTCCGCCTTCTCATATTGTTTGTCGGGATAGTATTCTTAGGGGAAATGACCATAATTCTAATCTCAAATTGATGCCGATGGCTTTATGATTCCTTCTATTCGAAAGCGGGCTCCAAATATTTGTTTAAGCCTTTGATCGGAATTAGAAATTTACGACTAATCATCCGATTATCCTCGCAAAAAGTTACTTATAAAGACCTTTTTTGATTCCACATACAGATAAGTAAAAAGCAATCGTGAAAGGACAAAATTAACTATACCAATCGTATTATTATATCGATGAACAACGTTCCAGACCCGATAAACGGTTGGTCGATGCTAGACGGTTGTTCGTAGATGGATGCGGGTTATAAGTAGGAAAAAGTTGATTGATATTATTGAATAGGTTTATTTCCAACAGAAATGTAAACTAATTCGTATGGCATTTCGTAAAAAAATAAAATCTTTTTTCGGTGTTGAGTACCGGATCCTGCTGCTGCTCTGGTTCATCTACCTGATCATCCCGTACCTGGTAATCCCGGAGCGATACGGCTACAGCATGGCCCCCTCCGATCTGGCTATTAAGGTTTATTACCTGCTCCTGGTGGTACTGAATAACTTTGTGCTCATCCCGCGGTTTCTTAATAACAATAAGTATTGGAAGTTTACGATTGCAATTTTGTCGCTGATCGTGATCGGTGCTTTTTTTGAAGAAATGGTCCTTGAGAACATCTTTTATCCGAACACCCGGGGCGGATCACTGACTGTTCGCAGCGTACAGTGGTCGATCTATAAAATTGGCTTTGTCATCGCCTTATTCAGCAGCTTTAAATTGATTTGGGATAACCAAAAGCGACAAAAAAGACTCAGTGAGCTGGAGCGGGAAAAAATGGAAAGCGAGCTTAAATTCCTGAAATCGCAAATCAATCCCCATGTCCTTTTTAACAACCTTAACAACATTTACTCATATGCCCTGGAAAAGTCGGAGAAAGTACCCGAGATGCTCCTTAAACTTTCCGATATCATGCGCTATATGCTCAAAGACGGTAATGACCGCTTCGTTTCGCTGGATAAAGAGCTGAACTATTTGAAGGATTTTATCGACTTGCAAAAACTGCGGTTGGAAGGTCGCGGAGAAGTCAAATTTGAAGTGGAGGGATATGCAACACCGTATCGCATCGCACCGCTGCTGTTGGTAGCCTTTGTGGAGAACAGCTTTAAGCACAGCATGCGCTCCGAAGTCGACAATATTCTGATCAAGATTAACATCCGGATTGCAAATGATACCCTGCACCTGTATGTTGAAAATACATACTGGGATAACGGCAACGATTCCTATAAAAATTCGCAAAATGCTGAAACCGGAATCGGGCTAAAGAATGTCCGTAAACGGCTTGAGCTGATGTATCCGGATAAACATAATCTTGAGATTGAACGCGAAAATGGACGGTTTGTGGTTCAACTCTCGCTAAATCTGATCGTCGATGAACTTGAAGTGCATAATTATTGAGGATGAACTGCCCGCACAGCGAGTATTGAAGAAGTATATTGCCGACATTCCCTATCTCGATTTAGTCAATACGTTCAAGAGTCCTGTTGAAGCTATGGAGACGCTTCAATCGAAATCTGTAGACGTCCTGTTTTTGGATATCAATTTGCCGAAGATTTCGGGACTTAATTTCCTGCGTTCTTTGCGAAATCCCCCACAGGTGATCATCACAACCGCCTATCCCGATTATGCCCACGAAGGGTTTGAGCTTAACGTAGTGGATTACCTGCTGAAACCGTTTTCATTCGATCGCTTTCTTAAGGCTCTCTCAAAAATTCAGACGACTAAAAACAATAGTTCCGGCCATCCTTCTTCCGGCAATCGTTTCGTCTTCGTTAAGGTTGACAAAGTTTTGCACAAGGTAGACTTCGAAGATATCCTGTATATCGAATCAGACAAAGATTATGTGAATATCGTAAAAACCGATGGTTCACTGATGTTACTGCAAACATTAAAATACTGGCAGGATTTATTACCCGATCGGGATTTCGCCCGAGTACACAAATCTTTCATCGTCAATATTTCCAAGATCAAAAAAATTGCCGGTAATCAAATTGAAATTGCGGACCGGTTCATACCTGTCGGCCGGGCATTCAAGCAGGATTTTTTGGAGAAAATCAAGACGATTTCATAGACGCTTTCTTGTCCAAAACTGGACTTAATTAAACATATGCCTGAGGCAAGAATAAAAATCGGAACTAATACCTTTGTCATCTCGAATGAAGCCTGCGGAATGAGCGATTTTTGTTGAGAGGAGACAAATCCTGAAAAAGAAGATCTCTCCCTGGTGGTCGAGAT
>DATFLI010000209.1:0-4277 GCA_035267805.1 Balneolaceae bacterium | reverse complement strand
AACCCTCTGTATCTCTCTTTTTTAAGGGCAACTTTTAGCGCTAATTCAAACTCCAGTATTGACTTAACAATATCAATCCCCTTTAAAAAAAGGGGGGGGGTAAAAACGGTTCTAAATTGCTTATTTCATCTTTTCTTCCAGCATCTTCATAAAATATCCACCCACAACCGAGCGCGCCTGGAAACCCACTTGGCTGGCGTCTGTCGTTTGATACCAGTCTGTCATCGGTACCCGGTCCTTTGTTTCATCAAACGCCTTGTACATCGGACTGATAAATTTCTCAAATGTGGCTTTATCATTGCTCAATGTGGCCGTCCAGTTGATCCAGTCACTTTTTGTATACGTAGCTCGATTATCCAGTGGCAATCCATAGGTATTTTGCTTCTTCAAATAGTAATCGACTTCGGTTTTGTTAATGTCATCCGGAAATATATTTAAGTCCAATATATCATCCCATGCCAGGTTATATTTTTGGCTCCACGTATCCGGATGCCCAAAAGCAAGCACATAATGATCGCCGGCACCGGCCATCTTCTTCCACTTTTGAGCCATCGACTTCGCAGACGAAGTATATTTCTCAGCTATCTCATCCTTACCCAGCATTTTGGCCAACCGACCGTAACCGGCAATCCCCAAAATCGCTTTGATAGACAAATTGGCATTATGTGCCAGGTGCCCGGCAAAATCATCCGTCGAAAGCTGGTTTTTGGGATCCATTCCATTCTGCATCAAATAATTAGCCCAGGTCGTCAGGGCTTGCCAGTGGTTGTTGGCAAAGTTTGCGTTACCCTCGACCTCGGCAATAGCGGTTGTCATGATCAGCATATTCCCTGCTTCTTCCACGGGCATATCTTCGCCATACGTCTGCCCGTTGGCAATAGGATACGTTCCCACGTCATGGGCAGCAAAGGGTTTGGTCCATTTTCCACTTTCAGTGAAATAGAAGATGGGCCGGAGCATCCCTTTCAACAGCTCAGGATTATAGTACAGAAACAGTGGCGATGACGGATAGGTCACATCCACAGTTCCAATGGAACCATTGCTAAAATTCTCTTTGCTAAAAAACAGCGGTTTCCCATCCGGAGAAATCACGAGCTTGTGTGCCGCAATCGACTGACGATACGCCAATTCGGTAAGCTCAGCATACTTCTCCCCGCCGGCTGCCTTAGCTTTGTTGTATAAATCCTGATCAAATTTATTCGTGGCATCCATCAGCTGATTATACTGGCTTTCGGATTTTTCAAGCATGCCCACTACCGATTCTCCGTCTTTCTTCCACCATTCCTGCAAGGGCTGATGGAAAAACTCGATGGGATATAAATCATTATATGCCAAAATAACGTGATTCTTTTCAGGAGTCCCCGAAACAGCGCCAAAATCAAAAGATGATGCCAGCGTAATAGGTTCAGATCGAACAGATTGCGGCATATTTTCCGCATCCGTTTCATTCAGTTTTCCATCGGCAACAAAATCCTGTACGGAATTTTCACTGGAAGCTATCCGTGATGAGCTGCTGCTTCCATCTGCCGATGCCAGGTAAAGATATCCCCAATCCTTGCGAACATTATCTCCTTTGCGCTGTAAAACCTGTTGATTGGCCGTTCCAACGCGCATGATATCCAGCTTCCGGGAAGGCATTCGCTGCCAGACTACTTGTTGACTGGTCGAATTTACTGCGATATCCGAGGCGGCACTTACATACACTTGCACATTATGAGACTGGCCATCCGTTGACTCAACCGAAAAACTCAGATAATCCGCCGGACGCGAAACCAGATCAAGGCTATCCAACAAAAGCGGCGCCGTCAACGTGGCCTTCAATTTGACGGGCCCCGCCATAAAACTATATTTCGTTTGTGTTGCCGTCACATCCACAGAAGTCTGACGCGCGGTAGCTACCTTAACTTTGGGTTCCAATTTCTCGATCAGCCCCACATCCAGATAGGCACGTCCCCTAGTGTTGACGCAATGAGCGGCTATAACATTGGTCCCTTCTCGAAGCGCTTCTTTTGCTTTGGGATTGATGGAAACCGGCGTTGCTGTACCTGTTACTCCTTTCTTATCAAATGCCCGCACGCCATTAATGAACACATGCAAATCGTCGTCATGATGCACATTCAGCAGCAGATTCTTGATATTAATGTCATCCAAATTCTTAACTGTGAAGGTGCGACGCGCCCAGATGTCGTGCGTATTCCAGGGATTCTGTACGTTCTTCCCATCCTTAAATGCCCCCTGCCCCGTCTGCCAATCCGAGGCATCAAAATCAATGTTTTGCCAGCCGTCTTTGGGATTGGTTACTGTAAAACGCCACTTCCCGCTGTTTCTAGCCATAGGTAACAGCGTATTATATCGCGGAACAGACTGTCCCATGAAATACATAGGCTTGCCATCCACACGGATAATGCCCTGCAGGGAATGCTCTTTCTCGGTCCAGTGATAGGTTGGTCCGTTGTATAGCGTATCCTGAAATGACCAAATACTAAAATTAGGATCAACCGTCACTAGCGGATAGGCCGGTGCACGTAGGTGTTGTTGCTGCTGAGCTTTTACTGTAACTGACAAAAAGAGAAACAGACAGATAGCCCATAAAGAAATTATCTTTTCACGATATGATGTCTGAGATAAGAGCATAAAAATACGTTCTGATTGTTAGTGATTTTATAAAAATTAAAATGCCAGGATAAATGACTTTCCGATATCCTCATGAGTTCCCTGAACTTTTATTGCTTCATATTTGCAGAATACCGACCAAATCTTTCTTCCTATAAGTAGACTATACCCATTCGCAGAAACTGGGCTTAAAGCCAATACACCCCAATGTTAACATTAACATTGAAACCAGGCAAGATTTAAAACCAATGGTTATTCCATAAGAGTCTGATCAGTTAGGTGATCATTCTGTTATTCCGAGCCAAAAGCAGTTGACGGAGGTTGGGAATTAGCTGCCCATTGCTTGTTTGGCTTGGGCCCCATCTGAAATACCAGTACGCCACCCTTTTTAATATCCTGATAAGTGATGTAGGACTTGTTGTACGGATCTCCATCAAATGTAGCAGACTGAATATACATATTTTTGTCCGACACATTTCTCGCTTCCACGGTAAATTTCTTGCCATTTTCGAGATTGATGGTAGCCTTTTTAAAGGAGGGGCTGCCGATCTCATACACACCATTGGCAGGATTTACGGGATAAAAACCAAGCGCGCTGAATACGTACCAGGCCGACATTTGTCCGCAGTCTTCGTTCCCGGGAAGACCGTCGGGGGTATCCTTGTAAAGAGAATCCACGATCGTATTGACCACCTTTTGCGTTTTCCAGGGGGCTCCGGCGTAATCGTACATATAGGGCGTCTGCTGATCAGGTTCGTTTCCCTGCACATATTGCCCGATCAGGCCACTCATATCCGGGACTCCGCCTTCATTAACTTTCGGTGAGGTATTAAACAGCGTATCCAGACGTGCCTCAAACTGATCTTGCCCGCCTATCAAATCCATGAGTTTAGGGACGTCCTGAGGCACATACCACAGATATTGCCAGGCATTGGCTTCGGTAAAATTACGCTTGCTGAAATCCGTAGGAGCTGCCCGCGGGTCAAAAGGTTCTTCCCATTCTCCGTTTGCCAGCTTCGGACGCATAAATCCGGTTGAGGGATCATACAGATTTTCAAAATAATGAGCTCGTTTATTGAACTCCCGGTAATCTTCCTGCTTGCCTAAGGCTTTTGCCATCTGGGCAATGCACCAGTCGTCATAGGCATATTCCAGGGTTTTCGAAACAGATTCCCTGGTTTTATTGGACGGCACATACCCGTACTTATTAAACAGCTTAACATCATCATTGCCTTCATTGGCACTCTTTTTCATGGCCTCGAATGCTTTTTGTATATCGTAGTCACGAAATCCTTTGAAATAGGCATCCGCTATAACCGGCACGGCATGGTAGCCAATCATCGTGTTGGTCTCGTTTGCTTTAAGCTCCCAGACCGGCAACAGGCCATGCTGATCGTAAAAAGCGAGCATAAACCGGATCATGCCATTTACTCGATCGGGTTCGGTGAAAGTCAGCAGCGGGTGCTCGGCACGATAGGTATCCCACAAAGAAAAGGTGCTGTAATTCTTAAAACCGTTGGCGGTATGAACCTTGCCATCCGCCCCGCGATACTGCCCGTTGACATCCATGTACAACGTCGGGGCCAGCATGGTGTGATACAAGGCAGTATAAAAAGTGCGTAACTTTGCCGTATTCGTTGAGCGAACTTCTATTTTGTTTAATT
>DATFLI010000208.1:0-9786 GCA_035267805.1 Balneolaceae bacterium | reverse complement strand
GAGCGCAATAACCTGCTGCTTTTTATGGTAAGTTCGCAACAGGATATCGAATATGAATACAACGCACTCCTTGATGAATTGAAGTCATATCGGTCTGATCTGCTCGATAAACCGCGTATTCTTGCCATCACTAAGATGGATCTGCAGGAGAACTACGAACTTGGTGAGGACAAAAAAGTGGATCTTGATATCCCGGTAGTTGAAATTTCGTCCGCAACCAACTACCATATAGATGAACTTAAAGAAGTCATCTGGGAGAAATTAAAAGCCATTGAATCATCAAAAGAAGCAACCGGAGACGCCGGTTAGAGAATTTGTAGCCTTACACATCATTGACGATTTGGGTGCCAAACGGATCCGTTTGCTGCTCCAGCACGTAGAACACCCGCAACTTATTTTTAGGCTGGAACGCCACGAATTAGAGTCTATTCATGGAATTGGCCCAAAAACGTCAAATGATATTGTCAGTTTTAATAAATGGGAAGAAGTTGATCGCATCCTTGAACAAACGGAGCAAATCGGCGCTGAAATCATGACTTTTTGGGATGACGATTACCCAAACCTTCTGCGGGAAATTTATGATCCTCCGTTATTGATGTGGATTAAGGGCGATCGGAAAGTGCTAAGTTATGACAGTATTGCTATTGTCGGAACCCGAAAGGCCGGTAAATATGGAAAAAGGATGGCCAAGCTTTTTGCAGAAAGATTGGTAGAGCACGGACTCGCTGTCATCAGCG
Organism: Balneolaceae bacterium; assembly: GCA_035267805.1. Classification (GTDB taxonomy): domain Bacteria; phylum Bacteroidota; class Rhodothermia; order Balneolales; family Balneolaceae; genus Fodinibius. The sequence goes on along the minus strand of DATFLI010000208.1, from coordinate 9,049 downwards.
GTTTGGCCTATGGCATTGACGGGGCAGCTCATAAGGCTACAGTTGAAGCAGGTGGTAAAACAGTAGCGGTCCTGGGATCCGGCATCGACTGGATTTACCCGAGTGATCATATAGGACTGGCAGGCAAAATTGTGGATTCGGGTGGGGCTGTTATATCTGAATTTCCGCTTGGCACTGCCCCCGAGATGGGCAATTTTCCGGTTCGTAATCGTATTGTCAGTGGTATGAGTTTGGGCACGTTGGTCGTCGAATCGGGGCTGGAAGGCGGCAGTATGATTACTGCGACTTCGGCTTTGGATCAAAATAGAGAAGTATTTGTGATTCCTCACCGGCTGGGCCATCCCAACTCGGCAGGATGCAACAGCCTGATTAAACGCGGAATGGGTAAGCTGGTTCAAAATGTGGATGATATTCTTAATGAAATCAGTATCCACATGAAAGCCACCGAAGATAGGCCGCTCGTTAAAAAGGAGAAAAATTGGAAGTCGGAAGATCTGGATGAGCTTTCCAGCCGGATATGCGAATTGCTGGAAGAAGAGGTTTCGTTACATATCGATAGTCTTTCAGAGCGGATGAATATGCCATCACATCAATTATTATCCAAATTGTTGGAGCTGGAGATGCAAAATTGCATCAAGCAGACAGCCGGAAAGAAATTTGAGCTTTTGTAAAATGTTGATTAGCGTAAATAAGGAGTTCATCAAATTAAAAGTAAATCTGAAAGAGGGTATGGGATGAGTGATTATAAAGTGACGTTGGAAGTGAAATTCGGATGGAAAATATTTCAGCTTCTGGGATCGGTTTTAGTAATCGGATGTTTTACTTTTTCTATGAAGCGTTTGATTGGTATAAGTCAATACATGGGGTTTGGAGGTGTCTTTTTGATTGTATTGTCTACCATTTTTATTATGGGGATGATCTATAATACCGTTTATTGTTTCCGCCATCAGGTCACATTTGACGACTCCGGTATGACTCAAAAGGGGGTTATTAATGAGAAAACGGTATCCTATGCTGATATTTGCAAATTGTATTTCTCTAACCGATTGTGGAACTCCGGGAATTTTATCAATCTCGTTGGTGCCAGTGATACTTACATAATTGATTCCAAATACACTAATTTTGATAAAGCTTTGGCGTTTCTTGGAGCGATCTTGTCATCAAAAGATACGCAACTGGAGGTAGGGTAATGCAAATTTTATACCATTTGGAAATTTGGCATTTAAATTAGGCTGTAGAAAACCTATCTTGTAATCGATGTTTAAAGTCCAGAATACCATATTGTCCGAAGATATTGCTAAAGCCAAATTTGCATGCGACTTGCCGAAGTGCAAAGGTGCATGTTGCGTCGTAGGTGATGCCGGAGCTCCTGTTTCATCCGAAGAAATACCGGTACTGCGAAAAGCGTACCGATTGCTGAAAGATGACTTGCGTCCGCGTGCCCGTGAAGTAGTTGATAAACAGGGTTTGGTATTAGGCAATAACAAGAAGGGGTACGAGCTGGCATGTACCGATGGCAAGGAATGTGTCTTTGTTACCTATACGGATGATGGAGTGGCACATTGTGCTATTCAGGAAGCTTTTTTGGAAGGGCGGATCGATTGGGAAAAACCGTTAAGTTGTCATTTATTTCCTATCCGGCTCAAACACTTTGCCGGAATGGAATATGCAAATTTTGAATATGTAGAAAGCCTGTGCTCCGCAGCTTGTAAAAAGGGAGAACGCGAAGGTATTTATTTATCCGAATTTTTGGAGAAGCCATTGATACGTCGGTATGGAGAGGATTGGTATGAAGAATTTGAGGAAACTTGCAATGACATTCGAAATAAAAACAGTGAGGCCGTAAAATCATGCTAAAAACCGGCCAACAGATGAGTCAAAAGCAGTCGCAACAGCAGCGACTGTCTCCGCAGCAGATTCAGTATATCAAGTTACTGCAGTTGCCGACGATTGCTTTGGAGCAGCGCATCAAAGAGGAACTGGAGGTAAATCCGGTATTGGAAGAAGCCGACGCCAGCAGCGATTCTCTTGACGACTTGGAAAACGAGTGGGAGGAAGACGGAGCACAGCAAAGTGATGAGCTGGAACCGGTCGATCAAAATGAAGAGATCGATTGGGACGAGTATTTGCATAATACCGAGTATGAGGGTAAAAGTTACAGTGGGGGCGGCGGCAGTGAAACGTGGCGTGATCTGCCAAACCCTTACCATGAGTCTCTGTTGGAAGAACTGGAGCAGCAGGTGAGCCTTCTTAATTTGGATGAAGATCAGAAATTAATTGCCGATCAGATTTTGGGATCGCTGGATCAGGACGGATATTTTCGTCGTGAGATTGAGGCGGTTGTCGATAATATCGCTTTTAATTATGGCACGTTGACGAACGAGGATGAAGTTGAGAAGGTGCGCAAAGAGATTCAGCGGCTGGATCCTCCCGGTATTGCCTCACGAGATTTGCGGGATTGCCTGCTTGTGCAGCTAGAACTGACGGATGAATCAGCAGAGGGACGTGATGATGCAATTCGTATGCTCCGGGATCATTGGGAGCTTTTTGAAAAAAAGCATTTTAAAAAGCTAAAAAGGAAACTCAGTATTGAAGATGAAGCACTCAAGGCTGCTTTTGAATGTATCAAAGGGTTGGATCCAAAACCGGGGGCTGTTGGTAGTGCTGTAGATGATACTCAAAATTATATTGAGCCTGATTTCGAGGTTTATTATGATCCCTCTGAAAACGAAGAGGAAGCAGGTTCAGAGAAGGGTGATTTTGTTATAAAGCTGAACAATGGAAATGTTCCCCCTCTGCGGATATCGCCGCGATACAAGAAGATGTGGGATGATTTGAAAAAGAAGAAAAACAAAAAAAAGCAGGCCCGGGAAACCAAAAGTTTTATAAAAAGTAAGATTGAGTCCGCTCAATGGTTTATTGATTCTATTCGTCAACGACAGAATACCCTGATGAATACGATGAAGACGATTGTAGCACTACAGGAAGATTTTTTCAAGCACGGTGAAGGCCTAAAGCCAATGATCTTGAAAGACATTGCTGATCGGGTCAATTTGGATATTTCTACTATTTCCCGGGTAGTGAATGGCAAGTATGTGCAGACGAACTTTGGTGTTTTTGAACTGAAGTATTTTTTCAGTGAGGGACTTGAAACCGAAAGCGGAGAGGAAGTCTCCAGCCGTGAGGTGAAAAATGCGGTTCAGGAAATTGTGGATAACGAAAATAAGCAAAAACCGTTAAGTGATCAGTCTATTGCCAAATTATTAAAGGAACAGGGATATAAAGTGGCTCGTCGGACTGTCAGTAAATACCGGGAGAAATTGAATATTCCCGTTGCACGTCTTCGCAAGCAAATCATGTAAGACTGAGTGATAAGCTTATGATTTGCGACCAAGAATCATAGGTCATTAACCAGGCAAAGCCGACACCTATCAAAAAGATGTAGAGCCCGGTTGTACCCAACAGGTATAAAAGGGGGCGAGAAGCTTTGAAACGTGCGATATCGGTCGAACCGAAAATAAAGCTCATCAAAAAGATGACAAGGGTTATAGCACTGAATACAGTTATAATTGTTGTGTTTCCTCCTGCCGAATAGGTCGCCACAGCAATTGTTCCCGTGACAAAATTAAGGTGCAGAGGCCAGGCATAGATAGTGGCCGTTTGAGTAAAAGAGTTGGATTTTTTGTGGCTTAGATAAAGCCATAGGATGCATATAAAAGAAAAAATTATGCTTACGATGAGCGACCAGACGGAGATGGAAAGTATGTTGGAACCGAAAGCTTTGAATATTGGGAAATAGTGAAATAGAGCATTTCTACCCGTTGTCGACCACAGTGTTGAAAATGTTGTAAAAGTACAGGCCCCAATCAGGAATGCGTTTTGCAATATTAAAAGTAGAGCGGGCAGGGGAGAGCGAATCTGGCGGTGAAAGATATCGTCGATAAAGAATTTGTGGGCGCCAAAATAGCGGAACAGCGATTTTCGGTACAGGGGGCTCGTGTTATAGTGTAAGGCCGCAATTCCCCAGACCAAAAATAAGATGATGACCGGGATTGCAGATTTTTCCGGTGTTGGCAATGATTCGTTGGGAACAGGAAAGGTAGGATTGGAATCAGTTGCCAGCGAATTCAAGGCAGATTTAAATTGAGGGTGTTTTTGGAGCGTTCCCAAAAGCCATTTGGAGTTAATAAAAACCGGTTTTGGACTAGCCGGTGATAAAGCTTCCAAAAATTTTTTAAATGGACTCAGGTAGCCAATTATATTTTTTGATGGCGCAAACCGATAACCGCCAATTTGGGCATCCGCCGGAAGGTGAAGGCTATTCAAATTTTGAGTAGTGATATTAACCCTATAGATATAAAAATTGGAGGGAACTGCATCGGCAGGCAGCCGTCGGCTTGATGTGAAATAGATTGGTTTGCCGGCCTTCTCAAGTTGTTCTATAAAAGGTTGTACCGAGGCCTTAAATTCTTTCCTGGTCACAGCACCGTACTTGAATAGACCAATTCCAACAACCGAGGGCTGAGACAGGTAAGCCGATGCTTTTGACTCGACAAGCTGAATAAGTGCCGAATCTCTCCGGGTAAATGTCTCGGCCACCGGGTAGGAAATCCCAATATCACCGTAAACCCGGAAATCCAGATTATTGATAACTTCCCATATCCGAGTAGATGGATCATCCGAAATCTCAATCAATGAAATGCCTGACGCATGAAACTGACGTAATTGTTTAACAGCCAGATCCGGGTTGTCAGGCATTTTCCAACGCACACCCAGTTTAAGCTGCGCATACGAGTTGTAATGCGATAGCGTAAGAAATAAAAATGTGACAAATAGAAATCGGAAATAGGATTTCAGCAATGGAAAGCCAGAGGTAAATATTTATTTGGGATCGATTGTTTTTTCGATAGGCAGTTCCGCGGTCTCCTTAAAACTACTGAGTACTACGTTAGAACGACTTTTATTAACACCTTTCCAGGATTGTATCCGGGAAAGCAGCTTTTCAAAAGAAGCGGTGTTTTCAGTTCGAATTTTCAGGATATGTGAACCATCACCGGTGATAGAATGACATTCCAGGATTTCAGGCTCATTGCTGGCATTTTCAACAAATCCGGGATAGTTATCGGAACCATCAACTTCTACAAATACAAAAGCGGTGATGTCAAATTTAAAACGTTTGGAATCTAAAACGGCATGATACCCCGTGATCAATTCTTTTTCTTCAAGCTTTCGCATTCTTTCAGAAACGGAAGGGACGGAAAGGTGAACGATTTCAGCGAGTTGATTGCGTTGAGCGCGACCGTCGCGCTGTAGATGTTTTAAAATTTTTAGATCTATTTCGTCTAATCCTTGAGACATAATTTTTATTAATCCTTAATTTTCTATGTTTAGTTTAAAATAACTTTAGATTGTTAGGAAATCAAGAGGTTTAGTACCTGTTTATTTTCGAAATTTAACCGCGGTGTATTTGCCGATAATTCAAAAATTTCAGATTCAAACCTTTCAAAAACTCTTTTATCTTTAGCCAAACAATCCAACGAAAGAAAAATTAATATATTCCATGCTAGACGTCACTTACATTAGAGGAAATGCCGAAAAGGTAAAACAAGCCATGCGCGACAAGGGAGAAGCAAATCCCGGAGTAGTGGATGAGTTGATTGAAATTGATAGTGAGTGGCGTTCTTTGGTTCAAAAGACTGACGAACTTCGCAGTGAGAGTAACACCAAAGCGAAAAAAATCGGTGAACTGATGGGCCGGGGTGAGAAGGAAGAGGCCCAGGAAATCATCCGGTATACAAGCAAGCTAAAGGATGATATCAAAGAGATGGAGGAGGAGCTTCGTTCATTGAAAGAGAAGCGTGATGATATGCTTCTTCGAATTCCCAATGTACCGCATGAGTCGGTGCCGGTAGGTCATTCCGAAGAAGAAAATGAAGTCTTCAAGACCTGGGGAAATCCAGATAAGGAAAAATGGCGGAAACCGCATTGGGAATTAGTTGAACAAGACGGTTGGATTGATTTCGAGCGCGGTGCCAAAGTTACCGGAGCAGGATTTCCATTTTATGTGGGTCCCATTGCTCGATTACAGCGCTCACTCATTAATTATTTTTTGAATCAAGCCACAGAAAACGGGTTTAAAGAATTGCAGGCCCCTTATTTTGTAAATGAGGATTCGGCACGGGGCACGGGGCAAATTCCCGATAAAGAAGATATGATGTACGAAATTCCCCGGGACGAATTTTTTGCTATTCCCACAGCCGAAGTACCCGTAACGAATTATCATCGGGATGAAATTTTGGAAGAGGAGGATCTTCCTATCTATTATGCGGCTTACACACCTTGCTGGCGGCGTGAGGCCGGGTCATACGGTAAGGATGTACGCGGTCTTAATCGACTGCACCAGTTTGATAAGGTAGAGCTGGTTAAGATTGTGCATCCCGATACGGCGTATGATGAGCTCGAGAGCTTGCGGGAATATGCGGAATCACTGTTACAGGATTTAAAAATACCGTACCGAACGCTCTTGATGTGTACCGGTGATATGGGTTTTACACAAAGTAAAAAATATGACCTGGAGGTCTGGAGCCCGGGGCAACAACGCTGGCTGGAGGTAAGCTCCTGTTCTAATTTCGGAAGCTTTCAGGCGCGGCGGATGATGCTGCGATACCGCAGGGAGAACAAAGATACGGCCATGGTTCATACCCTCAACGGCTCTGGATTGGCACTTCCAAGGGTTGTAGCCGCTATCTTGGAGCAGTATCAGACAGAGGATGGAAATGTGATAGTGCCGGATGTGTTACGGCCATTTATGGGAACAGATTTAATCAAACTATAAAAGATTACAATATGGGCAACGAAATTTGGGGAGATCGTTCGCTTCAGGATGGTAAGACGCAACATTTTTCAGTGGGTGATCTGCATGTTTGGCTGCGGTTCCGAGATGAGGAGATTTGGATTGCTCATGGATACAAGGGTGAATTGAAAGGCAATATCAAGGAAGACCAACCTCCTAAAAAAGTAGAATGGGTACGCTGGGCAAATAAAACGATTTCTGCGGATTTACGAATTCAGCCGGTATTTCCGGATTTGCCGTTGGTCGTAAATTCAGAATATTCACTGATGGTAAGTCCCGATACACAAATACAGATTTATACCCGAATTCCGATTTGGATTCGAGTCTCGCTGGCAAAAAATAATTATAAGCTTACAGAACTGCCGACTATTAAACTGTCGAGAACTTGGTTTGGTACGCCCACAGAAGGCGAACTTTGTTATTATGCCACGACCAAGGCAAGACGTGATTTATCTCGAGCGGATAAGAAACAGCATGCGGTAACATGCCCGATTTTGGTGAATAACAAGTCCCCGGAAGAGCTTAATTTCGAGCATTTTTGCTTTCGGGTGGAACGTTTAAGTATTTACGAATATAATGATGAGTTTTGGGCAGATGAGACCAGGATTGTTTATCATGGAGAAGATTTGAATAGTGATGTTATCATGACGGGTAAACTGCCGGAAGGAATCCAGAAAAAACAAATGGTAGCCATACCGCGCAAAGAAATTAAGAAAAGCCTGGCCACGCGCACTTTCAAACGGCTATTTGAGGATACACAAATTTTTGGTAGATAAGTATGGGGTTTTTCCAGAATCTTATGTCAACGATCAATACTTATATAGCAGATGGTAATTTTCAGCCAATTCTTAAAGTAGCGCTGATTATCATCATCACGGTGCCCGTATTGTTGCTTTTGCGAGGATGGGCACGCCGCTTTTTTACCAAAAAATATGCCCCGCATTACGGCATGTTGGCCGGCAAGCTGATCTTTTATTCAGGATTAACAATCTTGGTAGTAACCGTGATGGGGCAGTTGGGAATTAGTCTTGCTCCTCTGCTGGGAGCAGCCGGAATTGTGGGTATTGCCTTGGGTTTTGCATCCCAAACAAGTGTTTCTAACATCATTAGCGGATTGTTTTTAATTGCCGAACAGCCTTTCAAGGTGGACGATATTATTACGATAAATAATACAACCGGTGTGGTTTTATCTATTGATGTCCTCTCAGTCAAATTGAGAACGTTCGATAACCAGTTCGTTCGTATTCCCAACGAGATGATTATTAAAACTGAAGTGACAAACGTGACGCGATTTCCCATTCGGCGCTTTAATGCAAAGATATCGGTAGCCTACAAGGAAGATATCGGTCGTGTGCGTGAGCTGTTGATGGAGGTTGCTGAGAAGAATGAGTATTCACTTAGCGAGCCGGAACCGTTGATTATTTTTGATGCTTTCGGTTCATCCTCTATCGATCTGCTATTTTTGATTTGGGCCCCGGTTAAGGAATATGTGCTGCTAAAAAATTCAATTCAGGAAGAGATAAAAGCTAAGTTTGATGAAGAGGGGATTGAAATACCCTTTCCTCATGTCTCGCTATATGCCGGTTCGGCTTCAAAACCCCTTTCGGTAGAGATGGTTCAAAGGCAAACAGGCGAAAAGCAAAAGGACTCCGTACAGAATTAAGAATAGCTGCTCGGGCGTTTCTTGCCGGCTTTGATAGCTTTATAAATGAAATAAATTCCCAACACCATAAGAGCAACGATAATTAGGGTTCCCCAAAACAAATAGGCCAAATAGGGAACGATGATAATCGTCAGCAGACTTGCCAAAAACCTGACCGGATTCGAATAAAAGCTGTAAAGATTTAATCCATTTTGCAGGAGTCGTAACAGGCGTGTCCACATATTAAAGCCTTTTTTTATTTTGATGTTGTAAAGTTTACGGAAATGATGCAGGATTGATTCACTTTAATAAAAATAGGCTGTGGTCAAGCTTAGTCCGGGAAACTGGGGCATTCTATGATGATTGGATTCACAAATTCTAAGCAGAGGGGCAAACACGGCACTTGTTCGAATGTTATGCCGAACAGCAAAATTCTTTTAGACTTTCGGCAGATTGAAAATCTAAATAAACGTCAGTTCGAGATAAGATGATATACTCTTGATCGCCGCCGCCCAAAGTCCCTCCTCGAGGAGGGACTTTGGGCCAATTGGGCC
>DATFLI010000207.1:0-3809 GCA_035267805.1 Balneolaceae bacterium | reverse complement strand
CGATCCTCAATTTATGGTTTCAAAAAAATGTTGCGTGTGGAGTGGGCAGTCGTGGCCATACGCTACGGCCCAAACCCTGGTTGGAATGTCCAACTTGCTGCACGATTACCACCAGAATGTGGTAACCAAAGAGGACTATTTTAAGCTGCTTAAAGTATATACCAAGACCCAGCACAAGGACGGGCGTCCGTATATTGCCGAAGCGGCCAATCCCTTCACCGGATCTTGGAAGGGATACGACCACTACTATCATAGCGAGCACTATTTTCATTCCGGCTATGTCAACAACATCATCACTGGGCTCATAGGGCTGCGTCCACATGCCGGCGATACACTTGAGGTCGATCCGCTCATCCCCGACAGCTGGGATTATTTTGCCCTCGAGGACGTGTCGTATCATGGGCATAACGTGTCGGTGGTGTGGGATAAGGATGGAAGCCATTACAACAAAGGAAAAGGCTTGATCCTGTTTGTAGACGGAAGCCAGGTCGCTTCCTCAGAGAATATCCAAGATTTAAAAGTTCATATCAGTTCCGTCGATCAAAAGCCATTATCGCCGCAGCCGGTCAACTTTGCTGTGAATAACGGACGGGGATATTTTCCGCATATTTCAGCTTCGTATAGTAGTCCGAAGCACATGGCGTATTATGCCAATGACGGAAGCTACTGGTATCACCAGTCCCCCGCCAACCGCTGGACGACCGAAGGCTCAAACAGCGATCAGCAGTGGATTGCAATTAATTATGGCACGAAGCGGCCGATCAAAACAGTGAAACTGTATTTCCTGGATGACGGCACGGGCGTAGTTGCTCCGTCAAGTTACCAGGTGCAGGTATGGAAAGGCAGGCAATGGGTCAACGTTAACGGTAACAGGATTTCGCCTGAAAAACCAACCGGCCACCGTGCCAATGTCATTACCTTCGACCAGGTAGAGCAAACATCAAAAGTCCGGGTTTTGATGAAACCGACAGCCGGGCAGGCGGTGGGGCTGACCGAATTTGAAACGTGGGGAAAAGCGGATCTGCCACTGGATATACCGACCGCAGCTGTTAAGGATTTGGCGTACAATGCCCATGGGGAGGAATACCCCCAACTTTCAGCATCCTATACTGCTGAGGGATCAAAACTATCAGCAGTTAATGATCTTAAAGGACTGATACCGTACAACGCCAGTGACCACTGGACCGCCCGACATTCTAAGAATAAGCAAGATTGGATTGCGATCAACTTTGGTCCACGCAAGCAGGTAAGCAGTGTAGACGTGCTTTTCTGGGGCAGAGGAGATGCCGTGGGGGCACCGAAAGATTTCAATCTTGAATATTGGGATGGTTCAAATTGGAAAAAAGCGGAAAACGTCCGAAAAAATCCTCAAGAACCGGTTTCGATGGCCGTTAATACCATTAATCTTGACCGGCCGATATTTACCAATAAGATACGATTGGTTTTTGAACATGACCTACGAACCCGCACAGGGGTAAATGAAATTATGGTATGGGGTAATCAAAAGGCCTCGTGAAGTAATCCAATAGATTATGATCTCAAAGAAGTATTAGCCATTTTAAAAATCATAAATTTATATTACTTCCGAATTAATTTTGGTGTATCATTGATGATATCGATAACACGAAAATATTTCTGCTCATATGAAATATGCTCCGAAATACAACAAATGCATATTGTTGAAAAGTGCTAAAAATTACGTTAATAGTTTTTATTTAGTATTTTGAACAACAAAATTTTATGCAGCTATATTGAAATTGATCACTGTTAAAACCAATAAAAAATAAAGCCATGTATCTGAAATCATTTATTGCGCTAATAGTGCTGGGGCTTTCAGCAATTGCTTGTAAGTCGCAAAAAAACAATCAATCCTCACCAAGCAAAAATAGTATTAATTTGAAAGCATCTAATTTTCAACGAACCATTGATGGGAAAGAAACTGATCTTTATAAATTGCAGAATAAAAATGGCATTGAAATAGATATTACGAATTATGGGGCACGTGTCGTACGTATTTCAACTCCCGATAAAAATGGTAATTTCGATGACATTGTTCTGGGGCATGATAGCATAGATGGATATTTAAATAGTAAGAATAATTACTTTGGAGCTATCATCGGCCGATTTGCTAATCGTATTGCCAAAGGAAAGTTTAATGTTGGTGGGAAAACTTATTCCATTCCTACGAATGATGGACAAAATAGCTTGCATGGAGGCACAAAAGGTTTCGATTCAAGAGTTTGGGATGCAAAGCAGTTGAATGATCAGAATTTGCTTCTTACCTACGATTCCAAGGATGGGGAAGAGGGGTACCCGGGTAATTTAAAGCTTCAGGTTCTTTATACCCTGCAGGAAAATAATACATTGCGTATTGACTATGCCGCTACTACTGATCAGGAAACGGTCGTTAACTTTACGAATCACAGTTACTTTAACTTGGACGGAGCAGGATCCGGAAAAATAAATGACCAGGTTATCATGATAAATGCCGATAAGTTTACGCCGATAGATTCAACAATGATCCCTACGGGCAAAATGGAGACTGTTAAAGGTACGCCATTTGATTTCACCCAACCGACTTCATTTGGCAAGCGTATCAATGAAGATAACCAACAGCTTAAATTTGCAAAAGGTTATGATGACAACTGGATCTTAAATAAGCCAGAGCCCGGAATGTTGACATTAGCCGCAAAAGTTTACAGTCCACAAAGCGGACGGGTAATTGAAGCTTATACTACCGAACCCGGCATTCAGGTTTATACAGGAAATTTTCTGGATGGAACTACGAAAGGTATAGGAGGGGCCTATAATTACCGTTCTGCCTTTACACTTGAAACTCAACATTATCCCGATTCCCCTAATCAGGATAATTTTCCGTCAACGGTGTTGCAACCCGGTAATATTTTCAGAAGTATTACCGAATATCATTTCACCACCCAAAATTGAAATTAGAAAGTAGCTATAAAGTAAACACATAAACTTTTAAATGCGGCTAATTACATGGAATCCATTGCTTTAAATTTTGTCGACTGGCTTATTATTGGGGTCTACTTTGCTTTTATTATTGGAATTGGGATCTATTTGAAAAAATTCACCAAAAGTGGGGAAGATTATTTCCTCGCGGGGCGCAAAAATAGTTCTTGGGTTGCGGGCTTAGCCTTTCTTTCCGCCAATATGGGAGCCCTTGAGCTGCTCGGAATGACCGGTAATACTTTCAAATATGGAATGTACGTCGCTCACTTTTATTGGATCGGCGCCGTACCGGCGATGCTATTTTTGGCTATTTATATGATGCCTTTTTATTACAGTAGCAGGATCAAATCTGTTCCGGGGTATTTGAAGCTCCGTTTTGATGAGAAAACTCGTGTTTTGAACGGTATTGCCTTTGCCTTTATGACCCTTTTGGTATCAGGCATTAACCTCTATGCCATGGCACTGGTGATGCACACCTTTTTGGGTTGGCACTGGGGCGTCAGTATGTGGGTATCTGCTGCTACCGTAGCTGTTTATGTTACACTTAGTGGTCTGATGTCTGCCATATTCACGGAAATTCTTCAATTTTTCCTGATTTGGTTCGGCCTCTTCCTTGTTGTTATTCTTGGTGTTGTAGATATCGGATCAGTTTCTCAAATCCTGCATAGAGTACCCGATACATTTAATACGCTTTGGTCAACCTCGGGAAATCCGGCTCAAAACGGGATGATGGTAACATGGGGGGGGATCATTATGGGGCTTGGTTTCGTGCTCTCTTTTGGTTACTGGACGACCGACTTCCTGGTGATTCAACGTGCCTTTTCTGCGAAAGATAT
>DATFLI010000206.1:0-6866 GCA_035267805.1 Balneolaceae bacterium | reverse complement strand
GTCTACCGGCGATCGGATCTCCAGGATATCATCATCTGTTGATTGGGAGTGTTGCGCCCATTGTACCGAGGCACGGGCCGATTCCAACTCATGCCGGGCAATTTTTACTCCAAACTCGGCTGATTTTTTATTAGCCTGTGCCCTGCGATCAGCCAGGATGGCACGATCCAGATCCTGATCTGTGCCGACCCCGTTCTCGTGAAGATTTTCTACGCGAATTCGTTCCTTTTCATTATAAGCAGATTCCTCCGATGCCAGCTTTAGGCTCTCCTTCGCCTGATCCAGAGCAGCTTGAGCGGCACTTAAACTTGCATTCGAAATAGCTAATTGACGCTCATCTAATAAATTTGGCGCTGCCGGTTTGATCCGGGCAACGACCATTCCAGCCCTAAGGTAGTCCCCAGCTTCAAACTGAATGCGCTGTAACATACCCGAAACCGGCGTTGCAATGGCATACTTGTCCTTAACACGCGTTTTTCCTTCTTCTTCGATGGTTAACTCCATTGATTTAAGGCTCACAATACCCGTGTCAACAGCAATTGGCTTAGGCCAAAAACCATAGGCAAGTCCAGCGAGAATCACCACCGCTATTACTCCAATAGTCAACTGTTTTTTTCTTCGGGGATCCATAATCTATTCTCTTGTTTTTAACACTCCAATAAGATCCAGCTTATTCAAACGCCGCCTGAGAATCACGGTCGACAGTAAAGTTGAAATAATAACCGTGATTGCAGCCAATGAATAGGTGAATGAAGTAATATTCATCGGGATACGATACAGATCCGTTTGCAGCGACCATATCATAAAGGCTGTGATCAGCCACCCAAAGAGCATCCCCACCGGAATGGCCAACAAAACCACTATCCATAATTCCCCTAGCAAAATGTACGAAATCTCGCCACGAGTAAATCCCAATACCCGCAAGCTTGCCAATTCCCGGTTGCGCTCTGACAAAGATATTCGGGCATTGTTATAAACCACGCTAAATGCAGTGGCAGCAGCAAAGAGTGAGACAAAAAATGCCATAATCAACCAGGTTTGTGCTGTAGATTCGTAGAATTTTGCAATAATACTTTGAGTGGATAAAATTTCTGCCACTTTCGGACTCTTTTTCAATTCCTGAGTAATTTGTTTTTCTTGTCTCTGATCAATATTCATATAAGCGCCTGATATTAACTCTTTTTCGGGCAAGACCCGGTTTAGTTCTTCAAGCGACATATAGCCACTGAGTCCAAAATATTGATTCATAAAGCCGGCGACCGGCAGATTCATCACCCTTCTGCTCTGCTCCAGTACCTCCACGCGCAAGGTATCCCCTGTTTTTACACCAAGGATATCCCCCAGCTTACGGGTTAGTAAAACTCCATAACCGGGTATTTGAACTTCACGTTGATTGGAATCCAGAAGCGGTTTTAGTACGCGTTTTTTGGGATAAGCCTGTATGGAGGTCAGATAGTTGCGATGCCCAAAACGCATTCGAACCGGAATGGTGCGATAAGCTTCGGCATAATAAACACCCCGAATTCGTTTCAATTCTGTAAGAGCATGCGAAGAAGTAGCGTCCTCGAAAGAAACAGACAGATCATAAGGCTGTGCTTGTCGAAATTCGACATCTACGGCATAACTGATCGAATCCTCACTTATTCGTCCCAACATAACTAAAGAAGCTGCAAAAGCAATACCGACTATGCCGAATATAGTTTTCAGACGATGGCGGCTTAACTGCCGCAGAATCATCTTCGTAGGTTGATCCAGAAATCCGGCCAAACCGATTTTCTCGACCCAGTTTTGTTTGAATATTTTTGGGGATTCGGCCAGCATGCCCTGGGCGGGTGGAAGTAGCACCGCCCGGCGAACGGCAAATAGTACTCCGGCCGAAGCAGCGCCGAAGCTGACTGTCGCCGCTGCCAGAAATACGCCGGGATCCAGACGATATTGGAGAAAAGGAAAACGATAAAATTCCGCATAAACCCCGGCCAGCAATTTCCCGAGATACATTCCAAGAAAAACTCCGCCCGCAAGACCAATGATGACAATCACACTAACCATCTTAATATAATGCCATCCAATTTCAATATTGTCGTAACCGAAAGCTTTAAGGATAGCAATCTGCCCCTGCTGGGTCTGGATCAATCGTCCAATGACAACATTTAACAAGAATGCAGCCACCGCCAGGAAAATAGTTGGAATGATAGTAGCCATTTGTCCCAACTGCTTAAGTTCTTCGGTAATATAAAAGTGCGAAGGTTGATCAACCCGTCCCCTGGCCCCTAAACCTCCATATGGTTCCAGGATTTCATCCAACCGGCGAATAACCTCGGCCTCATTGGCTTGATACGTCAGCGAAACGGTGACGTTATTGAAGGCTCCTTGCATATCATAGGCCGCTTCCAAAGCCGTTTTTCCCATCCATAAAATAGCATAGCGCTCAAAATCAGGAATAATTGAACCGGGATTGGCCTGGTAGATAAATTCCGGCGACAAACCAATGCCTACCACTTTAAGCTCCTTTTCCCGGCCATTGATGACAGCGGTCATCAAAGAACCGATTTGCAATTTATGAGCCTGGGCAAAGGCGTCCCCGACGATTATTTCATCTGAAGAATAAGGAGTCGGTCGCCGCCCCCGGCGCAGGTATAATCGATTGAGCAAGGGCTCTCCTTCATCCGGAAGAGAGATAACGAGTCCCCGGATCGTTTCATCGAATCCGGAGAGACTAATATTGGCCCCCGCCCAAATGCGTGCCGAAACACGATTGACACCCGGAATTTCCCTGATGCGGGATATCACGCTGCCTGGAGCCCGTTTCAGAGAGGCAAATATATTTGAAAAGAAATATTCCTGGTAGTAGGCACGCTGGGTACTTCGCAGTGAATCGAGCGTGCTTAACAGAGTTACAAAAGTGGCTACCCCGCTGATGATCATAATAGCGATTACAAACACCATGGCGCGCATGTTGTCGAGGTCACGGACCATTTTCCAGTTTATCGCCTTCATTATATTACCACTCCAATTCTCCGGGAGATATTTTCTTTTCTACTTTTTGTACTTCGGCAATCTTTCCATCCAGAATACGGATTACCCGATCGGCCATCCCTGCAATAACTACATTGTGTGTAATCAGTACGGTACATGTTCCAAGTGTCTTATTCACGCGCTCGAGAGCTTCCAGGACGACAATCCCTGTCTTGGAATCAAGCGCTCCGGTGGGTTCATCGCACAATAACACTTCCGGATTTTTGGCAATAGCTCGTGCTATGGCCACGCGCTGCTGTTCACCCCCTGAAAGCTGTGCGGGAAAGTGATCCATACGGTCGGCTAATTCTACCATGGCCAAAGCCTCAGCCGGATCCATGGGATTTTTAGCAATCTCAGTTACAATCGCCACATTTTCGCGCGCCGTAAGACTGGGAATCAAATTGTAAAACTGGAAGACAAACCCCACATTGAACCTGCGATATTCGGTAAGATCACGATCGCCCGCGCTGGTTAAATCAATATCATGATAAGTTACCGATCCGTCTGTAGCCGTATCCAATCCTCCCAGGATATTGAGTAAGGTCGACTTTCCGCTTCCCGAAGGTCCCAGCATTACAACCAGTTCACCGCTATACAATTCCAAATCTATTCCCCTTAGTGCCTTTACCTGCACTTCGCCCATCTGGTAAATTTTAGTAAGACCACGGGTAGAAAAGATGGTATGGAGATCGTCGGTATTTGATATAACTGCATCCATTTAAAGAATGTTACCATCTTTAAGGAAATGGCGCTGTAAAGACATCCCTAAATGCCTTACATGAAATTAATTACGACGATGTAGGCAAATAACTCACAATGCTTGTTTCCTCTTTTGATAAAAAAGCCGAAAAATAACAAGATTTGCAAAGTGCTAGCAGCGAAAGCCTTACGTCCTAATTAGGGACTTGCCCGCTGCAGTAAGATAAGGCAGATGTTATAATGGAGTAGTTGATCCTTGATAATATAGAGCACAGTTCAAGTTTGTACTATGGTATAAAAGTGAATCAACCAGGAAAATATGTGCCGCTGGTTGCTTTTTGATCTATCCCCATTAGGGATTGTCAACAAGTGTGCTCCGGTTCTTTTTTATTTTCCGCAGGTTCCCCTTATCTCCATACCCCTGTTACATCCGCAAGTTTCAAGGCCGATTCGCCGGACATTGAATCATAATATGAAACAAACCGTTTGGCCTCTTCACTTTTATAAGAGCTCAAATTTTGGGCCCAACGATAACCAATCGGCTGATACCATAACTCTGCCTTTATAAATAATGGGGCCGTGATATTACCCAGATCCATGAGATAAGTTATCCGGTCTCTTCCTCCTGCAAAGTCATCATCTTTACCGGCATTGCCCTGTACCGCGATATCCTGATCAGCGGTTGACTTATCAAAACCATTAGGAAGGATACGGTTATCCTTGATAAAGCGTACAGCAGTCAGTAATCCTGTGGTCACTTCATCGCCTGGACCAGCCATTATGCTTTCATAGATTTGTACCTGGTCCGGACTGTAAATCCGGGAATAATGCCGTTCATACCTGGCGGCATTCTCATCATTATCATTTCCTACAATAGAACCATCGGGGCGCAAAGAACCTGACTCAAATAATGTATCCCCGGCTTTATTTTGAACGGTCAAGTGTATCCAAATACGACGAGAAGGATAGGCCGTAGGCAATTTATGGCCACTCATATTATCGATTGATAATTGTACCTGCAGTTTATCATGAACCAGCTGCAAGGTATCGATTTCTATGCGCGCAGCCTTACTCTGTAAATGTTCAACCGTTCTTAAAATACCGTCTTCCATCTCACGGGGAAGGGCTTGTACTCCAAGTTCATTTCTGTATCGATTTAATATCTTCATCATAAAGAAATTCCCCCCAAGAAAGGTATGCCTCGAAACATGTTTTTGGGGCTGCCCCATTACCGAAGATATCGGTATTTCCTCCTCAATAACCGGCATATGGCACGACTGGCAACTTTGCTCATCTTTAAAACTGCTGTGACGCCATTCAAGATAAGGAACCTGCTCGGGTAACTCTCCGATCACTTCTCCGTTGGGACCCAGCGATTTTGTTATCAGGGTATGGCAGGTAGCACAAAGCTCGGATGACTGAATATGTGCGGATTGCGCCTGCAAAAATCCAGAAGAGGAGTGCATAATACTTGAACGCCCGGGATCCACGGGATAAGGCCCGAAAACTTCTCGCCGGCCCATAGGTTTCAGGCTATCGATGACAAACCTACCTACAAAACTCTCATAACTTCCCAACTTTTCCCGGGTTATCTGATGACAACTCGTGCATGAAACCCCATCGGCAGCCAAGAGATCAGCACGGTTGGCAGCTCCATTCACCGGTAAATGAGCAAAAATCTTTGCTTTGTTGCCATTATACTTAGCCTCATAGTGCGACATGGGCATATGACAAGTCGAACATTCCTCTTCTATATGGCCGCGTGATTCGGGATGGTCAGTGACCTCACGTCGAACGGCGGCATGCCAATAGGGATCCCTTGAAGAATTGGCCATCATGGTTGTTCGCCAATCAGTGCCGATAGAAACATCTTCTCCGGCGGATGTAATTAAGCCGTTATGGCAGCTCATACATGCGTCTGAAGTTTGAAAAAGCTGATGATAGGGTACATTCACAGAATTTTGATTGACACCGGTGTTTGAAATGCTGCCTAAAAGAAGTACACCGGCCGGCAATATTAATAAAAGCAGTACTCTCTTAACCATGAAGACTCTCCTTTTAAATTAAATAATCTCTATTCAGTCAATCGTTACCACCCTTCAAACAATCCCCCGTCAAACCAATCCCAAAGAAAATATACCATAAGTTGGGTATTCCTTGATCGGTCATCCAGAGGCATCCTTACCCCAATATCCATCATAATATTTTGACGTTTATTGAGCGTTACCTGCATTTGCGGAACGATATCCCACTGGTTCCGGGCTCCCGATTCAAGCTCCCTGGCACCCAGGATTTCTACCATCGGCGACCACGTACGGCCCCAATTTCTCTGGCTAATACTGTTGCCGATAACTCCCCGCCAAAAGGCCTCTTCAGTTGCCTTATCCCTAATAAGAGGAAATTCCATTCCACTCTGAAACTGGATAAAGCTATTAGCGGGTAAAATCTGTCCGAACGAAATGAAAGGTTCAATAATGGTAGTCCCCTTCCCAAAACCGGACAGGCGATCACCGGTCGGCAGTATTACTTCGCCGGTCGCGCTAAATATTGTTCCGCTATTGAAATTGTGAAACAAAGCACGTTTTACACCTATCGCCATATCACCCAGCTGCCCCCCATTCCAATGACCGTCCGGATTCTCACGAAAACCGAATGGTACCACCATTTCGAATTGGTTACGTGCTCCAAACCGCTTTTCATAAACGAGTTTATTCATCACGCTGCCTTCATTTTCGAGATTAACAGAAGAACTCAACACCGCTTCATCTTCCGGAAAGGCTTTTTCAGTCACAAGGGCACGAGGCAAATTCAGATCCCCGCGCGGCCAGTTGGCATCCGTACAAAAAGTGCGGATATGTTTTATGACCTTTTCAAGATCATCTTTACTCAGGAGTCCCCCGAATGCCGGCATAATATTACTGAACCCCCTGACCGGCCCCCCTTGGTGGGCAATAGCGATCCAGTCAGTATTGGGTTCCCGCGTTGCAAAGTTACAATCCGATAAATCAGGCAGTGGCAGAGCAAAACCCAATTGACTTTGGGTTAGGCCTCTGCCCTTTACTCCATGGCAGGCAGCACATGCTTTGAGATAAAGTTCTTCTCCCCTTGCAAATTTGTTAAAGGTAGTATCAACAACTGTGAGGAAACCG
>DATFLI010000205.1:0-3715 GCA_035267805.1 Balneolaceae bacterium | reverse complement strand
GATGAAAGTTCTGCCTCGGCCCGGGCACTGCAGAGCTTTGTGCACTTGATGCCTTATGGTAAGGATATCGAAATTGAGCTGGCAAATGTACCCGATCAGGATAGTGATAATGCAAGAGATCAATCCCGGTTCTTGTTGCGGTTGGCCGCTAAATATTTAAAAGCTCACGGATTTAGTGCTTTAAAAGAAACCGTTTTGGAAAAAGGACGACCGGGCGAAAAATTGTTAGAGTGTATGGAAGAGACTGGCCCGGATATGGTTATCCTGGGGGCTCATTCTATGTCTGCTATAAAACGAGTAACATTTGGGTCCACTACTTACGATCTTATTCGAAAAAGTAAGGCCCCATTATTTGTCAATAATTAATCTGAATTATCGATGGGCGATATGACTAATCTTACTTTTCTTTGATCGCTAAGAAGGTTAGTGGAACAAAGGATCTTTATTGGCTAGGGAAACATAAAAAGGCCGGGTCTGCAATTGAGCAGACCCGGCCTTAATAACAGTTTATTTACTTGAATTTTTCTCGGTCATCACATCGGATGATAATGCAACCACATGAGCTTTGAGATTTTGAAGCCCTTTTTCAAAATCGTTCCCAACGATAGGATCCATAAACAATCCCATATATTTTGAAACCGGATTTTTCCCAAGCTCCGTCTCAAATGCCCATACTACCTTTGTTCCTCCATCTATCGACTCAAAACGATAATAGTTGGTTGCTGTACCCTGTTTATCGAATTCTATATCAGTAGCGATATATTTATAGGGCCGACTCTCGGTAATCGTTAACTTTCCGCTACCCACTTTTTTGCTTTCCCAACTGTATGAAGCCCCCTCTCCTGACAGAAAACCCTCATAGGTAATCTCCATGTTAGGATCCATTTGTTGCCATGGTGCCCAATTTCTCCAACTTCGCAAATCGTTAACCTGATTAAATACAATCTCTGATGAAGCCGGAATTATTATAGAACGCTCGACATGAACTTGTGACGGAAGAAAAAATGCAATCCCGAAGAAAAGAACCACAAGAACCAGTACCACAATCCCAAGTATTTTTAGAATTTTCATAGGTCTATCTTATTAAAAATTAGAGACTTAGGATAGATTATGTATTTTTAAACAAAATGAAAATAGGGGAATGCCTTACATGGATGGCACAAAATGTTTCCCTTAATAAGTATTAGCTTTTGTTTGCTTATTGTTAACTTTATAGGTTTTTTATGTTTTTAGGATGAAATATTTTTCAAAAAAAAATACATTAGCAGACCTTTTTTGCAGTTAAGACAAAATAATTGTCTTTTTTTCTTTTCTGTTCCTAATGTTCTACAGAGATAGTATTGGATTTAAGATATTTTTTAATGAAGCATAAATATGAAAGTAACATTAAGTGATATTGCAGACGAAACGGGGTTTTCGGTATCCACTGTATCCCGGACTCTACGGGGAAAAGGTAAAATAAGTGAACAAAATGAGAGGCTTATTCTTGAAACCGCAAAGCGACTAAATTATCCCCTTCAGGACAACGCAGGAACACGTCTAAAACGCGAAGATATGTTTATTGCGTTAGTTACGGGGTTTCATATTGGGGAATTTTATTCTTCGTTGTTTAATGGTTTTGTTCAGGCAGGGAACTCCAAGAATTTGGACGTGAGCATGTTTAGCGTCACTCCCACTGTTGAAAAGGTTTGTACGTTGCTTAATCGTTTAAAAGATAAAGGATATTCCTCGGCTGTACTCTTTGTACCGGCGCTACATTCCGGCGATTACCGGGAAATTCTCGATCGTGTATCTCCAAGCTTCCCCTTGATTTCCTGTTCGAACATAAATCATCCTGTCTTGGATACGGTTACTTTCGACGCTTATCGTGGGGCATCACTTGTAGCCAAGCATTTTGTTGATCAGGGATACGGATCTGTAGGGATGATAGAGGGACCCGTTGACAAGCCCGAAGCCCGATTCCGAAAAAATGGTTTTATTGATACCGTTACGCACGAATCCGATGTAGATTGCATCTGGACGTTCCCGGGAGACTATACCCTGGATTCCGGAATAAAAGCCTTCAAGGAATTTGAAAAGTTGGACCACAAACCCCGGGCCGTTTTTGCAGCTAACGATGCCACAGCTTTGGGATTTATGGAAACGGCTCGGTCACACGGATACCATTTTCCAGATGATATAGCACTGGCCGGCTACGATAATTTGCCCATGTGTGAATATCACTTTCCCAATATCACTTCCGTAAATACAAACTATACCAAACTCGCAGAAATAGCTCTTGATAGCCTTATGGATCGCCTTTTCAATCCGGTATCGCATCAAGGGCTGGTTAGCATGGTTCCGGTTGATTTAGTTATTCGCCATTCTTCATAACTGGTAAAGACAACGTTTTTGTCCTTTTTCGGAAAAATTTTGCTTTTTACTGCAATATTCGTAATTATTTTTCCTAGAATTTGCAATAGGGCGATCAGTCCCGGTTGTCAGGTGGTTTGCCATTACCTGTAATTTCCATCATTACGACATTAAAGATGATGGCAATGTGAATATTCTAAGGAACTGGAATCAGTTTAACCCATGGCAGACTAAGCCCAGATAACAGTTTATGGATATGTTAGCGAGTGAGTCCTTGAATGTGTTTATCGTCTTTGTCTAAGGACGTAAGCACATTTGAGGACTATTTTAATGATATCGAGTGTGGAGCGTAGCAATTTTAAAAGCAACTGCAACAGATAAAATAGGGATACCATGAAGAACGAAGCGGATTCGTCGGCGGTGCAGAAACAGGAATCGAATAGAATTACTAGAAAGGATTTCTTGAAAAGAGGAGCGGGGGCCGCCGGACTTCTGGCATTATCTGGCACGGGAGTGTTTTCATTATTTGGTTGCGAATCAAATGTACCCGAGGATGTTAAAAAGCAAGTGAAAGAGCTGATTGGCAAGATGACGCTGGAGGAAAAAATATCCCAGTTGCGCTACGATGCTCCCGCCATCGATCGACTGAACATTCCCAAGTATAACTGGTGGAATGAGTGCTTGCATGGTGTTGCGCGAGCCGGATTGGCAACTGTTTTTCCGCAGGCCATTGGGCTGGCGGCCTCCTGGGATGCGCCACTGCTGCATGATGTGGCGACGGCTATTTCTGATGAGGCTAGGGCCAAGCATTCGGCTTTTGTCAAGCGCGGTCTTCGCCAAATTTATATGGGACTCACTTTTTGGTCGCCTAATATCAATCTCGTTCGTGATCCGCGCTGGGGGCGGGGACAGGAAACCTATGGCGAAGATCCTCATCTGACGGGGCAAATGGCTGTCCATTTTATCAAAGGTTTGCAGGGAGATGAGGAAGATAACCTGAAAATTGTATCGACGGCCAAGCACTTTGCCGTATATAATGGTCCGGAGCCCAAGCGGCACAGCATCAATGTGGAAGTTTCTCCACAGGATTTACACGAAACCTACCTGCCCCAGTTTGAGATGGCTATCAAAGAGGGCAATGCTCGTTCCGTGATGTGTGCTTACAACAGCGTTGATGGAATGCCCTGTTGTAGCAATAACCCTCTGTTACATGATATTCTTCGGAACCAGTGGAACTTCGATGGCTATATTGTATCCGACTGTTGGGCCATCAACGATATCTGGAAGGAGAATGCACATAATGTGGCTAAGGATGCGCCCGAAGCGGCAGCGATGGCTCTGAAAAGCGGCACGGATTTAAATT
>DATFLI010000204.1:0-3379 GCA_035267805.1 Balneolaceae bacterium | reverse complement strand
CGTTTCCGGCAGGATGATCACATCATATTTATCGGGATTCATATCTTTAAAATCCTGCATAGAGAGATAATCATAAGGGATATTCAGCTTGTCAAACGCCAGGCGCCACCAGCCGGCATTCTGCGGCGTGGGAATCCAGGTATGAACTAAGGCAGTACGCGGTATATTGGCATTGTGCACGGCAACACTCGGCGTTTTGGAGACTCCAGATACCGTTAGTCCCAGCTGGTCAGCTTTATTTTCGATAGCCTGGTGCTGAGCACTATTCAGGTTGTCCGCCTGAATAATCAATGAGCCCGAAGCATAATTCTGGTCATCTGCACTAAATGATTTTTCTGCTATCTGCATGGGAATGTCCGGCAGTTGCAGTCGGAACATGGCCACCTGGCTTTCAGCACTGTTGTTGAGCAAGTAAACAGATCGGTTGGGGCGGTCGAGTTGTCCCTTCGGCTGCACATCCTGCGTCACCAATTTCATGTCAGCTTTCAGAATATCCGGATCCTTAACCTTGTATTCTTGTACCTGGTAGAGGTAGGGCAGGGTCCATCCCACATCATCATAAGGCGCATTATACCGATCCGGAAATTCCTGTCGATCCAGAAGCGTACCAACCAACGTACGGTAGGGCTGATCCATCCGCACGATATAGGCTCCATCTTTAATAGTTGTCCCTTTTTTGTCCGATTTCTTATCGTTTTTATCTTTCTTCCGATTATTCCAAGAAAGCGATTGATCCGCTTCCTGCACCTCAATGCCATTCTCGCGCAGCAAGTTGATGAGCCGGGCCGTAGCCAGTGGGTGGCGCTGGTTTTTGGGGATTACAAAAGCGTAGGGCGCTTTATTTTTTCCATCTTTAATTGCTTTGTCGGAACGCCGGTAAAAGTTTTCCAGAAATTCCCGTTTATGGATACCCATATAATCCAGTGTTGACAAAACGCCCGTCTCCATGTAGTTAATATTATCCCGCAGCGACCATTTGGTTTTTTTTACCGGCGGATTCATCCGGTACCACTCGGTAGAGGTAGAGCTTTTACTTAGATGCCGCTCTACCGTTTGCGGAATGGAATTGCCAAAGGTTTCGTAAAATCGGCCGATGGAGTTACGATTGTTGGCAATCCATACCAGGTAGTTGCCGGCCCAGCCATTGAAAAAGCCCCATGTCCAGACGCCCGGCATATTACGGCGCGTTAGGGCATCCACATCGTTGTAGGCCAACTTGTTCCATTCATCCACTGTGGTGGCATCAAAATAGGGATTATACGGCCCCTGACCGGTTTGTACGTACAAGAAAGGAATCGACTCGTGCAGATCGTGCATGACGGTCGGCTTCCAGTACAGATAGGTATTCAGGATATTGTTGGTCAGATTGAGAGCCAGCCCGTAAGCGTCGCGGTTGTTGTCGTGGGCTACATAATGTCCCCAGTACGTGAGATTGGGCGTTACGCCTTTATGCGCATCCCGCCATCGGTAAATATCGACCACGCGATCACGTCCGTCGGGTTCTGTGACAGGCGAAATTCCCGTGATTACATTGTTGCGAATATGTTGGATCTTGGGCGAATTGGATACCGCCAGACGGTAGGCCAGTTCCATAACCATTTCGGGGCTGCCGGTTTCCGGGGAATGGAGTCCCGCCGTCAGGTAATAAATAGGCTTGGCTTTTGGGATTAGCTCCTCAGACCGTTTTTTATCCAAACTCCGGGGATCCGAAAGCTTGTTCAGATACCCGCGACAGGTGTCAATATTTTTGATCGTAGCCGAGTCGGCGATAAACACCTCAATCATGTCCCGCCCCTCTTCGGTCTTGCCTATAGTGCGCACCATCACGCGCGGAGACTGCTCGGCTAACTTTCGCATATAGCCATAAATTTGCTCGGTATAGTGTAGCGTATCGGGGGCCCCGATGATCGTGCCGAAATAATCTTTGGGACTGGTGATGTTGGATGAGGCCGGAAGGTGATCCACCAACTCATTCAGGTAATCCGGGTTGGTAGTGTATTCCTTAATTTTTTTACCATAATCTTTGTCCATTTTTTGTTGAGCACGGACAGGCAGTATCCATAAGAAAAATAGAAAAGCGGCGATAGTTGAGCGAGAAAATAGCTTCATAGAAACCCCGTAATTTAGTAGTGAACCGACAAGTAAGTGTTTTAATCGATAAAAAGCTGTTAAAAAGTTGGAAAAGCGGCAAATTGATGAAGTAAAAAATTGGTAAATATTCGATATCCAATCGTCAAAATGGATTTATAGAACCATTAGAAGTGTGTAATTGTTATTTTATACAGTGGTTTTACCAAGATTTTCATGTCATGCTGAATTTGTTTCAGCATCAGTTGCTTTCGTAAAGGCCGCTGAAAGCAATTAACAGACTTTAGTCAATATGGAATTTTGAAAGCATTGGAATGAGATAAAAGATATGAGTGAACATCTTGGAAAGTGGCTGGTAGGTATCGGAGCATTTATCGTGCTCGCGGGCCTCATCATCTGGCTGTTTGGTGATCGTCTGGGCTGGCTTGGACATCTGCCCGGTGATATCAGGATCGAAAAAGGAAATTTTGGCTTCTATTTTCCTATTACCACTATGATCATCATAAGCATTGTTTTGAGTATAATTCTTACGATCGTTTCGCGTTTATTCGGGAAATAAAGGTGAAGGAAAGTTTCCCCTGCCCGTCAATATGTGTTAACTTTCAATCTTGTAGTAAACAAATCCATTAGATCAATTTAACTTAGCTTGTCCGGACTTTATCTCCATATTCCTTTTTGCAAACAGGCCTGCTCGTACTGTGATTTCTACTTTGTAACCCGCACGTCGGAACGGGAGTATTTTGTGGATCAGTTGATCAAAGAAATTCATAGTTATGAGGATACGGATTATGCCGGAGAAACGGTCAAGACCATTTATTTCGGTGGAGGGACGCCCTCGTTGCTGGAACCAATGCAGGTTGAGCAAATATTTTCGGCCATCCACGAGGTATTTTCGGTCGATATGAGCGAGATTACCTTTGAGATGAATCCCGATGATGTAACGGCCGAATTTTTGTCGGCGCTCAAAAATATAGGTATTAATCGAGCTAGTATGGGCGTGCAGTCTTTTCAGCCGGAACTGCTCGACTTTATGCACCGGGCTCACAACCGGGACGAGGCACTCCGGTGTATCGAACTGTTGGAAAAGACCGGTTTTGATACTTATACCGTAGATTTGATTTACGGGAATCCCGGGCAAAGCCTAGAGCAATTGGAACAGGATTTGGAAACCCTGCTGCGGTTTGATCCGCCCCACATTTCGGCCTATTCGCTGACCATCGAGCCCCGGACGCGCTTGGGCAAGCAGGTAGAGCTGGGTCGCATTGCGCCTCCCGAAGACGATAAGGTAGCC
>DATFLI010000203.1:0-3916 GCA_035267805.1 Balneolaceae bacterium | reverse complement strand
AATCCAGCCAAAGCCCTGCTTAACGACGGGGCCCATTTGGCAAAGAGCATCTTTGTACTGCTTTTCATCGGTCGTCAGAATCATCTCGGTCAGGTACTGAACTTTCTGACTTTTGGCGTAATTGTCATCGGCGTCTTTGTGTTTTTTCCATACTTCGCGGGCCACATTAAGCGACTGACTTGCCATATCATCGTCATACCCCTTAAGAACCCGTGCAGCCGCGGCCAGGCTGGCAGCCGCAAGCAGCTGACGCCCGGGATTTTTTTCGGTAAAGACCAAACGATCGTCCAGTGTGGGGGCATTGACTTTAATTTCATCCAGGTTCATAGACGGATCAAAAATTGCCGAATAACGATTGGCCACTTTCTTGAACCACAGACCATGAATATCCGCTGCTTCGGCTCTTTTTTCTTCGTTGTCGAAAACTTTGCCATCCGTCTGAGTTGCGGCATCGCCGAGATGGACATACTGGCGAAGTGTGGGCACAATTATTCCCCGATAGAAACGACCAAGACTTTTATAGCCACCCAGGATCGTCAACACACCGTGTTCTACCTGTTGCAGCACATCGGGTTTTCCATCCGGCTGGTGGATTTCGGTCAGATGATGATCCTCGTCGATGTAGGTTGCATCATAATTTAACTTAAACTCATCATAGATATAGGAAAGTGCCAGCACCGTCTGGGCCTGGGATTCAATTCGCAGGTCATAATCGCCGGCATCATGCCATCCACCTTTATTCAGTCCCGGCACATGCTCCAGCGGTTTGTATTTGGTGAGCGTCGATGATTCATCCTCGTTGTTATACCCGTCGAAGTGATTGATATTGGTCGGAGCCATCAGGGCATCATCCAGGTGACCGGCACCGTGCCAAACCCGGTACTTATCATTTACTCGCATATGGCACATTTGTACCGGCAGGAAATAATCAATCGTCGGTTGCCACACGTCCCGCTCATAAATATCGGGATCAATTCCGAAAACACTACTCACCTGGCCGCCGTACTTAACGCGATACCTGCCCGATTCGGTTACCTTCGAGAAATCAAAAGTCAGGTATTTGTATCGCAGATAGCGGCCCCATACCTCTGGTTGCTGCTCTTTGACGGTACTATAAGTCCCGTCTTTCTGCAACTTCTGCAAAACGGCCTGGTGAATATTATCGTCGTTCCTGTCCAGCTCTATGTAAGCCTTTTTGGCCTGCTTGGGATGGAAACCAACCTGCGATACATGCACGACCGGTTTATCAACCCAGTTCGGTATTACATTGGGTGTAATCTTCCATTCGATAGCCCCTTTGGTAGCACCGGCCGGTACCAGCGACCGAACAACAAACCAGCCGTTATTGTGTTTCATACTCCCGTCAAGTAGCTTGAGTGGGCCTCCGGAAATGCGTTTAATGGTCATACGCTGTTTATCGCTGCCCGGGGCAACGGTCAACGTATTTCCATTTGCCATAGGCACAGCTTCGGCTTCCCCCTTGGAATTAAGATAGGCGGGACCATTGGCCTGCCGGGGAAAACTGCCGGTACTGTCATCCATAAAATAAGATTTCCCATAGAGATCACCCGGAAACAGCTCGAGATTATACCCTACTCGGCCCACCCACTTTTGGGGAAGTGGCTTATCGAGATCTACGATTATACGGAAAGACTTACCTTCGGCTTTGACCCTTACCTTGTAATGTATATTCAGATCCGGATAAATAATCGGATTGAAGCCCTTACGATCACGATCTTCATTCGGGTAGCTGAGCGGCATGCTGATTTCGTTGTTCACGGTATCTACCACCCTGCTTTTCAAACCTACATTTTGAGGACTTACCCCACGTGCTTTATAGCCTTCGCCCAGCTTCGGAATCGGCTGCCACTGGCCGGGTGCCGGACTCAGACGCAATTCTCCGTTCGTCGCCACCCGCACTCCATGCTGGATAATTTCCACCCCGCCCTGGTGACCTTCAGGAAAGGTATCGTTGTAAACGAGCACATTAAGTCCGGGCATATAAAAATAGCCCTGATCAATAATTTTCAGGCCGGCTTCGTCTCGGTTCTTATCCTGTGCCTTTGCATTTATAACAGTCAGACTCAGAATCCCCAGTAACAAAAAGATTATTCGTGAACGAGACTTTGAGGTATAATTACTCTTTTTCATGATATTTAGAGTTTTTCAGACATTTACAGGTGTTCTTTAAGAAAGCTATCACACATACAGCTATTTCTATTTGTATGTGATTATGTAATTCTTTTTACCAGGAGAAGCATCCACAAATTGCTTACTGCCATCAAACCAATCGACTTCTATTTTGGCAACCTTTTGTGCCGCGCCCATAATTTGTACTACGCTATTCTGAGACCAATATCCCGATCCGGCTTGAATTTCCCTGCGCGGCCCTTTGCTTCCATCTTGATATACTAACCTTATACTCGATCCGATTCCATTTTTATTGGCATCAGGACCTGACAGACGAATACGGTATCCTCTGTTTGGGGTTTGGTTCAGATATAATTTTGCCCGGGCATCATTCTGGGAAACAGCCAGATCAATCCTTCCGTCTTTGTTAAAATCACTCAATGCGGCCCCGCGTTGTTCTCCATATATTTTAATACCTGACTTATGACCCGATACTGCTTTAAAATGGCCTTTACCATTTCCTTCGAGCAGTAATCCCCTACCTGCGTCCATTCGAGGGGTCTGAGCAGGTAAGGCAAAAAAGTTTTGGCTCAAAAAGAGGTCTTCATTCCCATCATTATTTATATCTCCAACTCCAACATCAAAAGCAGTGCTTAGTTGAGCTTTGGGAGGCAAAGGATGTGCTTTAAAAGAGGATCCCTCATTAATAAATACCATGCTTTTCAGCGTATTTATTTTTTTATAGTCAGTCATCTTCAGATTATCTCTCAATAAATCGTAAAGTGTTGAATGCGCATACTGTGTATTATTCTTCACATTCTGAACAACAGACGGCACTTCCGAATTAAATGCATATGCCCTGCGGCGTGGGACATACCCGTTAAGGGTCGAATCGTAATGGCTTTCTATAATATCAAGATGATGATCACCATTAAAATCATCATAATACATTTTCAACGGGTGATTTTTGTATAATTTATAACTGTTATTAGTACCCAGATTTGTCGCAACGATATCCATGCGCCCGTCATTGTTAAAATCACCAACAGCAAGACCTTTCCACCAACCGTAAAATTTATTCATTCCCCACTTTGTAGTTACATTGTGAAAAATGCCATTGTCATTACGGAATATCTTAATAGGTCCCCATTCTGTTGCCAGGATCAAATCTGGATCTCCATCCCCATCTATGTCGGAAAAAACCGAAGCTGTTACCATTCCAATCTTTCTGAAGGTCTTTGCATTCTTCCGGTCGGGAACAAAATAGCCGTTATCATTTTTATATAATCTTGACGAAGCATTTGCAGGATAAAAATACGGTAAAAAGCGTCCCCCGATAAAAATGTCAACATCTCCATCCCCATCGTAATCGGTGACAGCCAATGGCCCAGTGGTAGATGGAGCCCCGGGAATTGACTTTCTGCTTATATTTCCTGTAGCAGTGATTCGATATATATAAGCTGAAGGTACCCGGGCAGTTTTTTGTTCAAAATTGGCACTTCCGATAATAACATAGGTCGATTTTTGAGTAGCCCATCCAACGATGGAAGTTTGATCTCCCGGCGCCGTATCGCTAACATCAGGCAATGTTACCTGCCTGAAAGTACCGTTCCCGTTATTTTTTAAGATGCCGGTTGTGCCTCCTTTTCCTGAAGCAATCCACAAATCCTGGTTTCCATCCTGATTATAATCAATCCAGGCTACCCCCGGCCCTTCCTGGCTCAGTCGTTCCGGAAGCAGTGGCTGGATTTTAAAATCAGGGTAAACATCCTCGTGATGGGTGTAA
>DATFLI010000202.1:0-6652 GCA_035267805.1 Balneolaceae bacterium | reverse complement strand
AGTCCAGTTACGGTATTACGATCCAAAAGTAAATCCTTTTTCTAAATTTTTGATTTGTGTTCTGTATCAGGTACGGGGTCATATCCACTACCACCCCAGGGATGACAGCGTGCGACACGCTTTATCGTCAACCATATTCCCTTCAGAGCCCCGTGCTTACGTAACGCTTCAATACTGTATTGGCTACAGGTAGGATGATAACGACAACTGCTGGGCATCCAGGGAGAAATAATCAACTGATATAAACGGACAAGTCCTATAAAAAGATACTTCATGTATTGCGTGGAGAAATGGTGGGAAGTTGATCTCGAACTTGTTCGAGTAAATGTACAACATCTTGTTCTACAACGGCAAAATCCATATCTATATTTTTGGCCATAAACGCCCCATGAAAAGTTAACCGGGCACTTTGTAATGAATCCGTCAACATATGTTGATGTAATCTATATGCTTCTCTGAGAAGCCGTTTCATTCTGTTGCGTTTAGAGGCCTTACCCAGACTTTTTTTAACGATGAATCCCATGAGGCAGCCGAAAGAAGAATCATCAATAATTTTAAACCGTAAATCAACATACCTGTTACGGCAGATATTAACGTCTGATTCAAACAGACGATTGAAATTCTTTCGGCCCCTCAGGATTTTTGCTCTGGGCAAGCTATAATCATCGCTTGAGGTCGAAGAGTGACTACTTCGGCCCTTTTTCATCACTAATAGTTAACTTGTGACGTCCTTTAGAACGACGCTTTTTAAGCACTTTTTTTCCGTTTTTGCTACTGTTGCGCTTACGGAAGCCATGCTTATTTTTACGTTTACGACTGCTTGGTTGATACGTACGTTTCATTGCTAAAACTTTTTATGAGAACTTCGATTCGTAGATAGACTTATAAAATAAAAATAAATTTAGACAATAAGAACCATAAATTATTGGTTACATTGGGTGCTTCTGAACTATTGTACAGTGTAAAAAGCCTGCAAACACCGTTAAATTATTTGAACAGGCTCTTTGTAAGCTGTAACTTTCATAATTCATATAAATTATACGAGATACCAAAATAATCTATGTTCGACACTATAAGCAACTTGCTGACCAGCGTTTTCGGCACAAAGAGCGAACGTGACCTTAAAAAAATCTGGCCTATCGTAGACGAAGTTAACGAACACTACGAGGGTCTGGAAGAGCTTTCTGATGAGGAGCTCAAACAAAAAACAGAAGGGTTTCGCCAAAAAATTAATGAAGCAACCAAAGAAATTGATGAAGAAATTGAATCCATCAAAGAAACCCTGGACAGTGATGAAGAACTTTCGGTAACGCGCCGTCGCGAACTGGCCGAAGAACTGGAAGAGCTGGAAGATGAGCAGGATGACATCATTGAAGACGTATTGAATGAAATCCTGCCTGAGGCTTTTGCCGTGATGAAAGACACTTGCCGGCGCTTTTTGGGTGAAAAATGGATGGTTGGGGGCAGCATGAATGAATGGAGCATGGTTCCCTATGATGTGCAGATAGCCGGTGCTATTGCGCTTCACCAAGGCAAGATTGCTGAGATGAAAACCGGTGAAGGTAAAACACTGGCAGCTATCATGCCGGCTTATCTGAATGCTCTTACCGGCCGGGGCGTGCACATCGTTACGGTCAACGATTACCTGGCCAAGCGTGATGCCGAGTGGAACGGACCTTTGTTTAACTTCCATGGCCTCGAAGTTGACTGTATCGATCTTTATGAACCCAACTCCGAAGGACGACGAGGCGCTTACGATTCAGATATTACTTATGGCACCAACAATGAATTCGGGTTCGATTACCTGCGTGACAATATGGTAATCAGCTCCGATCAGATGGTGCAGCGCGGACACAACTATGCTATCATTGACGAGATTGACTCTATCCTTATTGATGAGGCTCGTACCCCGCTGATCATTTCCGGTCCGGTGCCCGAAGATACGCAATCCGAAAAGTTTGAAGAGCTTAAACCTCGCGTGGAATCACTGGTCGAGGCTCAGAAAAAATTAGTGGCTTCTCTGGTTAAAGAAGCGCAAGATGCTATGGAAAACGGCAACGAAAATAAAGCCGGCCTCGCCCTTTATCGTGCCCAACGCGGATTTCCGAAGAATAAACAATTCCGCAAGATGATGCAGATTCCATCCAACCAAAAGTTGGTGCAGAAAACCGAATCCTATTACTTGCAGGATAATGCCCGACGTCTGCCTGAAGTGGATGAAGAATTGTACTATGCGGTGGATATGAAGATGAATCATATCGAGATGACCGAAAAAGGCAGGAATTTCATCCTAAAGTCTGATGAGGATAAAGAATTTTTTATCATCCCGGACCTCGGCGTTGAAACTACCGACCTCGATGAACAAATCGACGAACTTCGGAAAGAAAAGCTCAGAGAAATTGAAGAGAATGATGAGTTTAGTGATGAATACAAAGAAAAGAAGATTGAAGAGGCCAAACAGGAAGTAGAGCAAGAGCGTGAACGAAGGCTTAATGAGCTCCATCGCCTTTTTGCCGAACGCAGCGACCGTATTCACACCATCAACCAGCTGCTGAAAGCATACACGCTTTTTGAACGCGAAGAAGAATATATTGTGCAGGAAGGCAAAGTTCAGATTGTGGATGAACATACCGGTCGTGTCCTTTCCGGCCGTCGCTATTCGGATGGACTCCATCAAGCTATAGAGGCTAAAGAAAATGTAAGTGTGGAAGCTGCTACCCAAACCTATGCGACCGTTACACTGCAGAACTTCTTCCGCATGTATACCAAATTATCCGGTATGACGGGTACGGCCGCTACCGAGGAAGGCGAATTTAATGAGATTTATGATCTGGATGTAGTTGTCATTCCAACCAATGAACCAGTGATTCGTGACGACAAAGAAGACCTTGTATTCCGAACAAAACGTGAAAAATATAATGCTACCATAGAGAAAATTCGCGAATACAACGACAAGAACCAGCCGGTTCTGGTGGGTACTACCAGCGTAGATGTTTCTGAGGTCATCAGCCGGATGCTCAAACGACAAAATATCTCGCATAACGTGCTGAATGCCAAGCATCACGCCCAAGAAAGTGAAATCGTGGCCCAAGCCGGTCAACCCGGTGCAGTTACCGTGGCAACCAACATGGCCGGTCGCGGTACGGACATCAAACTGGCACCTGGGGTTAAAGAGAAGGGCGGATTGGCAATACTCGGTACCGAGCGACATGAGTCCCGACGTATTGACTTGCAGCTGCGCGGGCGTTCCGGTCGTCAGGGAGATCCCGGCGAATCGCAGTTTTATGTTTCACTGGAAGACGACCTGATGCAGCTTTTCGGCTCCGATCGTGTAGCTAATGTGATGGATCGCCTGAACTTTGAAGAAGGCGAAGTGATCACTCACTCGTGGATTACCAAATCGCTGGAGCGGGCACAATCCAAAGTAGAACAGAATAACTTCAGCATTCGTAAGAAGCAGCTGGAATATGATGATGTGCTTAACAACCAGCGGGAAGTAATTTACGCCCGACGAAAACACGCCCTTTCCGGCGATCAGCTTCGAAGCGATATTTATGACATGCTTGAAGATCTGGTTGAAAATATTGTTGAGGAGCACTATCCAAACGGAGAATTTGAGGAACTGCATGATACGATCCTGCGCTTTTTAGCAGTAGACGTAGATGTGAATCCCGATAATATGGCCGGATTAGGTCCCGATGGACTTATCGATAATATCATCGAGCGGGCCTACGAAGTATATCGTCAAAAAGAGGATATGATTGCTCAGCCTCTCTATGAGGTTGTAAAGAATATCCAGCAAACCGAAGAAGAAAACCGGCCGGAGAAAGTACAAATAATATTTACTGACGGTATTCGTCGCATGCGCGTAGTCGTAGATGTTGACAAGGCCCTGGAAAATAAAGGCCATGAAGTGGCCAGGGCACTGGAGCGCACGGCCGTACTCTCTACCATCGACGACAAATGGATGAATCACCTGCGTGAACTGGATGCCGTAAAAGAAGGTATTGGACTGCGCGCATTCGGACAGAAAGACCCGCTGCTTGAATACAAGCGCGAAGCGTTCGAAATGTTCAAGCAGCTGCTGGATGAAATTAACCAAGAGGCCATTTCTATCATCTGGAAAGCCATCCCCGAAATGCAGGCTGATCAGCAGCAATTGCAGAAAGCACCTGAAGAACGTGCTAAAGTAGATATGAATCGTGCCAAGACACAGCATTCCGATGCTACGAATATGGGATTCCAAGCCGGAGCTCAGCAAAACCAAAACGGGGGCCAGCAAGGACAGCAGCAACAGCGGAGTGACCAAAAACCACAACCTGTTACTGTTGATGATGAACCGGGACGGAACGATTATGTGAAAATCCAAAACATGGGCAGCGGCGAAGTCATTGATATCAAATGGAAGAAAGCCAAGCGCATGATTGAAGAAGACAGCTGGGTACTTATCGAAAAATAATTTCAGTTTACAATAAACAGTGGACAGTTAAGGTTGAATTCCTATCCACACTGTTTACTGTACACTGCCAACTGAACACTGCTTTATGGAAGTCTTAGGGATAGACATTGGTAGCTATGGCATCAAGGGATGTATCGTCGATACGAAGAAGGGCGAAATCCTGTCGGAACGGAAGAGTACGCCCCCGCTGGAAGCTACGACGCCTCATAAAATCCTGGCTCAACTCCACCAAATTGTTAAAAACGAATTTCAATGGGAGGGGCTCGTTGGATGTGCCTTTCCTGCACCTGTCAACAAAGGCATCGTACTTTCGGCCAAACGTATTCACGACTCCTGGGTAGATGCAGATGCGGAGCAGCTTTTCTCGGAAATTACCGACAACCCTGTTTCTGTAATTAACGATACCGATGCTACCGGCCTGGCCGAAATGTATTTTGGCGCCGGACAAAACCAAGAAGGTCTCACCATCGTGCTAACGGTAGGCACAGGCATTGGCTCCTCCATTTTTATGGATGGGAACCTGGTTCCCAATACCGAACTGGGACTCTTGGAAATCCGGGGTATTACTATCGAAGAACGCGCCTCCAATAAGTCGCGAAAAGAAGAAGGCATTCGTAAAAAGACCTGGGCCAAACGGCTGCAGCTGGTTCTGGAACACATCGAAAAGATTTTCCATCCCGACCTGTTTATTCTTGGGGGACAACTAAGCCGAAAGGCTGATAAAACCTTTCCCTATATCAAAATAAATACAACATTTAAGGCGGCAAGTTTTCAGAATGATGCCAGTATCGTCGGGGCTGCCATGGTAGCTGCCAATCGAAATGATAAAGTATTTTACCGATAGTCCTATTGGGCATCGGTTTATTTGCAGGCTTTTTTGACTATATCGTAGCTTCGGATCCTCCAATGAATGATCTCCGTAATCTTAATCATCTTCGCTTTTCTCCCAAGGTAGAATATCCTTTCTTTCGCACGGGAGCACGTTGGCTGGGACGTATTGCAGTTATTTTTATAGGGATATCCGTGCTTGTAGTTATACCGCTACGCTGGATAAATCCTCCGACTTCCTCTTTTATGCTGCAGCGAGAGTTCAAAGCGTGGAAAAACAACGAATCCCATTTCAAATTACATTACCGGTGGGTAGAATGGAAAAATATTTCGCCCCATTTAAAAATGGCAGCGATCACATCCGAAGACCAGCGGTTTGCCTATCACTGGGGAATTGACTTCCATTCTATAGAAAAGGCGGTAAATGAATACGAAAAGGGACGGGATTTGCGCGGCGCAAGTACCATCACCCAGCAAGTGGCAAAGAATCTTTTCCTTTGGCAGGATCACTCGTTTATCCGAAAGGGAATTGAGGCCTATTTTGCTTTGCTACTGGAATTATGCTGGTCGAAACAAAGGATTTTGGAAGTCTACCTTAATATTGCTGAATTCGGTGATGGAATTTATGGTGCGCAAGCCGCCGCTCGTCACTTCTTTGATACCTCGGCCGCCAGTTTGTCCAAAGCACAAAGTGCCCTGATGGTAACAGCTCTCCCTGCTCCAACACGGTACAATCTATCACATCCTTCATCATATATGTATCGCCGACAACGCTGGGTCATGCGATATATGAATCTTTTGGGGGAATCCTATTACCTGCAAAAACTCAAATAAGCTCCTATTTTTCATGTTTTTTAATCGTGCCCTCTTGCCCCTCTCATAAATCCTTTCTTTATTGTTCAACGGTTTTAAATAAACAGCCCTTGATATGAAATTACGTTCCAAACTTTTACTGCTTTTAATTTTGGTCCCCGCCATCTGTTCGGCCCAGAACGGACTTGATACCTTAAGTTTGAAATCTATTTTTTACGAACCGCTGCTGGCAGGCAATCGTCCGAATTTCACTTCCTTTTCTCCTGACTTGTCCCACGTCTATTATCAAACAAATGATTCCTCGATGATCAACGAAGAGCTTTTCCAAGCCTCCCTAAACGGTAAGAGACACGAGTCGGCCCCAAAAAAGGTTGAAGACAGATTCCGTGTCTCCCCGGATGGCAAGCAGATTTTGTACATTGATCATGGTGATATCTGGCTCGCGGACGTGAATTTTGAACATAAGCGCCGGCTTATCGAAACCAAAGCCCAAGAATATAATGCCAATTGGGGCCCAAACAGTAAACGTATTGCCTTTGTTCAAAACGGGGA
>DATFLI010000201.1:0-6679 GCA_035267805.1 Balneolaceae bacterium | reverse complement strand
GGGCTGGAAGCCACTTCCAAAATCATCTGCTTTAAAACCGTCGCCCCCACCGAGCAGCTTTGCACCCTGCTGGGACTGTCGGACAGTGCCACCCTCATGCGGCTGGACCGCGTGCGGTTTGGGGATGGCGAACCCATGGCCTACGACCAGACCTGGTTGCCTATCTTCTACGGACAGCTGCTGGAAGGCCATGACCTGCAGGAGCAGACCATCTACCAGATCCTGGAGCAGGAATACGAGATCCCCATCCTCAGCGGCCGGTATCATATCACCGCCGAGTGTTCTTCGGAAGAAATCGCCGGCTACCTGGATGTGCAGAACGTGACCCCCCTGCTGGTGATCGACCGGCTGTCGTGCACTATCGGGCAAAAGAAAGTGTACTACCAGAAGCGATACCTGCGTCCCGATCGTATTTCCTACGAGCTGTTCCTGGAACGCCCCTCGGAGGAAAACGGTAACCGGGCTTCATCCATCAAAGAGTTTATGCCGGTGTTTAGAAAATGCTGAGAAACCGGATCTGAAAACATCCTTAAATCGAAGCAACACCTCTTGACCTAAGCCATGGCGCGGGAATTTATTTCCGCGCTGCATGCATAAATGCAACCGGGCCATTCAGTAACACGCTTAGTGTAATATTTTCAATACTTTATGCTTTATAATTTCGCTTTATATTGATCTTTATAGTACATTATCAGTGAAGTTTTAGCACAAGCCATGAAAAGTTATTCAATCTTATATCAGAGGAATTTTGATCTGAGGATAAAAATGAGGCCGAGATGGTAAATGTATTAGTTCGTCATAAAGTAAAGAACTACAAATCATGGAAACCTGTCTTCGATGGGTTTATTGAAACGCGCCGCGCCGGTGGCGAAAAATCCTACCAGATTTTTCATCCCGATAACGATAGCAACAATTTGTTGCTGCTCTTCAAATGGGATGATGCAAAGAAGGGACACAAGTTTTTTGAAAGTTCCGATTTAAAAAAGGCGATGAAAGAGGCCGGTGTGATGGGAGAGCCGGAAATCTTTTTCCTTGAAGAATACGATCACGGGGATTTGTAATCCCTGAAATTTTGCTTTCCGAATCTTCATTCACGTTGCGTCTTATCCCGCGCTGTATAGGTCAAGACCGGTTGAGTGATGATTTGGAAAGTAAGATACCAGGCAGGCTATTAAAGCCGACCGCTTATTGGGCAGGCCCGTTTGCCTTATCACCGGTGCGGGAAGGAATGGCCGCGTTGCAGGCATAAGCAAACAATTCAGGTACCTTTCCTTTTTCCAATTGGCAACCCGCCTGAATCTCTCCTCCTGCCTATGCCTTCCTGAGAAGCACGACCGCGGTGGTAAATGTCAGTGCAACCAATCCAAGGACTGCCGCCACCGACAGCCCGACGTTGCTGCTAAAATAAAAGACAAGCTTTTTGACGGAAGTGTATACCGGCTGCTTCATTATATAAAACCCGCTGATAAGGAGGAAAATCCCCAGAACGGCGTATGTTCGTCTTCTCTTCATAAGATGAAAGTCTGTGTTGGTCATTGACGGGTTGCCCCGCTTAAAGAATATCTCTTTAATCAAACCCAAATCTGCGAAATTGCCGCCACAGAAGCAACCAACCCTGCATCGGGGGCATATTCGATAGACCGATTACCGGTATCTTTTATATCTCCTGTCGTGTCATGCTGAACTTGTTTCAGCATCTGCACGTATCTCTCTTGGGACTAGGGAAAAACGTCCGTGCCCCCGGCGCCTATTGACTGAAAGGCGGGTCGGCAGACTTGTCCGCGGCTTCTGGCAAACGAACCGCCGGAGTTGCCTCATCACCGGCACGGGAATGAATTCCCGCGCTATCAATAAAAAAGCCCCACACTTTTAAAAAGTGCAGGGCTACCCCTCTCCTAAATGCTTCTAAGTAGTAAGACCCTTCAAACGGTTAATCCTTACAAACTTTTTAAAAAAATTTTATAGACTCCCCATCACCGGTTGGAACCAAGTTAACACCTGCCAGGAACGGGGCGAGATTCCGCCTCCCTAAGAAGTTGATAAATAAATTTTGTAAGGATTGTCCCATAAATGGGTCTTACTTAGCAGAGGGTACAAATAAGCTCATTTCTTTAAAGCTTAGGTACAAACATCGTCAAAGAGTAAATAGAATCAGGATGGATCATAAACTTTTCCCGGAAGAGATAATTAATAACTCCGCAGAAGCTAATTTTTATAAGCATTCAATTAAAACTAAACTGATTTATAATTCAGCTGGTATTTTTGTGGTAGCCATCCTGGCTATCTTGCCTTTTGTTTATATAAATGTCAGTATCAAAAGTCCGGGAGTAATTAAACCTATCACTGAACGTAATCACCTTATCTCACTCGTTTCCGGGAAAATTAAGAAACTATATATCCATGAAAATGAATCGGTAGAAGAAGGTGAGAAAGTTGCTGAAATTGCTGCACCGATGATCGATGAGAAACTAAATTTTAACAAACAGCAACAAATTAAGATTAAAACCTACCTCGCTGACCTCTCCAAACTTGAGGCTATAGATTCCTCCTCTATTTTCAAATCACTTGACCTAAAAACCGCCAAATACAATCAATCACTACTCCAATTTAAGCAACAGGCAAGGAATGCATTCCAGAACGTTAAAAAGATAAGTCGAAAATTTTGGCGGGATGAGAAATTATATAAAAGACAATTTTTGAGTAAAGCAGCTTATGAGAAAACATTTTTTTCTTTACAAACTACCCGAAGCGAATTACTGCTTCTTTTTAAACAGCAGAAAAATAAATGGCGGTCTCAGGAAATAACTTATAAAGACAAATTAGAAGAACTAGAGACTGAACGGGAGCAATTCACAAAACAACTTCAAGAACATATTATCAAAGCACCTGTCTCAGGATCAGTCCAAAATATACAAGGCCTTTATGAAGGAAGCTATGTGTCGGCCAATCAGACATTGGCAGAAATATCGCCCGATACGGGTCTCATAGTTGAATGCTATGTGCCTCCCCAAAAAATTGGATTGATTAAGAAAGGGATGGTCGCAAGGTTCCAAGTCTCGGCATTTGACTATAATCAATGGGGAATTTTAACCGGAAAAGTGCAGGAAATTTCCAATGATGTTTCGGTAATCAATAACCAACCGGTTTTCAAAGTACGCAGTACTCTAAATAAACCGTACCTGGAACTGGGAAATGGATATAAAGGAATGCTAAAAAAAGGGATGACACTGCAGGCAAGATTTAAGGTTGCCAGGCGCAGTCTTTTCCAACTATTGTATGATAACATTGATGATTGGCTAAACCCCATTTGGGATAATCATGCCCCTACCAACAGGTCGGCTATTTAACAGCCTTGAAAACTTCATGTTATGCTGAATCTTTAGTGCTGAGCTTGTCTCAGTATCTCTTTCAGCATCTACAAATAGCATTAAATCAAGAGAAATTAAATTTTAGAATCTTATCTATGCGTATCAAAGAGCGTAAAATTGGTATTAAACAACATGATATCACAGATTGCGGAGCGGCATGTTTAGCATCGGTAGCTGCCCATCATAATCTAAAACTCCCTATTGCACGTATTAGACAATACGCCTCAACAGACAAAAAAGGCACTAATATCCTGGGTATGATAGAGGCAGCAGAGAAGTTAGGGTTTTCGGCCAAAGGTGTGAAAGGAGAATTCAAAAGTCTGTTTAAAATACCCACTCCTGCCATCGCCCATGTGGTTGTAAAAGAAGTTCTCCATCACTTTGTGGTCATTTATGATACTACGGATACTCACATCCTAATAATGGACCCCAAAGATGGCAAATTACGTAAAATCCCACATAAAAAATTTAAAGAACAATGGACCAAGGTCTTAGTCTTGCTTATGCCTGACGAAGATTTCCAGCCAGGCAATAAAAAGATTTCTACCTTCAATCGATTATGGTTCTTGCTTAAACCGCACAAAGCAATACTTTTACAAGCCCTCTTCGGTGCGGCAATCTTCACCCTCATTGGTCTGTCTACTGCCATTTTTGTTCAGTTGATGGTAGATCATGTATTGGTAGAGGGTAACAAAAACCTGCTAAATTTGTTGGGAACGGGAATGATCATCTTGCTGCTGCTCCAAATTTTTATTGGGGCTACCAAGACCATTTTCACTCTGAAAACTGGTCAACTTATTGATGCACGACTTATTCTCGGTTATTATAAATACCTACTGAGACTGCCCCAACGTTTCTTTGATACTATGCGGATCGGTGAGATTATATCCCGCATCAATGATGCGGTAAAAATTCGAGCCTTTATTAATGATGTTTCCATCAATTTGGCAGTAAATTTATTTGTGGTGCTATTCTCTTTTGGACTGATGTTCACCTATTTCTGGAAACTAGGCTTAATTATGGTCTGCATCATCCCTGCGTATGCCTTTATCTATTTTATTACTAATAGAATTAATAAAAAAACGCAGCGCAAGGTGATGGAAAATGCTGCTGATCTTGAATCACAATTAGTCGAATCTCTCAATTCAGTATCCACTATTAAACAATTTGGACTTGAGGATTATTCAAACATCAAAACCGAGAATCATTTTGTAAAATTACTCAACTCAACCTACCGTTCAGGGCTTAACTCTGTTTTCTCAAGTAATGCTTCACAATTTTCCTCGCGCCTGTTCACCATCATTTTACTTTGGTTAGGCGCATATTATGTGATAGATAATGCGATAACCACCGGTGAGTTGATGTCTTTCTATGCAGTCATCGGATATTTCACTGGGCCTGCAAGCAAACTAATCGGTTTGAACAAAACAATACAGGATGCTATGATTGCCGCTGATCGCTTATTTGAAATTATGGATCTTGAAAAGGAAAAAGAGGGGAAGCAAATAGAGCTAAACCCTAAATTGGTTGGTGATATCACTTTTAAAAATGTAAAATTTCGGTATGGGTCTCGAGCGACTATCTTTGAGAACCTATCCCTTTCTATTCCAAAAGGGAAAACCACTGCGTTTGTCGGGGAAAGCGGTTCTGGAAAAACTACCATTATCAATATCCTTCAGAAACTATATCCTTTGGACGAAGGAAATATTTTCATTGGCAATATAAATCTGAAATATATAACCAATAAGAGTCTGAGAAACACTATTTCAGTAGTGCCTCAACACATTGATCTTTTTGCCGGAAATGTCATTGACAACATTGCGGTCGGGGAATTTAATCCAAATATGAAGAGAATAATTGGGATATGTCAACAACTGCGAATCATAAAATTCATTGAAAACCTTCCCAATGGTTTCGAGACATATCTGGGAGAAAATGGTGCCAGCCTCTCAGGGGGAGAGAAGCAGCGTATAGCTATTGCCAGGGCATTGTACAAAGATCCTGAAATCCTAATACTTGACGAAGCAACATCTTCTCTTGATTCCTCATCAGAACAATATGTACAGCGCACTATTGATTTCCTGACCGAGCGAGGCAAAACCATTATCCTTATTGCACACCGCTTAAGTACTGTTTTTAAAGCGGATAAAATTTGTGTGCTTGAGGAAGGTAAGATTATGGAAGAAGGGAATCACAAAAAACTCATGAAGAGAAAAGCAGCATATTTCGCTCTTTGGCAGAAGCAGTTTCCAATTTTAAATGAAAATACTTTACCTGGAAAAAACGGAAGTGTTTAAATAAGCAAATTTAAAAATATGAATCAGAAAATCTGAAGGATTTATTCCGTGCAAAGATGCTGAAACAAGCCTGCCTGCGCGAAAACCGCTTCGGCATAGGCAGGTTCAGCATAACATGGGTGGTTTTAAATCCCCTCAAAAACAAAACTAAAATTAGATAGCTTATGTCACTCCATACCTATTTAAGCCGAATCCGACGCCTTGATGCCATGATACGACGAAAAAGCACGGGACCGCCGGAAGAACTGGCCAAAAAACTGGATATCTCCGAACGTTGGCTTTACAAGTTTCTCAGGGAGCTAAAAGAAGAATTCGACTGTCCTATTACCTACGACTATTATCGTCAAAGCTATGTATATGAGGAGCATGGCAAAATAATAGCGGAGTTTAAAAGCCTTCATCCAACTGAAAAAAAACGAACAGCGGGAGGCTTTTCAATAAATTTTGAACCACTGTATTTATTAGTGCAGTGACAAGTAGTTACTTAATAATGAAATCATAACATGAATAATGATTTCATTATTAAAACCAAAATTAAATAGGTGAAAATACTATGGATAATCTAAATGATATGGGAATCATCTCATTAAAAATAAATGAATTACAAACGATTGATGGTGGAGTCCTAATAGGAAATTTTAGCAGTGATATGATTATGTTTTTTCAATGGGCATACACGGAATACAAAAAAGGCCTAGATGATGGCTTGAATGGAAACTAATTCAAAAAATAAAAAGGAGTAAGTTATGAGTAAATTCAAAGAATTAAATCAAAAAGAATACTTAGAAATCTATGGTGGAAGACCGACAGATGATACTTCCTTTTTTTATGATGTTGGATGGTTAATTGGAACAGGTATAAGAAAAGTAGAAAGTTGGTTTGATTGATTACTAATAATAACGAAAATCGAAAGCAGATTTTATTCTGCTTTCGATTTTAATTCGATTTAAAATGCCAAATTTAGTATCCCAAAAAATAAATTATATTTCCAGAACGTTTTTAAGATCAATTGGA